>CAYJGR010000070.1:0-9501 GCA_964370005.1 uncultured Oscillospiraceae bacterium
ACGAATTGTATCACAGGTGATACAATGACCACAGGACGGTCATTATAATTATTTAAATTGGCCTCCCCGCACGGCGGGGAGATGCCGAATTATATCATAAATACTTTAAGCTATCCATACGGGTGACTTTGTTTGCATTTATGCTATAATAATAAACATATACAACTCGGGGGACACAATCATGAAACTTTTAGCCATAGATGCAAACAGCATACTCAATCGTGCCTTTTACGGCGTCAAACTGCTCTCGACAAGCACAGGAGAGTACACAAACGCCCTTGTGGGTTTTCTCAACATCTTGCAAAAACTGCTGTCCGAACTTTCGCCCGACGAGGTGGCATTCGCCTTCGATTTGCCGGGCGGGACATTTCGCCACAAGATGTATGACGGCTACAAGGCACAGCGCAAAGGGATGCCCCCCGAGCTTGCGGGTCAGCTACCGCTTATAAAGCAGATACTCACCCTCATGGGTTACAAGATTTTGGAGATGAGTGGTTTTGAGGGGGATGACATCTTAGGAACACTTGCGGGGGCGTGTGGGCAGGAGGACACCTGCATCATAGCCACAGGCGACCGTGATGCCCTGCAACTTGTGCGGGATAATGTCACGGTGGTACTGGCCTCGACCAAGGCGGGCGGTGCTGTCTATACCCCCATGACCCCCGAGGCTATACAGGAGCAGTACGGCATCACACCCATGGCACTTTTGGAGCTAAAGGCGCTCATGGGCGACAGTTCGGACAACATTCCGGGCGTGGCCGGCATAGGCGAAAAAACCGCCCTACCCCTTGTGGCCAAATACGGCAGTCTTGAAAAGATTTTTGAGGATGTCGCCTCACTTGAGGCCACAGCGGGGGTAAAAACAAAGCTTGAAAAGGGCAGAGAGTCGGCATTTTTAAGCCGAGACCTTGCCCGCATACGCACCGATGTCCCCATCCCCACCGATCCCGACAGCCTAAAGCGTGGGGAGGTTCAGACAGGTAAACTGCACGACCTATTGGCCGGCCTTGAAATGTTTTCCCATATAAAGCGACTGGGGCTATCCCCCGAGCAGGGCGGTGAGAGTGGAGAAACCTCAAAGCAAGAAACGCCAAAGCTCGAAGTGAATATGGGTGGGGATACCCTACCCGCATGGGATAATTCGGCGGCACTCTATATCGCCGCACGATATGATAAAAACACCCTGACCCATCTTGCTGTAGAGCAGGGGGGAGCGGTGACTTTGTGGGAAAACCCCTCGGCACAACTGCTTGTGGACTTGGGGAAATTGCCCAACCCCAAATATACCGACGACTGCAAGGCACTTTATAGGGCGATGTGGCCGGACAAGCTTTGTAACGTGGTGTTTGATTGCCGTTTAGCGGGATATATCCTCAGCCCCGACAGTAACGATTATTCTACCGAGCGTCTTTGCACACAGTACGGCATAGCTACCCCCACAGCGGAGGAAAAAACAGTCATTTCGGCAGGGTGTATGGCGGGGCTTTGCAGTCATTTGGAAGGGCTTATAGAACAAAACGGCCAGATGAAACTTTTGCGGGAGATAGAGATACCCCTTGCCGAGGTGTTGGCCGACATGGAGCAGTTGGGCTTTGCATTGGATAAAGAGGGACTGCTCGAATTTGGTGTGGAACTTGAGGGGGAAATACAGCGCCTACAGGCCGAGATATGGGAGCTTGCGCAGGGGGAGTTTAACATAAATTCCCCAAAACAGCTCGGTGAGGTGTTGTTTGAGCGACTCGAACTGCCGGTGCGAAAAAAGACCAAGAGTGGTTATTCGACCGATGCCGAGGTATTGGAAAGCCTTCAAAGTTACCACCCCATAGTTGAAAAGGTGCTGGATTACCGCAAGTACGCAAAGCTTAAATCGACCTATGTCGAGGGGCTTTCAAAGCAGGTGGAAGAGGATGGACGTATACGCTCGATATTTAACCAGACCGAAACCCGCACGGGTCGCATAAGCTCGGCCGAGCCTAATTTACAAAACATTCCCATTCGCACCGAGCTTGGGGGCAAGATGAGAGGGTTTTTCTCGGCCAAGAAGGATTGGGTGCTGGTCGATGCCGACTATTCCCAGATAGAACTGCGGGTGTTGGCGGCTATATCCGAGGATGAACAGATGACCGAGGCCTTTTTGGTGGGTGAGGATATACACACCAACACGGCCGCACAGGTTTTTAACCTACCCCCTATGTTCATCACTCCGATTATGCGTCGCCGTGCCAAGGCGGTCAATTTTGGTATCGTCTACGGGATTGGGGCATTTTCGCTGTCCAAGGATATTGGGGTCAGCGTGGCCGAGGCCGACGGATATATAAAGAGCTACCTTAAAACCTACAGCGGGGTTAAAAGGTATATGGAAAGCACCATAGAGCAGGGCAAGGAACTGGGATATGTCACTACATTGTTTGGACGGCGGCGGTATCTACCCGAGCTTAAAAGCTCCAACCGCAACCTGCGGGCATTTGGCGAGCGGGTTGCCATGAATGCCCCTGTGCAGGGCACGGCGGCCGACATTATCAAGATCGCCATGATAAGGGTATATAACCGCCTGCGTGAGGAGGGACTTAGGGCTAAACTCATTTTGCAGGTACACGATGAACTGCTAATCGAAGCCCCAAAGGAGGAAAGCGAGCGTGTGGCCGAGCTGTTAAAGCAGGAGATGGGGCAGGCCGCAACATTGTCGGTACCCATGGAGGTGGAGGTGGGTGTTGGCACAACCTGGCAGGAGGCGCACTGAGTGTGAAGTGTGATATAAATATTGTGACCATGGAGCATAGACATGTTGAGATGGTTGCAAAGCTGGAAGAGGTGTGTTTTTCACAGCCTTGGAGCAGTAAGGCCATTGCCGACGAGGTAGAGAACCCACTTGGGGTATTTCGGGTGGCAACAGATCAAAGTGGCGGTGTGGTGGGATATATCGGGATGCACCATGTGGTGGGTGAGTGCTACATAACAAATGTGGCGGTTTTCCCCGAGCACAGAGGGCAGGGTATTGCAAAGGCCTTGGTGGGGCATCTTATACAGTGGGCGACCGAGCGGGACAGCCAATTTATAACCCTTGAGGTGCGCCCATCCAACATGGCGGCCATATCGCTTTATGAGCGGTTGGGGTTTTCGTATGAGGGGCTGAGGTGCAATTACTATCGAAATCCACCCGAGGATGGGGTTATAATGACTAAGCAGTTAGAAATAGCGCAGAAATCGACTTGACATTTGAAATGATTATGGTATGATAAAAATAAATGTATCATACATTTGATACAACATAAAAAAGAAAAGAGGAGTTTATCATGAAAAAGCCTTCTAAAAAAGCTACCGAAATGTCGGTAAAGGAATTGGCCTCTTACATCGACCAGTCGGTGCTTAAACCCGAGTTCACCCAGGACGAAATCAAAAAATATATAAAAGAGGGTATAGACTTTGGTTGTGCCACTGTGTGTATCAATCCAAGCTCTCTTGATATAGCTGCCGAACTGACCAAGGGCACAGACACCAAGATTTGTTTGGTGTGCGACTTCCCATTTGGTCTGTCCACCACCGAGTCCAAGGCCATGCAGGCCGAGATATATTGTAAGCGTGGCGATATATTCGAGTTGGATATCGTGGCCAATTACGGTTGGATCAGAAGTGGCATGTGGGATGAGGTCAAGGCCGATATCAAGGCCGTTGTAGATGTGTGCCACAAGCACGGCACAGCTGTCAAGACTATCATCGAGACCGATGCCCTGACAAGCGAGCAGATTGCCAAGGCCACAGAGGTCATTCTCGAGACCGGCTCCGACTTCATCAAGACTTCGACCGGCTTTTATACCGGTGGCAATGCCGTGGGCGCCACCCCCGAGATTATCGACCAAATGCTTAAAATTTGTGGCGACAAAATGCTCGTAAAGGGCAGTGGCGGCATCCGCACCCGTGAGCAGTTCCTTGAGCTTATCGACATGGGCATCGACCGCATGGGTGTTGGTTATCGTTCCACCCCCGATGTGCTGAAAATCGATTGATTTTAGATAAAACGTATAACCCCTGCCGTGGCGTGTGCCAATGGCGGGGGTTTTTATATATTGAACACCCAAAATATGTAAAACCTGCTGTGAGCATATGCACATAGCAAGTTTTTCTTGTGCATATAAGCCAATAGATCAAAATAAAGTAGTGCAAAGCGTAGAATTTATTTTTTTGGTATTGTCCACCTGCCCCGGAGGTGGTAATATTAAATTGTACGTTTTTAATACACAAACAAAAGAGGGGGATTTTTAAGATGAAAAATGCACACTACCCGCACATGTTCGAGCCGCTTAAAATCGGCAACATGGTTATACCCAACCGCATTTGCCATGTGCCCACCGATATCAGCTCTTCAAATGCCGATGGTTCGGTCAGTGAGAGGGATATACATCATCATTCACAGATTGCAAAGGGTGGCACAGGGCTTATCGTTGTGGGAGCCACCACCCCCGATTCGGCTACGGGTCGCCCCACCGTCACATGTCTTGTGGCCGATAATGACAACTACATACCCGGCTTTGCCCGCCTGGCCGAGTCGATGCACCGCTATGGTGCTAAGTGCATTGTACAGCTACAACATCCCGGACGGCAATGTGCCATCCCCCGCTACAATACCATGTCCACAAATGATATGGTAGTAAAACTCCCTTGGAGTGCAGGCCATGAGGTGGTGTATGAAAACCAAGAGGAGAAAGGCAAGGCGGTGCGTGGTATCACGACCGAGGAATGTCTTGAGATGATCGAAAAATTTTCCGATGCCGCATGGCGCATACAGGCGGCAGGGTTTGACGGCATAGAGCTTCACGCCGCCCACGGCTATCTCATTTCCCAGTTCATGAGCCCCTACCTCAACCGCCGCATAGACCGATTCGGTGGCAGTTTTGAGAACCGTATGCGCTTCCCGCTGGCCATAATCGCCTCCATACAGAAAAAGTGTGGCAAGGATTGGCCGATATTTGTGCGATACTCCATAGATGAGTTCCTGGACGGTTCACGCCGTCTGGACGAGAGCATCTTGGTGGCACAGGAGTTTGAAAAGGCCGGTGTGGCCTGTTTGGATCTGAGCTGTTGTATACAGGAGACCCCCGGGGCAGGATTCTGTCCCATGCCCTATGACGAGGGTTGGCAGGTTGAGGCGGCGGCCACCATCAAGAATGCTGTGTCCATCCCCACCATCTGCAACCGTGTACTGCGTAACCCCGATTATTGTGATGATATATTGGCTGCGGGCAAGGCCGATATGGTGGGACTATCTCGCCAGCTGTTGGCCGATCCCTACTGGCCTATAAAGGCGGCAATGGGCAAGCCCGACGAAATCCGCAAATGTATAAGTTGTCTGACAGGCTGTTGGCAGGAGTCGATGATGGCCAAAAAGGAGATCCAGTGCGCCATAAATCCCGCCTGCGGACATATGGAGTTTGACAACATACAGCCCGCACCCAATCCGCTGAGTGTAGCGGTGGTGGGCGGTGGCCCCGCAGGTATGGAGGCCGCCCGCATTGCCACAGTGCGTGGACATAAGGTGACGATATTTGAAAAAACAGGCGAGCTTGGCGGTGCTATCTTGGGTTGTTGTGTCGTGCCGGGCAAGCAAAAAATGAAGTGGTATGCCGACTGGATCAGAAGTCAGATTAAAAAGCTGGGTGTCGATGTCAAACTGAAATGCACCCCGACCATAGAGCAGTTAAAGGCATATGACATCGTGCTCAATGCCACCGGTGCACGCTCCTATGTACCTCAGTGTGCGGGGGCAGATCATCCTATGGTTGTGCCGTTTGAGGAGGCTGTGGCATGTCCTAAGGTCAACTGTGAATACCACCCCGGCGAGCGCACCATGAAAAAACTCGGCCAAAAGGTGCTTTTGTGGGGCGATCACTTTGCGGCGGTCGATACGGCCGAATTCCTCGCCTCCATCGGCAAGGAGGTCATTATTGTGACCGAGCAAAAGGAGCTGGGCTCGAAACTCGATGTAATACACATGTATGTCACCCGCAAGAACTTTAGGCAAGAACATGCCGAGGGACTCGAGGATCAAAAAACCTTTGCCCACCCCGTGACGGTCTACGAGAGCTCGACGGTATCCCAGATAAAAGATGGGGCTGTCGTCATAATCGGTAGCGGATTTGAGCGTCATGAGATAGCGGTTGACAATGTTGTGAGCTGTCATGTAAGAGCAAATGACGAGTTCTTTACCGAGATGCTACAGGCGGGTATAAAGGTGGTCAATGCCGGCGACTCGGTATCCCCTCGCAATCTGCACGCCGCTGTGGATGACGGTGCCGAATTTGGCCTCACCCTCGATGAAAAGGCCCTCATTTGGAACCCCAACAATGCGGTGCTAAACCAAGTGCCTCTCGATGTATATGGAATGTTGACACGTTAAAATATTACAAAATGACAATTGACCAATCGCTCGGCGCATGTTACGGTGCGCCCGGCGATTGGTCAAAGTTATATTTAGAGAGGGTTAAGCTCAACAGATAAAAGTGCAGGGGAGGCCGCTAAAAACATTTATCATATTTTCGAAGATATCCAACCATTGCCCACCACATAAAGCACCAGTTCCATCGTGTTTTTGCAGTCGGATTTTTCCAACATATTCTCTATATGGCGCTTGACCGTGCCATGTGCAATGTTCATTTCATCGGCAATTTCCTTGCGGGAATAGGAGTGGCACAGCAGTCTTAGCATCTCCAGTTCCCGATCGGTAAAGGGAGATTCACCATTGGCGGTGGGGATTTGTACGCTCTCGGGGAATTTGCCCTCCCCCTTCATAACAGCTCGTATCATATCAACAAAATCGTGTATGGCGTTAGATTTTGATAAAAAGGCATCGGCCCCCGCTTTTTTGGCCTCGGGGATGTAGGAGATTTCGTCAAAGCCTGACATTACAATTATTTTTATGTGGGGGAATTCAAATTTTAGTTTCTCGGTAAGTGTTATACCGCTGTTGCTTTTTTCCATTGAAACATCGGTTAAAATTACATCGGGGCTTAGCTCTTTGCACTTATGTACAACACTTTTCACCTCGCTTGCACTTCCCACATACTCCATGTCATCTTGGGTCTGTATGATGTTGCTAAATGAGTCAAGCACAGATTTATGATCATCCACTATAAACACCTTAATCACTGTGGCAGCCCCCTTTTTATGGTTATAATTAAGCTGAATTCGGGTATGACCTCAACTTTGAGGGTGCCCCCTAAACTCTCGACACGGTTGCGTATTCCAAATAGTCCACCGCCCTCTATCAGGCCTCTTTGGGGTGCATTGCCGTTGTTTGTTATCTCGATTCGGTACATATCCTGCCCTTGCTCGATTTGCACAAACATTTTTGTGGCTTGTGCGTGTTTAATCGCATTTGTGCAGGCCTCTCGCAGGACAGACAAGAATAAAAATGCGACATGTTCTTCCTCTGGCAGGTCATTATTAAGCTCAATTGATAAGCCTATCTTATAAAAATAATTATATATCTCCCCAAATAGCTCCCTTGCATTGCCACCGCGTTTTGTCTTTATTTGCTCAATAGCATCCTTTGATAAAAAAAGCAATGTGTTGTAGTCGACATCTTGGTCGGTTTGGCTTATGCGCTGTATGGCTGTCAGCCTTTGGCCGAGCACATCGTGTACCCTTGAACGTATTCTGGCATATTCCCGTTCACGGTGCAATGTTTCGATGCTTTTTGCAAGCTTTTTTGTCTCCTCGTTTTGCCGCTCAAGCTTTTCGTTTTCTTCTTCGAGTGTGTAAAATGCCCCGATACTTTCGGTGACATCTATGGCGGTAATCTCATTATAATAGAAATTGCCCAACCTGAATTGTTGCTTTGAAAAACGCCACGCCGCATTTGGTGTGCGCAGCAGAATGTCCCCCTCGACTATCTGCGATTCGACATCAGAAATATTACACCGTTCAAGTACATTCCAAAAATGGTTGCCGTTTTTGGGCTCTTTTTTCACAAAGCGCATTGCTAAGTCGGTCATTTTTGCATTGGTCAAAAATATGTATCCGCTCAGGTCATAAAACATCACCCCACAAGGGAGCTTATCAAGGCCATCCATAATAGAAAAGGCGTTCAGTTCATTTTTTTGTCTGTGCAGAGTGGATTTTGTTAAAGTCAGCATACGAAATGATAAAATAACTATTGCTAAAGAAAAGAAAATAATATAACCACCATACATGAAATTACTTATTACAGGTAGAGTAAGAATAATCCCCAATGCGGCAAGTGGACTACCCTGTGTTTTTTTTATGCTCAAATATATAAAATAAATTACACCGGGGATACCCACCACATACAAAAGCATTTCCAAGTGTGATAATGAAATTACACTATACCTACGATATATAAGCACCGTAACAGGTATTACCGTCATCACAGAAATATAAACAAGCAACAGCATCTCGCCTATAAGAAACCTAATTTCTCTCATGCGGTAATTTAGCGCCATCAACCCCACATAGGTGGCTTGGGTGGCAAAAAGACATATCATTATAAAAAATACTGTGGTCGTAATGCCTGCCGAGTAAAAAAACAGCTCTGTCATTTTGCACCTCCCTTGATACGATGTTTATTGGCGGTAGTTACAGCTTTTATATACCGCTCTGTGCGGTTGTGAGGGGCGTTTCACCATAGTTATTTGCATCATCATATGTAAAAGTGAGCAGATAAGCCTTGCTATCCTCCCAGTCTTTGACCTGCACGGTATAATCCACCCCACTTTTCTCATATATTGCAGGGTCATGGTCATCAAATAAGGGTTTATCGGCCAACACTGAAAACACAACATGTTCCCCCTGCTTATAAATTTGCACCAATATATTTTTACAGTGTAGCTCAATTGTTCTTTCAAATGCACTGATAAAAAAGCTATATATTTGAAGCATATAATTTGTGGGGAGTACCCCCGACAATGTACATCCGGCGGTGATAGATACCCCTAAATTACCCGCCAATTCTCGCAGTTCTGCAAATGAGTTCATTAAGACAGGTAATGGTTGAGAGTCTTGATAAAGCACATTTATACGGTACATACACTCCCTCTTCATGACCAGAGCATGTATACTTACGATATTCATGAGTCTTTTTTTATCATCACTGTATTCTATTTGGCTGATGATTTGTTCGATTTTAGCGGTACCTGTGAGCAATATATTATCTATGCTGTCATAAACCGATTTTTCGGCCGACAACGCCGCGAGATCGGCTTGCACCTTGCTTTTTTGGAGCAGAAATTCATTGTTGTTTTTGATTTTTTGATTGACGGCCGTCAACTTTTTCTCGGCCGAATTCAGAGCGGTATGATCTTCAAAATAATAAAACCTCCCGCCTACAATATTACTGCTTCTTTTGATGAAGTTTTCATTTATATGCCTTATTACAAGCGATTTATGGGCGGTGTTGCCGTTGTTGTCTCTGATTTCCATGGCGAGATTAGAATTTCTGAAAAATATGCCATAACCCCTATTTGTAGGGAATAGGCGACTTTGTATACA
>CAYJGR010000071.1:0-9331 GCA_964370005.1 uncultured Oscillospiraceae bacterium
CGTTCTTGCATGGTTTTTTGGTCGTGATGGTGCTTGCACAAGCTCTGCAGGTTGGATGCATCTGCGAACACCTCCCAGTCTCCGCGATGCGGCCGGACATGGTCAACGACCTGGGCGGCAATGCGTAGGCCATCGCGCGCGCACTCGCGACAGAACGGCTCCTTGAGCAGCTGCGTCGGCCGCAAAGTTTTTTGCCACAGCGGCAACTGATACCAGCCGTGATATGCGGCAGACTGTCGGCGCCGCCGCTTGGGCTTGTGCTTGTCGCAGTGGCCGCTGCGAGTCAGCTCGCTGCACCCGGCATGTCGGCAAGGCCGGAGCGGAAGCTGGGCCATTACCTCACCCCCGACAAAAACAAAACGGAGCCCATGGGCAAACCTGTTGGTTTGCTCATGGGCTCCGGCGTTGTACGCACTGGCCTCTGGATATTTCGACGACATACTCGGTCTTGCATCGTCGGCAGAAGATTGGGAGCTGCTCCGCAGAGGTTTCGAAGTCTAGGCGGAGCAGATTCACGTTAGCGCCATCAAGCAGGCACTTTGGGCAGAGGACGAAGTCATGCCTCGTTGGTAATATTCTACCACAGGTTGGCAAGGTATGCAAGCCCTTTTTCAATCTTTCTTACCTCTTTTCACTTAATATACATTGTTTCAAGCCAGAAAATGCAGAGACTCTATTCTTTTTTCTTTCGCGAGGGAATTTTCGTCAGATATTCGATGTAAGAGAAGCGCCCGAACTCCGTCACGCGCTCCTCGCGCTCTAGCACAAATGCATCCGCAGGCGGCTCAAGCTTATAGTCGGCGGGCACCCACTCGCTCTCCCTTACAGGCTTGGCCAAGCCGCGAGAGCATACAAAAGACCGTTCGCCCACGCGGATGCGGCCAAGCTCGCGCGCCTCCTTTGTCATATACTGCGCCAGCGCTTTATAGCCGCCCCAGCCGTCAATGGTATCAAAATCAACGTTAGATCCATATCGCCAAAGGCGGCGGATATCTGCATAGTCTGCGCCGGTGCCGTTGATGACGAGGTGATGGTGATATCGACCATCTCCGTGCGCGGTCTCTATAGCATAGACATATAGAACCTTTTCGCCCGTTGCGCTTCGGTGCTTTCGCAGGGCTGCAAAGAATTGCTTTAGCCGAGCTCGAGCCTCAACCCTTGTCTTTGGCAGATGCTCATCGTCATACGTCAGCGTGACGCACAGATCAGACGGTGTGAAGTTTGCCGCCAGTATCATCATGAGCTTGCGCCAGCTGCTCTTGTCGTTCATGGCCTGCCGCGCCTTGGTTGAGCACCGTTTCTTTTCGGCCCTCGCCGCCGCGCTCTCCAAGAAGTGCGGTGGCGTGTATACCACCTCGCGAACCAACGGCCCCGCGGTCTTTTTGCTATGTCTCATCTTCCCCATGCAAGCCCTCCATTTTGGTAGGCCGCCAAGGGCTCTAATTATATGGCGTGCGCTAAGCTACAACAATCACTCTTGCAGCTCAAACCCACATTTGTAAATTTTCTCCATATGCCGCAGACCCGAATCAGTTACTCGGTATTCCGGCTGGCGCGTTTTGCCTTTGGGATACGCCTTCTCGCAAAATCCAAGCTGCACAGCATAATCCAAATGCTCCGATTCGCCATAAGCAAAGTTTCGCAGCATATAAAATACTTGTCTATGATGCTTCATGCGAAACTCTGCATTGACAAATCCTATCGCGTGCCGCATCTGCCCAAGAACAATGAGCCAGAAGCTTAGCATGCTTGGGCTCAAAACCTTGGCAATGCTTTCATTTGAAAGATTTCCGCGCACAAGCTCTTCTATTGCGAGGCAAGCCTCATCTTCGACTCGTTCAAATTTCGTTGTACTTTCGCCATACTCAGAATTGCGAATGATGACAATCGACCCCACTACTGCTCCTCCTCTCTAATTTCTCCAGCGACCAGCACGCCGCATTGGGAATCCAGATTCATTGATTTAATGGCAAACACTCCTTCTACCGATCGTCACGGAGATCTTTCGCTTGCTCAAAACAGTCCTGCATGATGTCAGCAAGCTCGCTATCGCCGGCGGCGCGGACCTCATCCACAATGTTTTGAATTGCAGACTCGAGGGAATCCAGCAGCGGCTCGACATCTGGAGCCTTAGTCGACAAGCAGCGGACAGCAATATTTAAGCATGGCATCCTCAGATCAGGAAGCTGCTCCCCAATGGCAGAGCAGATAGCTGCAAACATTTTAACCACATCGCGCTCCATGCCTCCGATGCCAACCGAGACGCCGCCATCAGTCATCTTCGATAAAATCTGTGTGTGCATTTTCAATCTCCTCCAAAATTTCATCTACCCAGGCCGGCTCTTCCGGCAGCGGCATCCATGCGAGAACGCGCATGATGGTTGGGTCAACCGGCGCGCCAAAGATCTCAAACGACCCATCCCTTGACAGCCGCATGAGCTTTCGCGACACATTGCCGTTGAATAAAATGATCGCTTGCACTTCGCCGGACTTTTCTGGCAGTTCGTCCGGCTTGCGCCAATAGTCACCGCAAGATGGAGAAGCCGGTCGCCGATCATCAGTGCGCATCAGCAGATAATCAGAGGTTACGCCAAAAGCTTCGCAAGCGCGATCGACGGCTTCTAACGATATAAGACAAAGATGTGCATACGGCAAGCTGTCATTTGGCGAAGGCCGGTGCTTTGGATCATTTCCAGATCCGTACCATGAAAATCTCCCAGAAATCTCAAGCAAAGCCTTGCCAGAAATCGACTGCTCCGCCGCTAAGGCGTTGAAACGGGACCATGCACCAGAAATGCGCGCAATTGCAGGGGCCTCTTCTTCCTGTTTCTCCAGTTTTGCCTTCGCATCCGCTTCGCGCCTTGAGTTTTTAATCGCCTTGACCTTTTCGCGCACATAAGGACATACATCTCGGCAGGTTGTCATCGAATGGCAGTCAACACAGCATCCTCGGCACTTGATGTCATAGCTGACTGACTTACAAGCCTTTTTCAGCATAACGTCTTGATGCACACAGCCGCTGTAGGGCGAGTTCTCGCACTTCATTTTGCGCAGACGGCTAAGTATTTCCGAATAAGACTTGACTTCAAATTCCCGAAACCATTTGACTTCGCCTTTTCTCGCCATAAGCCCATCGCCGATATCTTTCTGATCTTCCGGGCTGAGCTTAGCCAGTGCATAGGCTGTAGCCTCGGCCAGCATGCCCTTTTCGTACGCTGAGGCCCAGAGGCCTTGCAGTTTCTCGCGGATAACCTTGAGCCTAGCCAGCTTTGAGGCTGACAGCTTGCAGGCCTCGGCGACGTGGTCGCGCATCCGCCCGGGAAACTCTATGCCCTGCTCCTTGAGCTCGTATAAGAGCATCTCCACGCGCTCGGCCTGCTTGGACAAATCCGCGGAGGACATCTTGCGCGTGTCGCTGTTGGCGAAGATAAGGCGAAGCTCCTGCATTGCTTCCGAGGCCCCGGAGGTGTCGACGATGCATGAGGCAGATGCAAACCGATCATCGCCCTCGCTCAAGAGCTTTTCCAGCGCGGCTCGCCGACGGTGGCCGGAGACAATCACATAGTGCCCCGACTTTTCGGGATACTCACGGACACGGATGGGATCCAGCAGCCCAACCAGAGCAATGTTTGACGCAAGCCCCTCGATGTCGCTAAGCTCGTAAAAATTCTTAGAATCCTGCTCCAATAGCTCGAGAGGTATTTGCTCGATGCGCTCGACGCCGGTGTCCAAATTGGACACATTTTTGAGGTGGTCAGCTAAATTAAAAGCCATGTAGTTCCTCCCAATAGATCTCGGCGAACCGGCGATAGTCAACACCTGCAGCGCAGCGAGGAGAAAACAGGCGCAGCGGCTCTTGTGCAAACGTGGAGGCATCGACCTTGGACGACATGCGAATTGTCTGCAGGTAGATAGGCAGACCGGAGTCGTGCAGCTGCGTAAGCGCGGAATCAGTCTCTCGAGACTTCGAGTACATCGTGGGCAGTATGCCTGCAATGCGCAAGGTCGGGTTGACAATCCGCATGCTGTCGATTTGCCGCTTGATACTGGCCATACCCTGCAGGGCAAAGGCATCCAGCTTGATGGGGATAATCACATTATTCGCCGCCATCAGTGCCGCAGCCGACGCAGCGGAGAAGGCCGGAGGGCAGTCGATAATGCAGACGTCGCAAGCAATTGGATCAGACGCCAGCACATAGCGCCTAAGCCGAGATAAATCGAGAGAGCTGTCTGACATTTTCAGCAATGACAAATCCAACTCTGACAAATCGTCAGACGAACTAATTAGGCCAATTTCCTCATAAGCCGTCTTTCCGGGGAACAAGGGTACGCGCGTCGGCGCGTCGGTCAATATGCGATACAATGGCGCCGAATGGCTCTCAACACCAATCGAGAAAAACTCTGTTGCATTGGCCTGTGCGTCTGCGTCTATGAAAAGCACCTTTGCGCCGTGATCACGCACGAGGTTGTATGCTAGATTGATTGCGGTAACGGTTTTTCCGACACCGCCTTTTAGGTTCATAACTGCTGTGATAATCATGGGCGTTAGCCTCCTGTTTCTTCAAATGGCACCGGAGTGTCTTGTGGTAGCAGCGGCAGCTCCTGCTGTAGCATGGACTGCTGCGCCGCCTCGGCCAGCTTTCGCTTTGCTCGATATGCTATTTTTTCAATCTCACTGTATGCAGCGCCCGGGCTTTCTCGCTGCGAGAATGTCTGCGTCGCGCCGTCGAAGGCAAGGGGGAACTTCCCGGTTTCGCCCTCTTTGTTTTTGACGATTTTCAAAATACGGTCGCAAGCCTGCGCCTTAGGATCCTCTTTGTACAGCAACATAATGGCATCTGCGTCCTGCTCGATTTGCCCGGATTCGCGCAGACTGGACATCGTGGGCGCGGACTCCTCGCCGCTCTTGCTTGTGTCCGGCCGACGAAGCTGTGACAGCGCGACAACCGTGATGTTATTTCCCTGCGCCATCTGATGCAGGCCTATGCTGATGGAGGATACGGCCTCCGTCCGGTTCCCGGCCTTCTCAACGTGGATCAGCTGCAGGTAGTCGACAAAGACTATCTCGTAGCGATGGGCAAGCGCGTCAGCGCGGATGTCTTGGACAGACATGCCACCGGCAGAGATCATGTCGATTGTGCGCTGCGATATTTCGTTGGCGCGGTCTCCGATGCGCGCCCACTCCTCCGGCGACAAGCTGCTTTTCTTGATTGCACCGAAGTCGATGCTGCCGAGGTGAGATACTGAGCGATCGCCAAGCTTCTGCGGCCTTGTCTCCAGCGAGTAAAAGCCGACACGGTGCTTTGTTGCCATGTGCCAGGCGACGCCCAGCGCAAAGGCCGTCTTTCCGGCGGATGGGTACCCACCGATAACGATCATATCCCCACGCTCCGCAGCAATGCCGGCATTGAGCTTTGCAAGGCCCCATGAGTAATACTCGGGGCGTCTACCCTCGCCGTGGCGCGCCCAGAAATCCTTGAGCAGGTCATTGGCACTCAGGCGCTCCGTGCCGGGGCGGGTGGAAAAAGCGGCGTTTGCTCGGTCAATCAAGCTAGCTGCATCGTCAAGCCCGCTGCAGTTCGCAAGCTCCAAGCCAATCGACTGCAAGGCGGCAAGCGCAGCCTGCTGCTTGATGAGCTTTACGTAGTGAAAAACGTTCGCCGCGGTGGGTGTTGCGTCCATCAGCTCGACAAGGATCCGCATGAAGTCTTGGCTACCGCCGAGCCGGTTGATGACCGTCACGGGATCCACCGGGTCACCTGCGAGGTGCAGGTCTAGCATCGCCTGGAAAATGATGCGAAACTGTCCATTGCCGAAATCTGCAGGCCTCACCTCTGCGACCACGCCGCCGATGACCTCAGGCGAAATAAGCATAGAGCCCAGCACAGCAGTCTGCGAGGAGATATACGGCGAGCTCACCAGTCTGGCACCTCCTCTGTCTCCACCACCCTGCTTGGTGCTGGCGAGTTGTGCCGCTCACTCGGTGCAATCGTTACCGTGTCCAGCCATCGCTGATTGTTTAGCCAGGTCGAGGCATGCGGGATGCCTATTCCGTCTTGCCAGTGCTTGGATTTCTTTTGCTCCACCAGAGCCACCGCCATTTGGTCGATAAGCTCCGGCGATGGCTTGAGCCTATCCCATGCGCGGATAGCGCCCTGCTTGTTTTCTCCACGAGGATAAAACTTCCAAAACGCCTCGAATCGCTCCGGCTCCCAGTCCGGTGCTGCCCTTGGCCCTCGCTGCCGCTTTGGCTTTTGCGGCAAACTTTCAGCGCTGTCCCCGTGGGGGACTATAGGGGGTACTGTTAATATATCTTTAGGATTGTTATATACGCCATTTTTGGCTATAGGGGTATAGCCATTTTTGGCTATAGGGGTATAGCTATTTTTGGCTATAGGGGTATAGCTATTTTTGGCTATAGGGGTATGGCCATTTTCTGCTATAGGGGTGTCGCTGTCTTCTGCCTCCGGCTCGACCTCAATTTTTTGCTGTTCGAGCCACCACTGTGGCGGGTTCGGGTTGATGAAAATACGCCGCTCTGTGATTTCGTTGTTTTTCGGGTCGCGGATGATGTCCAATCGGAGATAGCCACCATCAGCTAACGTGCTGATCAAATCAGAGACAGTGCGCAAGGCGATGCCAAAAACATCAGAAAAATGCGCGTTGGTTGCCCAGCAATAGCCGGTCACGTCGCAGCCGGCTGTAATCTCGGCATAAAGCAGCTTTGCATTCGGGCGCAATTTGGGGTCATAGCGCACCCAAGGAGGCAGCACGGCAAAAAAAGCTGGCTTTCGTTTGCTCATGACTTCACCTCCTTCACTTGACTGCGCGCATACTCAAGAAATTTAATATAAGCGCTGGAAATAAAGCTATTATGTATTGCGCAAAAATCACAAAGCATTTCCTCGTCGAATGACTTCGGAATCTCCCCAAGGCTGTATGCAGCAATAATCACGTGGCAAAGCTCATGAATAAACGTCTGCGCCATAGCAATTGGATCGCCAAAATTTGCGATGTATATGCACTGCTCATCACTAAATGCGCGACCTCTGAATTCTAATCCGTTTGCGCCCATAAACGCACTGTCATATCTATCAACGATTTTGCATTTCCATGGAACTTGATTTGTTCGAAACTCAAAAACATCACTCATGCCTCCACCTCCAGTGCTGCTAGCAAATCAAAGGCCGTGGATACAAGCGCCTCGGCCATTTTCTTGTTTGGTGCGCTGATGTGGATGCAGCAGGGACCTATGGCTAAATCGAACTTGATGCACCCAGCCTCGTGTAGCTGCTTGCTCGGCTCAGGCTTATCGTCTGCCGCGGGCTCCAGCTCCGGGCGCAGCTCCTCTGCTTGCTCCGGCTCGTTGTTTGCTGAAAAATATGATTCCACCAAGCTTTCCGAGGCGGCCTCTACCTGCGGCATGTCTTCGACCTGCGCGGACTTTCGCGGCTTCACCATTCCCTCGCTCCGGCGCCAATAGTCCAGCGAATTTACCGATATGCCAACAGCCTCGGCTGTAGCGGCCACCGTTGCGCCTTCCTCCAGCATTTTCCGTGCTAGCTCTGTGTCCCATTTCCTTGACCTCATAGGGCTCCTCCTTTTTGTCATCACACTCATTTTTCGCTTATAGGAAATATGTCTGTCTCCAACAATCTTTACCGTGCAGCCCTCGCCGCCGGGGCAGGGGCGCAGTTGATTTGCAATATCCCAATATAGGCAGCACAGATGCGCGCCGGCCATTCCGGAGTAAACGCAATCATAGCAAGCCTCGTGGCCAATAATACCAACCCGCATATCATCGGGCGTATTTAGCAGGCGGCCCTGTCTTTTTTCCATAGTTTTCGCTGCCGGGGTTCATAAGAAAGCTCTCCACTAGCCCGCAATCAAATTGCACGCGATACCAGTAGCCTTTGGGATCCACGTGCACCACCGTGCCGGGCAGGTATCGTCCGGCATCTGCAATTCCAAAGGTGACCGGCTTGCAGGTTATGCGTTGCCCAACGCGCATGGCGCACCCTCCTTTGCAGCGTCCAGCTTGTTTTTAATGCCGGTATAGCAGGCGATGCCATTGCACAAGGATGTGCCGGCAAAGCAGCAGTTATCGCACCATTCTTCGTGCGGGATGTCGTAGGGTGTCGGGTACATGTTTAATCTCCTCCATAGTGGCAAAAATAAATATTGCTGGGATAGGTGTCGAGCACCTTGTAGATCTTTACGCTTTTTCCCCAAGCGGCCAGAGGAACGCCGGACTGCCAGACGACATCGTCCGGGAAATCGTCCTCACCGCGCAGGGCAATCAGTGTGTTCTCCTTGGCCTCCTCTGAGGCCACTGTGGATGGCAGCGCGCCAAGGCAAGCATATTGCCCCGGGCGATAAATCACATCGTGAATGGTTGCGCCAAATTGCTCGGGATAGCTCGTCATGCGATTGATGACGACGGCAGCCACGCCCTGCATTGCCTCATCGCTGCCTGTGCCACCGGCCTCGGCCATCACAACGCGCGACAGCAGATCAAACTCAGCCTCCGTCCACCATTGTGGCGCAGGCTCCGCGCTGCCGAGCTGCAAGGCAAGCAGCAAAAGCGCGGAGATCTGCCATTGCAAAAAGTAGTTTTGCATTATCGGCTTTCAGCAAGGCCTGCGCGGGTCACCTCGCAGTACGCCGCGATGCGCGAGAACGTCACGCGCCAAATGATGGCCGCTTGCTCAATGGCCAAGTGCGGATGCGTTGCGCGCACCTGCACCGTCTTCTGCCCGGGCGCGGCCACGTAATACACGTAGTTTTTATCCAATGGCTTTTCCTCCCATCGGAATTTTCACAGCGTGCCACTCTTCTGCAATCTCGGCAGGATTCATGCCTCGCAATTCCGCAGCACGCCACAGCGCATCAAAAAAATCAGTCGCCATAATCGTCTTGGGCGGCACGCCCGGCATTTGAACCTCCCAAAGAAATAATTCCTTCAATTCGAGTTCCTCCAATAACATCCTCATACATTCCCCATGCGTGGGGTCTGATGGGGCGCATGGCCGGCACTGTGTTAAAGTATAGCACAAGTGCCCGACCAATGCGCGGGTAGTTGTCCACGTACTCCGCGCCGATCATCTCACCGTCGGCAATCCTGGCGCGGATACGTGCGTGGTAGCTGTAGTAACTCATAGGCAGTCAATTATGTTCATGACGTTGTTCCATGCCTTGACTGCTTCGCGCCTAGACGGATAGCCCCGCGCGAACGAAAACGTCTTCCCATCAACGTGAATTTCCGAGTTGAGGCGAGCGGAGCATTCGGGGCATTCGACTAGCCATGACTCAAAACTCCGCTTCACCTTAG
>CAYJGR010000072.1:0-9058 GCA_964370005.1 uncultured Oscillospiraceae bacterium
TTCTTATTTTGTTGCATCATTTTTTAGTCGTCGTCTCGGTCGTCATCATCATCATCGTCATCGTCATCATCATCGTCATCGTCATCGTCATCGTCGTCGTCATCATCGTCGTCATTGTCGTCGTCATTGTCGTCGTCCAAATCGTCGTACATGTCATCCAGATCATCATCCATGTCGTCCAAGTCATCATCCAAATCGTCGTACATATCGTCGAGGTCATCGTCTAAATCGTCATACATGTCATCCGGATCATCATTGTCGTCATCATCGTCCATATCGTCATCATCGTTATCGTCCGTGTCATCCTCTACATTTTGGCGCAAAATCTCACCTGTAGCGGCATCTATGATATACTCATAATCTTTGCCGTTTGCCTCAAAGTCATACTCATAGACCATCACACCGTTTTCATACTCAAAATCCATATCTTCATCGGTAATTTGACCACCTACACCGGCATGAGCCAAAGCGATGTCACGTGCCTGCTGTGCATCAATATAGGCCGAGGTATTGGGAGCGCCCTGACCTGTGATACCGGCATCCTGTGCGGCCTGTGTGGGCAGTAGCATCATAAGCTGATGCACCTGGAGGTCGTCAAGGTCGTCAAAGTCATAATCGGGCTTTGCGGCGAGTATTTGCTCAATAAGATTTGTGCGACCGGACGACAGGTCGGTATCGGTATCATCATCGGTATCATCATCGCTTAAAATCTGTCCCCATACAGCGGGGTCGATATTATTGCCCTGGAGGGTGGCTGTGATGGTCTCCACCAAACGGTTTTCAAGTTCTTTGGCATCCTGTGCATCATCGCTTTTTACAGTTACCAACACCGAGTTTTGCAGCTCTGTAATATTACCGCTGCGTATCATGGCACCGATAAGGGCATCGGCGGCCACACCGAGGGGCACACCTTCAAGGTCAGCATCCATCTCATCGAGAATTTCTTTGCCGTCCTCATTGAGGGCGGTGGCCGACAATACTCGTTCTTGTGCGTTGACCTCAAGTTCATAGCTGGGGTTTACATCCAAGCCAACGGTGGACACAACGGCGTAATTTGCCCCATAATACTGATAACCGAAAAATCCTGCCACAACAAGCGCAAAAGATGCCGCTATCAAACCTACTTTACCAAACTTTTTATTTGTTTTTACCTCTGTCATAATAACCACGTTTCCTTTCTGCTCTGTGCACCGGTCGAGGATATTATCCAACACATCGGGCACGCAGTGGGCCATGGCGTCGTCTATTCTTTTTTCGATATCATGATTTGCCATGTTTATTCCTCCCCCAGTAAAGTTTTTAGTTTTTTTAAGGAACGTGAATATTTTGAGAGAACAGTTGAGGATGGGATATCGAGCATTGTCGCTATTTCTCGATGTTTTAGCCCTGCCACGGCATGAAGCACCACTATTTGGCGTTCCTCTTCTTTTAGATGGGCAAGCATCGTTTGGAGCACTAAGCGATCCTCCACCGAGAACATGGTGTTATCCTGTGCTACATTCTCCCACTGCTCGGGGGTCATGTCGACCGTCTTACCGTTTTGGCTAAGGCGTGTCATGCACAAATTGCGGGTGATGGTTAAAATCCAGGCCATAGGTTTTTGGCTTGTGGTGTACCGTGCCGCCCCTTGCCAAACCCTTATATAGCACTCCTGCAATATATCCTCGGCATCCTGCATGTTCTTCAAAATAGACAAAGCGAAACCAAATACAGCCTTACTTGTCTCATGGTATAACCTTCCCAGTGAGTCTTTGTCACCTCTGGCAATCTGTTCAATCATACCATCGAGTTTTTCGTTTTGGCTTATCAGGTCTTGTTCGGTTGACGTCAAACCAAACAAAATCATAATTTGATTCCTCCCTTTTTGTCCCTTCACTACAATAACTCACCAAGGGGGCGTTTTATTGCAAGGGAATTAAAAAAATTTTTTCTTGTAAATTTAAGGTCTATGTAATATGATATATCAGTGCTCTTGGCATCATTATATTACCACAACAAGCATTATAACAGATTATCCCCCCTTTGAACAGTCGGGAGTGTTTGGCAGTTACAACACCGTCAAAAATAATCTTAATAATATAGGCAAAAAATATTTGTAAAAAAGCTTGACTATCGTCGAAATAATAGTTATAATATACTTCGTCAGTCAGGGCAGATGTGACTGCAACAACTTGGGGGTGTAGCTCACCTGGGAGAGCGCTTGAATGGCATTCAAGAGGTAGTCGGTTCGATCCCGATCATCTCCACCAAAAAACAAACCGCAAACGAGAGTTTGCGGTTTGTTTTTTGGTTTATAACAACTGCTCGTATTGTCTGCGTGCATAAAGTATTCTGCGTATCTCCACACAATCGCCGTTTATAACATAAAAAATCCGATAGTTTTTTACCAAAAGCGTCCGATACCCTCGGAGTCTAAGTTGGGTATCTTTGCACAGGGCAAACCGCTCGGGCATGGTGGTTAGGCCACCAATCTTCTCTATTAACAAGTCGTAATAGTCAAGTGCCACCTGTTCTGACAGGGTGTTGAGATAGTCCACCATTTCTCGCAAATCATTTTGAGCTGTGGGGAATATCTTTATATCATACTTTGCCATGGACATCGCTTCTTAACTTTTTGGCAAATTCAAAAAAATCTTCCCCTTGCACACCTGCGCTGATTTCCACTTCGCTCTCGGCCAGCTTTTCATAAAGCTCCAATTTAGCCTGCTGTAACTCATAGGTCTCCATGCTCATGACCACCATATCCCCTATACCATTGCGGGTTATGAAAACAGGTTCCCTTGCCGCCTTGCAAAATTCACTGATTTCATTGGAATTGTTTCTTAAATCGGATATCGGACGAATGTTCGGCATATCCTCACCTCTCATTTATCAATATTTGTATATGTATTGTATCACAATTTTGAGAGGTTAGTCAATTTTTTCTACCCCTTCCCAAATGCCCCGCGCAGTTTTTCTATAGCCTTTTTCTCGATGCGGGAGACGTAGGAACGGGATATCGACAGCCTTGCCGCCACTTCCCGTTGGGTGAGTGGGATTTGCCCCCGCAGACCATAACGCAGGCGGATTATCTGCTGTTCTCTTGGTGACAGGGCACGGACTATACACCTATGCAGTTCCTCCGATTTCATCTGTAAATCTATCGTCTCAAGAATGTCGTCCTCTTGTGACATTATATCCATAAGTGTAAGGGCATTGCCATCCTTGTCGGTGTCTATAGGGTCATTTATCGACACATCAGCCCCGGTTTTCTTTTTTGCTCTAAAAAACATCAGTATTTCATTCTCGACACAACGTGAGGCATAGGTGGCAAACTTAGTGCCCTTGTCGCAGTCAAAGGTCGATACCGCCTTTATAAGCCCTATTGTGCCTATCGATATCAAATCCTCTTGATCCCGCACCGAGGAATAATATTTTTTTATTATATGGGCAACTAAACGCAAGTTGTGCTCTATAAGCTTGTTGCGAGCCTCGACATCACCCTGTTTTATCAGTAGCAAACACTCCCGCTCCTGTGCTGCACTCAGAGGTTTTGGAAATGACCCACCGCCCGACAGATGCAGTGCCAGATAAACAAAGTTACATAGTGCAAATAATATCAGTGCTGAATACATACCGACACTCCCTCTTGTTTTAAGGCGTATCAAATTGTATGCAGGGTATGGTTTGTACAATGCGACCTTTATTATATACATAACAAAAAGGCTGTGACCAATGTTTCTTAGGTCACAGCCTTTTTGCTTGAAATTATATTATTTTTTCAATAAATATTCTGTACTCACATCAAATATCTTTGCAAAATAACTTAGCTCTATATCTGTTACAAACCTCTGACCACTTTCAATCTTTTGTATAGCATTTTTATCTAAATCTAATCCCAACACCTGTAGCCTATCAGCTAATTCTCTTTGAGATACATATGGTGTTAAAGCTGTTCTAAGCTCCATTATTCTCTTACCACTAATATTCAGGCTACCATCAGCATTTTTATTTTTATACATAATCACCTCTGAATGACATCCACCTCTTGTCATAGTGTAAATTATATGATAAAATTACAAAAAAATGACATTTAGTAAGTGTCAATACGCGAGGTTCGCATATGAAAGCAGCAATTGTAGGTTCTCGTTCGTTGCAGGTTGATAATATAAAAGCTTTTTTGCCAACCCAAACTACTGAAATTATTTCAGGCGGAGCAAAAGGTGTAGACTTTTCCGCAAAAGTTTATGCACTAAATAATAATATTAAATATACGGAATTTTTACCTCAATATTCGCTTTACGGAAAAAGCGCACCTCTAAAACGAAATTTGCAAATTATTGATTATGTCGATATAGTTATCGCTTTTTGGAACGGGAGTAGTAATGGTACAAAATTTATAATAGATAACTGCAAAAAAGCAGGCAAACCATGCAAGGTTTTTATATCAAAATAATTTAACATAAACAAAAGACTGTGACCAATGTTTCTTAGGTCACAGCCTTTTTAGCTCATATGTAAATTACGTGGTGGGTGGCGGGTCAAGAGCTGCGCCCACTGTCACAGCACACACAGCGGTTTTGCCGGCATCCTCGGTCGTCACGGTTATGTTGGCTGTGCCCTCGGCTATCGCCGTGACATTGCCTGTGCTATCCACCGTCGCCACGGCCTCGTTATCACTTTGCCATGTCACATTTTTATTGGTGGCATTATCCGGCGAAATTGTGGCCGTTAGGGCAAAGGTCTCCCCTACCGTCATGGCATGGCTCGCCGTATTAAGACTTACCTCCGCCACCGCCACGTTGCCACTCTCTACAGTGACAACGCAGGTGGCGGTCTTTGCGCCATCGGTGGTGGTAACCTTTATAGTGGCACTTCCAGCCGCTATAGCTTTAATCTTGCCGTTTTGATCAACCGTCACAATACCGCTATTTGAGCTATCCCATGTGACCGCCTTTGTGGTGGCCTGGTCGGGTACTACGGTGGGTACCAGAGTATCCTCGCCACCCACTGTCATGGTCAGGATGGTTCTGTCAAGCGTCACGCCCGTGACGGCGATTGTCGCCTCTGTCACTGTCACGCTACAGGTTGCACTCTTGGTGGTGTCAACATTGGAGGTGGCCGTTATAGTGGCACTGCCCTTGCCCACCGCCGTCACATTGCCGTTTGTATCCACCGCTATTACATCTTCGTCCGAACTCTTCCATGTCACGGTTTTATCGGCTGTGGTCGTGGGGGTTACCGTGGCGGTCAATTTAGCTGTACCGCCTGTTTGCAGACTGAGTGTTGTTTTATCAAGGCTTACGGCTATGCCCTCGGTCACCGTTACAGCACAGGTAGCTGTTCGCTTGCCGTCGGCCGTGGTAACGGTTATGGTGGCGGTGCCGGCCTTTACAGCCTTGACCGTACCGGCGGTATCGACTGTGGCTACACTTGTGTCAGAGCTCTTCCATGTGACCGATTGGCTTGCCCCTGTGGGTGCCACAGTTGCCTTGAGCGTGGACTCACCGCCCACTGTCAAAGCGAGGGTGGTCTTATCCAGTGTCACGCCGGTTGCGGCTACAACATCGGTCGAACCCACCGACTGTGTACCGGTGATAACCGTTCCGCCACCCTGCGACAAGAAGTAGGACTCTATAGCCACAGCAATATTATTTGCTATCTTGGTTTGATAACTTGAGGTGCAAAGTTTTTTATACTCGGCCTCATTTGTGATAAAGCCGGTCTCGGCCAGTATAGAGGGGTACTGCGACACCCTTGTGACGTAATACAGGCCGTATTTGCCACCGCGGTTGTTGGTAGATATGGCCTTTGCCATGCCACTTGAAACCTGACTTGCAAGTCCCGATGACCAACTGCGGAAGTAAAACGCCTCACTGCCGGCGGCCGAGGCCGTGGCAGCATTTGAGTGTACCGAGATATAGAGGTTAGCATTGTAACTCTCGGCATCGGCCACACGCTCATCCATGTAGCTTGCATCTGCACCCACCATTATGACCGATGCACCCATGCTTTTTAGTGCCGAGACAAGTTTCTCGGATATGGCCTCGTTTATATCGGCCTCGGTCATGCCAGGGAAGCTGACCGCACCCGGTTCACGTGTTCCGTGGCCCGAATCGACCACAATATATGCCCCGCCAAGCCCACCGCCACTCATAGCGGGAGGGTTGTTAAAGCGAAATACTATATTGCCGCCGTCTGTGTAGGCCTTGTAGCCCAAAAATCCATCCCTGAGGGTGAGCTTTAAGGTACTGCCACTCCAGTTGGCCGAAGAGAACAGCGGGTTCTTATTAAGGCTCAGATTATCCGGCACATCCGAAGTGTTTTGAAATTCAATGCTTATGGCCGAGGAGGAGTAGGACAGATCATAGCTCACAAGCTGTTCTGTAAACAGGGTCAAAGTGGTGTAACGGCTGTCCGAATCGACTTTCAAACCGCTGATGGTATTGTTCTGCGCCCTTTGGCTTGTTGACTGCACATCCCCCGCATACACACGCTGACCCGAGGCCAGGTTGTAATAGGTATATGTGGTGCTACCGTCCTTATAAACGATCTGACTGCCCACGGTGTAATCCAGCACGCCCTTTGCCAGCGGATAGCAAGAGGGATCGGAGATGTCATCCAAACGACTTGTGGGGAAGGTCTCGGCTTGTGAGGCCGTCACCACAACGGGGTCGCCGTCGGCAATATTGGCCATTTCATTGACCTTTACATATGCACCACCCAGGGTCATGGTCGAGCCTTCATAGCTGGCCGTGACGCTTATCTGCCCAAGGTTTTGCACCGAAGATGTGGCCGTGGGAGCGGTGTAGGTGCCTGTATATTTGACATAGGAGGATTCCTTGTCAATGTCATCATCGTCCACAGTGCTCTTGGTCATTGTGACGGTACGACCGTTTATAGAGGCCGACACACTTGCACCATCATAGGCCATGGCCGATATTGTGATATCCATGCCACCGTCAACCGTAATGTTACCGGTGGGATCTATTTCTTTGAGCACCGTCACAGTACGGGTCACGACATAGGTAAGACTTTTTTCCTTATGCGCAATTGTAAAAGTATTTTGTCCTGCCTCAAGCTCATAGGCAACTGTGAAAAATCCCGTGTCATCGGTTTCTATTTCCTCGCCGTTTATGGTGACAGGATTTGTCGGGTCAGAACCACCCGAGAAGGTTACATTGCGCTCCTCGGTCGAAAATGTGGCCTGTGCGGGGCGACTTACCGTCAACTCGGTGAAAAGAAAATCGGGGTTTATTTCATCATCAAACACCTGCAAAAGGGTATCGGTGGCACCTTGCGGGTTAGCCACAAGGCGGGATAATGAATCAAATGCACTGCCACTATAACCCACCATCTCTTTGAGCATGGACAGCTGTTTTGCAAGTTCATCGGGGGATGACCAACCTGTATAGTTGGTGCTTATGCGCTCGGAGGACTGCACTACATACAAGTCCATAGCATTTCGGGAACAGAGGTCACTCCACCAGTTTGTCACAACTTCAAAGGGGATTGCAGGGTCGGCGATAGCACCGTAGGCATCTACCGCTACAAAATCCACCCATTTGTTTTCAACATAACCCTTTACATCGGCGTTGCCACTGCCCAAGGTGGTAAAGGTGGCATTGGTGGCCGAACCGGCCTCATTTTGCGCCTGATTCATCCATACAGGGTCGGTAAGCACACCAAACTGCACCCCACGTGCCCCACTGCGCATACTCTGTGAAAGATACTCAATGAGGTTGTCCGGCACTTGGGTCATGTAATTTTCATATCCTATAGCACCACCGGCGCGCAGGTAATCCGAATAGCTGTGCTCGGTGGACTGATTGTAATAACTGCTCACCAATACACCATCGATATTATAACTTGCAAGGTCGAGCAGTGCGGCGGCGCTGTTGTCTATGACTTCGCCTGTCACTGCCCCGGGGTGGGATAGCGCCACACCGTCGTAGGCAAGCAGCGCGTCATAAATTGCATATACATACAGACTATTCTCCCTCGCCTTTGAAACGGTATATTCCATTATATCAAAAGCCTCGGAGGTTTGAGGAATGTTATCGGTCTTATACAGCACACTGTCGGCGGTCGAGGTGTCTATTATAACGGTATTCATCGAAAGCTCTTTTGCGTTTTGTATCGCTGTGTCGATCTCCTGCTTTATCTTATCCTCTGATATGGGATTGCTCGTCAGGAAATCCACCCCCGGGGTCAAGTAAACCGCCCGCATCTGAGCGGGTTTATTATAGCTGACCGGCTCGGCGATGGTGGCATCATCGGTTATTGGTGGTGGGGTAGTGGAGGCGGGTTGGGCAGTGGCGGGGATGTCCTCGCTCTGCTCCGTGGAACCCTCAAGTCCTATTTCAGGCGTGGGAGAACCTATGGCAAGCGCAGTAGCAGCCGCCATGACCATCACAAGGGCAAATATCCCCCCTAAAGTCCAAAGTAATCGAATATTTTTTTGCTGTTTTTTCACAAAATCGCTCCGATCTGCCAGTTTTGGCGTCTGCTTTTCGATGTTTATAGGGGTTAAATCCCTCAAAATAGATGTCTAAGCCCTAATGTCAGCTTTATTTCACTACTAAGAGTTAACTTTCTACATAATTCTACAATATATCGGACAAATTTGCAAGCTCATTTGAGGCTTGTCCGGGCACAGAGGAATTATAAAGCGAATCATATCTATATAGGATAAATCCACCGTACTCGCTTTGGTCACGGGAATGCTGTACCATGCGGGAAAGAATATCGCTACTGCCATACCATTCGCCACTCTCACCCATGCGGTAGGCACCTATGCCTACAATAAGTTCCACGCTCGAATGGGTTATCATATCATTCCAATCCTCGGTGGTCTGGGCAAAAGGCATGGTCGAGTGGTTAAAGCCCCAGTAGACCTGTGGGCAGATGTAATCGATATACCCGCCGCTACTCACCCATAATCCCACATCGGCATACTGCTGGTTGTAGTTATTTTGATTGTTGCCGGCGGGGCTGATACCAAACTGCACCGACGAATCTATATTGTTTACCGCATCATAGACATCCTCTACAAGGTCGCTGACATTCGCTCTGCGCC
>CAYJGR010000073.1:0-9022 GCA_964370005.1 uncultured Oscillospiraceae bacterium
TCGAATGTGAAAACAACCATACCGCCTTTAGAATCAGGCGCAAGGCCTACACAAAGGAGGGCATATTGTTCGAGTACACCGACTCTATCATGCCGGGGCAACGCTCACAACTTGAAGTCACCCTCATGCCGGACAGTGTTACCCTTAAGAAAGATTATTATTAGGGAAATTCATCTAAACCGGAGGTCTCCCATGCTAAATAAAAGATCACTGAAAAACACCTCCCAAGCAGTTATTTTTGTCCTGCTTTTGTTTGTAGCCAACACCCTCGGTCAACTACACTATAGGTTTCCCGAGGGTAATGCAGCTTTATTTTACATCACCTATATGATGTCCATCGGAATATACATAGGCCTTTTTACAAGTTGGACAATCAGCATATATAACCGCATTATGCAAAGTCATGTGCGGACATTTCTTATGCTTATCGGTGCAAATATAATACTGTGGGTGAGCATCCGATCGGTCAAATGGGGCGCTTTTATACAATTGACATTGGGGGATAGAATCGCTTGGTATATGTTCTATATCCCCATGATAATGATACCGGTATGCTTTTTATTTACGGCATTATGTGTGGGAGAGGATGAAAACTACCGCCTAAATAAAAAGTGGTACCTGATACTTATCCCTGCATTTTCACTTATGCTACTTGTGCTTACAAACGATTTTCACATGCTGGTTTTCAGTGGCATAGATTTGAATATTCATATGTATGGACGAGATTACACGCATAATATAGGATACTTTATCGTTGTAATTTTTTTGGTTGCCTTGGTGCTACTCTCCTCTGTGTTGATTATAAAAAAATTCAGACATTCAGCGACGACGAGAAGGGCATCACGATTACCGCTTTTGGTGCTTGCGGGTGTTATTTTATACACAACTGCGTACGTTGCAAAGCCCGTTTATGGGATCGGATATTATTTCATGGATATGACAATATTCCTTTGTGCGGCAAGTATTGCATTTTGGGAGGCCTGTATACGCACAGGGCTTATACATTCCAACAGTCATTACAGCGACTTTTTCGCCATGAGCACCACCCGCTCCCAAATATTAAACCCACAGGGTGAGGTGGTTTACATCTCGGAAAACGCCCTACCCATGCCCAAAGAACATTTCGATGAACTAAAAGCCTCAAAAAGCACCTCATTTAACAGCACTACCATTTCACATATGGCAAAAATCCATGGCGGATATGTGGCATGGAACAGTGACGTATCACAACTTCGCAAGATGATAAGAGAGCTAAAGTCATTGGGGGACAAACTTTATGAAGAAGTTGATTTATTAACCCTTGAAAATGAACAAAAAAGCGAATCGGCACGCCTTGAAAAGCTAAAAGATTTGCATAGTGTGTTGCTCACCGAGGCATTACCTTATAGTGAGAGGATAAAATCCGAAATCATAACAAACGGGGAAGCCCCACTCGATACTATGAAAAAAGTGCTGTTTGAAACAGGTATGACCTCGACTTATATAAAGCGCAAAGTCAACCTTATTTTGACCGCACAAACCGAGAAATGCATATCGACCGACGAGATGCATCGGGCTTTCCTTGAATCATTTCAGCTACTTCGTATTTATGATAGAACCTGTCAAATCAATATAACAGATGATTATGATATGGATCTTGGTGTGGCTATGCTTTGTCATGATTTATATCAAAAGATACTCGAAAGGGTGGGTTATGAGTTTGACACGATTTATATAAACTTCAGACTCAAAGAAAATAGCATAGTATTCTCGGTAGAAATTGCGGGGGATATCGCTATAAACACGGCAGAGTTTGAGGATTTTGAGGCTATAAAACTATCCGCCATCGGTGGCAAGCTAAAAGCTACACAAGAGGACGAGAGTTATTATTTTTCCTTGATTATCCCCGCATAAAAGCGAAAAGGAGGTGGGCGTATGAGTTTTTTCTCCATTGATATGATATCAAGAGGATATATCGTAGCGGTTGTGATGGTGAGTTTTATAGCTCTTATCATAGGCTTTATTACACATATGATGATAAAACAAAATAAGTCGATAAGTATGATTACCGCAGCACTGATTTTAATAACACTTATTGATGCAGCAGTACTTTTGATGTGTAATAATATCGAGGTGCCGGGAACTGTTGTTGCGATGTTGGCGGTGCCACAGTTTGTAGGTGCGAAGCCATATATAGTGCATATAGTGTTGGCGGTGGGATGTATTATATTTGTTATATACACCACGTATAAATTGCACATAAAAAACAGGAATGCAATAAATGTGTTTTCGATAAAAGAGGCCATGGAAACATTGCCCACGGGTATGGCATTTATGTCGCAAGGTGTGGGACTTCATCTTTCCAATCATATTATGCATCTTCTTTGCAGAGAACTTACCGGTAAAGATTTATTAGTCGGTCATAAATTTTGGCAGGATATACAGGATATGAAAAGTGACGAGCGATGTGTAATAAACGATACAGACCCCGCATTTATGTTGCCCGATGGGCGGGTATGGCAATTTGCAAAAACCCTTTGTCCATGGTATGATGGGGATTATTATGAGATTAAAGCCACCGATATCACCGAGCTATACAATCTAAGTAAAAACACAGAGCAATTAAATGAGGTGCTGGCCAAGCAACAAGATCGCCTAAAAGAGCTTACAAATATAATAGAACAAAATGCCCAGGAGCAGGTGGCGGTGAATATGAAAGTGAATTTTCATGACAACTTCGGCAATTTGCTGGCGCTGACAAAAAAGACATTGCGGGAGTCGCCAAGTCTTGAGCAAGCAAAGGTGTTGGCAGGTCATTGGGCAGGCCTCACCGGCATAATAACCGAGCTGTCAAACGACCGTCATCACAGCCCCACCCTTCCCCAAATACTTGATTTTGGGACAAAACTGGGATGTGAAGTTATAATAAACGGCGACCTACCCGAGGATGAAGAGAATAAAACCACAATCCTACTTTGTATAAATGAGGCGCTTAAAAACGCGTATTGTCATGCAAATGCTCATAAATTGACAGTGGATATAACCCAAACTCAAGAGCAAATATGCGTCAGTATACATAATGAAGATAAAAACGCATCGCCAAACATCACAGAAGGCGGCGGCCTAACAGGCCTGCGACAACGCATAGAACAAGCAGGTGGCACAATGGAGATAGTTTGCGAGGACGGAGTGACGATGTACGTTCAATTAGGAATGAGGAGTAAAGTAGATGCATAGTGTAATGATTGTGGATGACCAAAGAAGTTCGCAGGCGCTTATGAAGTATGCCATATCTACAGGTGGGGACAAGTATAAACTTATAAAGTCTATTTCTAATGCCGATCATGTGGTCGCCGAGCTTAGATATGACAAGGTGGATTTGATACTACTTGATATTTACACCGGTGGCAATGAGAGCGGGATTACTGTGGCGCGACAGGTCAAGGAGTTGTACCCCGAGATAAAAATCATTATTTTGACATATGTACTGCAAAAAAAGCATCTTGATGACGCAAAAAAAATAGGATGCGAGGGATTTTGGTATAAAGACCATGCCGATATGGATTTGATTGATGTTATGGATAAGGTTATGAGTGGCGAAATATATTATCCGCAATCCCAACCTGTGGTGACTATAGGCACGGCCAAAACCACCGATTTTACAAAAAAAGAGCTCGAAATCTTACAAGCCAAAGTAAATGGCTACTCAGGCGATGAAATATGCGACATGCTCGATATAAAACTGCGCACCCTCAACACTCACATATGCAACATAAAAAATAAAACAGGCTACAACAATCTATTAAAACTAATTGCAGATGTGTCGTCCAAGCGGTTTATTATCGCAGATGAAAATGCCAATTGATTTAATAAGGCCGGTAAATGACGCTTAGAGATCAGGTGCAAATAAAACAATTAAACATAAAGCCACACCGCCTAATATATGGACTGGGCGGTGTGGCTTTTTTATCTATTATAAAGCGCTGCTCAGGACGCTTTTTTATGTTATTCTATCATTTTACACCTTCAGAGCGAGCGGGGTTGCTACCTTTTGAGGGGCGCTTTTTGTGATATTCGCTATCACGAGACTTTCGATTTGATCTTTTGTCGCTATCAAATTTTTTGTAGCCTCCGCGTCCCTTTTTCCCCATGCTATGTTTGTCAAAGTGAGGAGGCTTGTGGGTGCGTCCCTTGGAATGCAGGAGGGCGGTAACCGGTTGGCCACAAATTTTGCAGCCCTGCATCAGGCGCAAAACTTCCTCGACAATATCGTTGGGAATACCCACAAGGCAAAACTCTTCGCCTATGGTTATTTTTCCTATGTCCTTAGAAGAAATGCCCGTCCGTTCGGTAATTGCACCCACGATATGATTGGGGGCTACACGCCTTGAACGGCCACAAGAGATGATTATATCTGAAAAAGCGCTGTTGCTCTCTCTTACAGAGTTAGTGCGCTCGGCACGCTCACTTCTGGCGCTTTTGGGAGGGGAGACATCGGCAAGTTCTTTTATATCGCCGGCAAAGTTTAGCGACATCAGCGCCGCCGCTATCTCCACGGAGTCGTAGCCCTCATCCATTAGGGTGTGCACCATATCGGTGTTGTCGGTACCCACTTGCCCCTCAAGAACCTCCCGCACCTTTACAAGGTTGGCGTCTATATTACTTCTCGATATATCGGCTACAGTGGGTATTGCCATGGGGGAAATGGTGGATTTGACGGTCTGTGCAAGGCGACGAATTTCAGCAATCTGATTGTTGCCACAACACAGCGTTATGGCATTGCCCTCTCGACCGGCACGCCCTGTTCGCCCTATGCGGTGTACATAATATTCGCTCATCTTGGGGATGTCGTAGTTTATAACATAGTCGATGTCACTGACATCAATTCCACGTGCGGCAACATCGGTGGCCACCAAAATGTTGATGTTGCCACGCTTAAATGCCCCCATAACCTGGGTGCGCTGTTGCTGTTTCATGTCGCCGTGTAGGCCTGCGGCCGAAAAACCGCCTGTGGATAGGGAGTCTGTTATTTCATCCACCATGGATTTGGTGTTGGAAAACACAATGGCACGTATGGGCTTGTAGCGGTGCATAAGCAGTTTTAATACATCGGCCTTTTGAGGCTTAGGCGCATGTACATAGTGCTGAGAGATGCTTTCGAGGGTGACTTTATCTCGGTTTATCTCAACATTTACAGGGTCGTTTAGAAACTGCTTGGTTATGGCCTTTATTCCTTTTGAGATGGTGGCCGAAAAAAGTACAACCTGCCTCTCGGGGGGCACATCTAAAAGAATTTGTTCGATATCTTCCTTAAAGCCCATGTTTAGCATCTCATCGGCTTCATCTAAAATAATCATTTTTAGATTGCCGAGTTTGAGGCTACCCCTTTTCATATGATCCATAACACCGCCCGGGGTACCGATTATAAAGTTGGCCGATCGCAAGTCCCTAAACTGCTTTGTGTAGCTTTCACCACCAAAAATATCCGCCGTTTTAACAGCCGGCATATATTTTGCTAACTTGCGAATTTCCTCCCCACACTGCCCGGATAGCTCCCTTGTGGGGGAGAGTACCATGACCTGCACGTTTTTTAGAGTGGGGTCGATGCTTTGCACAGCGGGTATGCCAAAAGCGATGGTCTTACCGGTGCCGGTTTGTGACTGAGCCAGTATGTCACGCCCGGAAAAAATGATGGGAATGGCCTGTGCTTGGACAGGTGTGGCATTCTCAAAACCGGCATCATTTAGCGCCCGCAGTATCTCGGCGCTGAGGTTTAGTTCTTTGAAAGTAGTTGTTGACATTTGTTCCTCATTTCTAAAATCATGGCGAAAGATACGCAAATGAAATAGTGCATAATCGATCCTCACTATCTCTCACATCGTAAGCTTTTGCATAAAAAAACCGCCGGATGAATGACCGCGGCAGTTTTACTGGGTACATAAATAATTTGACTATAACAAAAATTAACATCCAGCTAAGTATATACCATAGTTCTTCAAATTGCAACACACCCATAACTAATATGCAAATATTGGCAATAACCACATAAACAGCCCGAAATCAGTGGGGTATTTAGGCTATTCCCACACGGGGATTTGAGCTATGGGTGGGGGGAGGCCACTATTTCGAATGGAGGGTTTGGTTGCTGCCCCAATTTACATACAACAACATTTGCAGGTAACCGTTGAAAATGCCTATTGAAATTCTATAAAACCATGCTAAACTATAACTAACCACTGTAATAGGGGGGGATCGGTTTTGCAAACAGATATTGCTATTTCCCAAAACATCTGTAGCAGATGGCTTGAATGCTTTGAGACGCACACCACAATCTATTTGCACGCCATGAAAGGCTACGGAAAAACCACACAGTCCAAAGAATTTGCCGGAAGATATTTTGATAGATATAGAATGTTTGATGCAGCCCATGCCGATTTTTTGCAGGAGATAGAAAATTGGCTTATTAACTGTGCAAATACAACCCAAAAAAAGCTGATAATTATTGATAATATAGAGCAAATAACAGATGAAAAGGCTAAAAAACAATTGTCCGAGCTACTGAGTTTGCAGGTATGGGCAGAGCACAATATTAAGATAATACTGCTGGGCACAGAGCCGTTACCCAAATATCTTCTTTCTCTAAAACTGTCAGAAAATTTGGTGGTAGAGGATAAAAAAGCGCTACAGATGGGGCACAGAGAGATCATATCTTTAATAAAAAGCAATACTGCTTTTGCGCAAATACAGGATAGCGATATAAAAAAATACGCCAATATATGTTTGGAGTTTAGCGATGGCTACCCTGTGGCGGTTGTGTTTTTTCTGCAAAGGTTGTCGGACGACGTTTATGACACACAATCAGCTATCAGCCTTGCCACAAACGATTTGCAGGGCTATTTTGAGCTTATGATGCAAGATGAATCGATTAGCTTGCGTGAGCTGTTGCTTCGACTTTGTGTGTTTGATACATTTACGATGCAAATGGCAAAGGCGGTTATCGCTGACATTTCAAAGGAAGATATTACACGACTTATGACCTGTGGATATTTAGAAACTATCCCACCTCATGCCATGAGGTTCGAGCCGAATTTTTACCGCTATCTACAAGGCGAAATGCTAAAAACAGATTTATTTGATCCCAAAAATCTCCTCGAGATAGCAGGGGATATTTATGAGACAAAGCGAGATATGAAATCGGCACTACACTGCTATAATTTGGCCGAAAATTATGACAAGATTCAGGAGATTGTCATTTATTTGAGCGAAAATGCCGACGGCTGTGAATTTGCTGAGATATGTGATGAATATATGGACAAGCTCTCGGCCAATAGAGAAGAGGGAAACCCCAGACTATTGGGCGCAAAGGCCATGATTGAGGCCTATTCGCTGAGAAAACATGGCTATGACAGTTATATGGAGCGCCTGAAAAAACTGGCCGAGGATAAGAAGGATAACACTACTTTGGCGGTTTATATGCGCACCCTTATCGCCTGCCCGATAAGCAATTCGGACAACCTCAAAGAAAGCCTGATACTCTTTGCCGAATATGTAATAAAAAATGGTGTCAAACTCGAATTTATCACCCCCACAGGCAATATGCCCAGTCTACTAAACGGTGGCCTGGATTTGTTGCCATGGATACACAGCAACAAGATGTTCCAAACCATGATGAAAACAGTGGCCGAAACCGTCATAGGCTTTGAGGCGGTGGGGGTATTTGATACGATTATGGGTGAAGTTTACTACGAGCGCAACCAAAAAAGTGCGGCCATAGAAAGTCTGGCCAAAGGGCTTGATGAGGCAAATCGTGAGGGCAGTATACGAATGCAATATGTCGCCACTGCCGTCATGATAAGGCTGTACTGCGCCGAAAATAACATTGAAAAAGCATGGGAAGTGGCAGAACGGTTTTATGAAAAAGCTAAGAAAGAGAACTTTTTTGAACTGCTACCCAATATTTCCGCAAGCGAGGTGCAGCTTGCACTGCTGAAAAATGATACGGCTTTTTGCAAGTCGTGGTTAGGGAAATCTGCGCCGGATGAGCATAAAAAATTCTATCTCACACAAAGACATCTCCTATTTACAAAAGCAAAGGTGTATGTGGCGTTGGGCAGAGACCTCGACGCACTGCACATAATTACTGTGCTCGAGCGGTATTCCAAGGTGGCGCAGCGCAGATACTTTGCGGCACAGCTGGCCCTTTTAAAGGCGATTATTTTGCATAGCCGACAAGAACCGTGGCAGGAACACCTCCTACAAGCGGTGAAAATTGCACAGGAATACGGCCTTGTGCGCCTTTTGGCCGATGAGGGCGGGGCAGTGTTACCTATTTTTAGAGAAATCAATTGGGAAAACACCAAATTTTCGCGGGAATATATCGGTACTGTCGAAAAAGAGATGGCGAAAATGGCACGGATCTACCCAAACTACCTAAAACCCACAAAAACCTTTATCGCCCTCACCAAAAAAGAAACCGAGGTGCTCCATCTCCTGGCCCAAGGCCATAAAAATGAACAAATGGCCAAGGAACTGAGTGTCAGTGTGGCGACAGTCAAATTTCATGTTTCTAATATAATGAATAAGTTTGAAGTGAAAAATAGAGCGTCGATAATAACAGCGGCATATGAGCAAGGCATACTGTAATCAATATTAAAAAAATGCAAAAAACTATACTTTCGGATAGTTGTTTTTAAAAATGACTATGGTACAATCGCTTGTATAAGTTTGTACGTTGTCGCGCGCAGTGTTGTGTTCAGGACTTTTTTTAAGGAAAGCTAAAAAGGGATAATCACAATTATGAAAAAATTCTTCGACAAATTTAAGAAAAAAGCAAAGGACGCAAACAAGAGTGCCACGCCTATGGATGATTTAGATCACACATATTTTGAAGGCGTAGACGATGATGATGACGACGACAGCGATGACGGCGGTTTTGACGACGACTGATTTAAGGGTGATTAGGAATTAGAAATAAATATATCGCTTTGCGATAGATTTTTATTTAGGGCATTGAGCGCAAGGCTCAGCCCACGCCGTGGTTTTA
>CAYJGR010000074.1:0-8810 GCA_964370005.1 uncultured Oscillospiraceae bacterium
GCTTTACATCATTGGGCAAAGACGATCACTTAAACAGCATGAAGTGCATAGCAAGGATGCTTTTTGATGAAGACTTTGTGGACAAAGTGCACGGTGCCGGTGATGATCAAACGCTCAAGAAGTTGATAGAAAAGATGGAGCAAGAGAATGAGTGATGGAGGAAAGATGATGACACGACTTATACAGGATATGACTTGGCCAGAGGCCAAAGAATGCATTGCAAAAGCACCATTTGTATTTGTGCCGGTTGGTTCCACCGAGCAACACGGTTACCACATGCCGCTGGGCACTGATAATTACACCGCTGTTGATGAATGCTTGCGCTGTGCAGAACTTGTGGATGGACTGGTCATGCCCTGCATAAACTACGGACAAATCTGGTCACATAATGATTTTCCTGGAGATTTTTGGCTTACTCCAAATACGCTCAAGCAGGTGCTCAAAGAAATTGCCATTTGTCTTAAGGCTCATAGGGCACAGAATATTGTGTTTATCTCGGGACATGGTGGCAATGTGGGCACAATCAAAGAGGCTGCACGAGAGCTGTATGATGAGCAAGATATGCACAATGTTTACTATTTCTGCCTCTATAAGCAAATTGAGTATGCGAAAGATTTAATTGATAGTCCAATTTTTAGCACCTCATTCATGCATGCCGAGGAGATTGAGACCTCCATGATGATGCATATACGCCCGGATTTGGTGCATTTGGACCGTGCCGTGGATAGCTGTCCTGAAGTACCGGTGTATTATTCTTGCAGTGCTGTCAAATGGAGTGAATTTAACGAGATAGGCAGTTTTGGCGATCCCAGCACTGCCACAGCCGAACATGGCCGCATATTCTTAGAGCGCATGTGCGATGGAATCGCTGATAAGCTTCGCCAGTGCGTGGCAGCACGTGAAAAAGAGAATAAAACGAAATATTAACAAGCAAGGGAACAACTTGCACTGAGAAATGTCTTGATAGTCGTACTATGGCTAAACTCTGGCAGATTAAAACCATCCATTAACATACCGATCCCCAAAAGTTAGACCAAAAATCTAACCTTTGGAGATCGGTATTTTTATGGCAAAGTCCAGCTCGTAAATCGCCATCAGAGGCAATTTAATCACAAATATTTCCCTGCTAAATATGAGCTTACCTACAATAATGTGGTGGGGCAGGCAAAAACCCTCGATACGCAAATGCATACCGAGGGTTTCTTGTCATATAGAAAAAGCTTGTAGCTACACTGCAAAATTTTTCCCTTAGGGTTGCTTCCCAATATAAGCCAGTATCCCGCCATCGACATAAAGTATATGCCCATTGACAAAATCAGACGCTGCGGAGGATAGGAATACCACAGGCCCTGCAAGGTCTTCGGGCGTGCCCCAGCGTGCAGCGGGGGTCTTTGCCACTATGAAGCTGTCAAAGGGGTGGGGACTGCCGTCGGCCTGCTTTTCACGCAGGGGTGCGGTCTGGGGGGTGGCTATGTAGCCGGGCCCTATGCCGTTGCACTGGATGTTGTGCTGGCCAAACTCCGAGCAGATATTGCGGGTGAGCATCTTAAGGCCACCCTTTGCGGCGGCGTAGGCGCTGACCGTCTCTCTGCCAAGTTCGCTCATCATGGAGCAGATGTTTATGATTTTGCCCTGCCCCTTTTCTATCATGGCGGGGATTACCGCTTTGCTCACGATGAAGGGGGCGTTGAGGTCAACGTCTATCACCTTGCGGAAGTCCTCGGCGCTCATCTCGCACATGGGTATGCGCTTTATAATGCCGGCGTTGTTGACAAGTATGTCGATCACGCCGACGTCGGCCTTTATCTTGGCCACCATGTCATTTACACCTTGCTCGTCGGTCACGTCGCAAACATAGCCATGCGCCGTGATGCCGTCGGCCTTGTAGGCGGCTATGCCTTTGTCCACCATTTCTCTATTTATATCGTTGAATACAATGGTCGCACCCGCACCGGCCAAGGCCTTGGCCATCGAGTAGCCTATGCCATAGCTCGCACCGGTTATTAGGGCGATTTTACCCTTTAAGTTAAACATGTTTTCGTGTCCTCCTGTGGTTATCTCATATCACCGATTTTGATGCCGTCCATGTCGTCGAATTCTTGATTTTCGCCACCCATAGCCCATATAAAGGTATAGTTTGAGGTGCCTGCACCCGAATGTATGCTCCAACTCGGGCTGATGACGGCCTGTTCATTTGTCATGACGATGTGACGGGTCTCGGTCGGCTCACCCATCATATGAAACACAGCATTGTCACCCTCGATATCAAAATACATATATATCTCCATACGGCGCTCGTGGGTGTGGGAGGACATGGTGTTCCAAATGTTGCCCGACGCCAACATGGTCATACCCATGGAAAGTTGGCAGGTCTTTAGCACATCCGGGTGGATAAACTGGCACAGGGTGCGCTTGTTGGCGGTTTCTTGGCTACCCAGCTCCCTTTTGGCCGCCTCATTCATGGTTATAATGCGGGTTTCATAACTGCAATGTGCGGGGGCACTGACCATATAAAATTTTGCGGGGGTCGCCTTGTCTGTCGAGACAAAACTTACCTCTTTTGCACCCATGGTGATATATAGGCAGTCCTTGGTGTTAAGCACATAGGTCTTGCCATCCACCGACACAGTACCACCACCGCCGATGTTAAATATACCTATCTCACGGCGCTCCAGTATATACTTTGTGCCAAAGCTACCCCACACATCTATGCCGTCATCGAGCGAAACAGCCTTTGTGATGGGCATACATCCAAATGTAACCATTCGGTCAACATGGCTATACACCGCCGTGATGGTATCTTCCACGAATAGATTTTCAATCAAAAACTCCGAGCGCACCTCCTCTGTGGTGTAACGTTTGAAGTCTCTTTGATTGCAGGAATAGCGAATATCCATAATCTCATCCTTTCTCAGCGTATATTAAGCCCACCGTTTATATCGATGGCCTCACCGTTTATAAAATCATTTTGAGACAGCATAAGAATTGCCGACGCGATGTTTTCGGGTATGCCGTTGCGCTGTAGGGGGTTGCCCTTTGCCCAGTTTTCCATCTGCTCGGGGGTGCTCACTTTGTGATGGAAAGGTGTATCGATAACTCCCGGAACAACCGAATTTACACGGATTTGTGGGGCAAGCTCCTTTGCAAAGCCACGTGTTGCCACATCCACAGCCCCCTTTGCGGCGGCATATATGGTGGCGGTGGGTCCGCCATGGCGGATAACCACACTCGAAACATTGATTATATTGGGGTCTTGTGTGCTCGCACAAAGCAGGGGCACACACAGTGAGCTGATTTTCATGAGACTAAATGTATTGAGTGCGAAAATCTCCTGCATCAAATCCCACTGTAGGGCATCAGCTGCTTGACGTTTTACAAGTCCGCCTGCGTTATTTATAAGCACGTCGAGATGATCGGTCTTTTCTGCCACTTGCCTTACAAGCTCACAGCAGGCCGCCTCGGTGGTGATATCGGCCTTTATAAGGTGGGCGGTACAGCCCAATGCCTCTACCTCGGCTTTTACTTTCTCGACCTGCTCCTTTGAGGAGTTATAGTGCAAAAACAGTGTGTTGTTATCGGTGGCAAACAGGCGGGCGGTCTGTGCGCCTATGCCTGTGCTTGCCCCTGTTATCAGTATTGCTTTGCTCATGCAGTACCCTCCAGTCCGGTGTTGTTTTGTGCGGGATTTATCAGTTTTACTGCATTTTGGGCGATATTTCTAATGGTATAAATACACCAAAACACCGCATTAAATGGTATGCAAAGATAAAAATATCTTACCGTCCATCGCAAATTTGCAGTAGTTTGTACTGCCGTTATACACAGTGAGGTGCCGTAATACACCATAAGCAAATAAAACACCAATGCCACGGTAAACACTATACATTCAAGCAGTGCAAGGGGGCGTCCCTTTATATAACTTTGTATTATATCCACCCTAAAGTGCTCATTTTCTCTACAAAGCAGTGTGGCACATGTCATAACAAGCCACGCAAATAAAAACTCTATAATTTCGTCGAACCACCCCATGGAGAAAGAGGGAAACATCGAGAGTAGCGGAACAAATCTAAAGAACACCTTAGCACATAAAATCGTTCCGAGTGATATTAGGCAAAACACACATACGCCTTCGAGGAATTTGGCAAAATAAGAATCTACTTTTTGTAATGTTTTCATATTGCCCCCCCTTACATAAACAGATTAGGCACAAATGTTGACAATGGCGGCCAGAAGGAACAAGCCATCAACACAAGGAAAATGCCTATAAGATATGGAATAACGGTTTTTGACAGCTCAATGACATCGACATCACATATACTGGCTACAGCATAAAGACTCATACCAACCGGTGGTGTAAGAAGACCGATCATGCTGGCCAAAATCATAATAACACCAAACTGCACAAGATCCATACCGATAGAATTGATTATGGGTAGGAATATAGGGGTTGCTATAAGTATAACAGCAGTACCCTCTACAAAGCAACCTAAAACGAGTAAAATCATTACAATCATAAATGTTAGCAGGTAGGGATTTTGAGTTATGCCTGTCATTCCCTCTATAACTGCATTGGGAATGCGCTGATGCTGTAAGAAGTATGCAAGGAAATTTGCTACAGCTATGATAAACAGTGTTTTACATGATTGTCTCGCAGTATTTTTCAGTACATTTATTATGTCTTTGAGTTTTAGTTCTCGGTAAAGCAATGTGCCTAAAATCAGAGCATATAGGCTGGCCACAGCGGCGGCTTCGGTCGGGGTAAATATTCCGCCCCATATACCACCGATTATTATAACCACGGTCATTAGTGAAGGCAGTGCGCCAAAAAACAGCTTTATTCTTTTAAGTATGGGTACACGTGCCTCCGAGGGGTAGTTGTTTTTCTTGCTTGTAATGTACACACTTATAGCCATCGCTACAGCCATAAGCAGGCCGGGTATAAATCCGGCCATAAACAGCTTGCCTACCGACACACTGGTGATAGAGGCGTAGACTACAAAGGGGATGCTTGGGGGAATAACAGGGCCTATGGTAGAGGAAGCCGCTGTAATACCTGCACTGAACTTTTTATCAAAGCCTGCGTCGGTCATGGCTTTTACCTCTATAGCACCAAGACCTGCGGCATCGGCAACAGCTGCACCGCTCATGCCCGAGAAAATTACACTCGAAAGAATATTCACCTGTCCAAGCCCACCGGGATAATGACCTACACAGGCTCTGGCGAAATTAAAAATACGGTCGGTAATTCCGCCGGTGTTCATAAGGTTTCCTGCCAAAATGAAAAACGGTATGGCCAACATTGTAAAACCTGTTGCACCGACATAGATGCGCTGCGCCATTACAGGCAAAAAGTCAGCCTGTCCCATTGCGGCAAAAACCCCGGCCGAGGTTATGCCCATACTGGCGGCCACCGGTACACCCACAATCATAAGAGCCAACAAAAGCACACACGTTATAAGGGCAACCAATCTTTACACCTCCCAAATTATATGAACATGGCAGGCGGTAAATACATGACGCATGTCACCGCCTGCCAAAGCCTATAATTTAATACAATTTGTTTTGTTTATCTCTCTGCCTCAACCATCTCAAGGAATGTATCGATATAGGTGGGGTCTTCCACGTAATCTGTGATGGTCTGGTAAGCGGGCTCCATAACTGCTGCAAATGCTGCGGTATCGGGACGTGTTACCTCCATACCCTCTGCCTCCAGAAGTGCGATGTATTCCTCATCGCTGTTCTTGGTGAGATCACGCATAGTGGTAGCGGCATTTTTGCTGGCATCGCTGATTATGGTCTGATAATCAGCGGGAAGCTCTTCCCAAACCTTCTGGCTTACAACCAGGTTCATAGAGTTGTAAACATGGTTTGTGATAGCAAGATGGCTTTGAGTCTCGTAAAATTTCTGGGTGTAAATAACGCTAACGGGGTTTTCCTGTCCATCAACAACACCCTGCTGTAGCGAGAGGTAAAGCTCGTTAAAGGCGATGGACTGAACATCGGCGCCCAAAGCTTCCATACAGGATTGTAGCTGAATTTCGCCGGGGGTACGCACCTTGAGGCCTGCAATATCGGCAGGGCTGTTTACAGGACGTACAGAGTTTGTGAAGCTACGGAAACCGTAGTCCCAGCTACCCATGTACACAAGACCTTGGTCGGCCAGCTCATCCTTTACCCAATCATAGAAGGGGCCATCAAGCACGGCATAAGCGTGGTCATAGCTGTCAAATGCGAAGGGGAGCATAACGGTGGCGAACTTCTTGGAGTATTTATCCAAGGATCCCTGTGTGCCAAGTGACATATCAACAGCACCCAAGATATTCTGCTCAAGCATCTGAGCAGGGTCACCCAGTTCGTTGTTGGGATAAACTTCTATCATTACATCACCGCCGGTTTTCTCGGCGATTTCATCGGCAAACTGCTGTGCGGCTATGCCACCGGGATGATCCTCGGTTGCATAGTGGGCAAGACGCAGGGTGTAGGTGGGCTCGGCGGGAGTTGCCTCGTCCTCGGTGGCAGACTCGGAATCATCGGCGGCAGGTGCCTCGGAGGCTGCAGGTTCTTCGGTCTGGCCACATGCTACCATGGAGAAGGCCAACATTGCTGCAAGAATAAGCGCAAGAAACTTTTTCATAATTTAAAGACTCCTCTCAATATTAAATGATTTTTATTTTTTTAAGGACTCGATTAGTCCCTTAAACCATGCGGGAACTTCGGTTTCAATCTTGTTTTCGGGGTAAATACCGTTCTCGTCGGGCATTGTGCCATATTTTTGCATACGCTCCACATGTCCACCCTTATCGGTTCTGGGGGGGGAGAAGATATCAATACCCTTAAAGCCTGTGAGGGTTTTGCCGCCGTGTACAACACCGCCGGGATGCACACAAATATCCCCTGCCTCCATATGAATTTCTTGGCCGTCAACTACATGTTCCTCTGTACCCTCAAGCATTATGAGAATCTGCTCTGCATCGTGGGAATGCATTGGAAAAGTGGCACCTGGGGGGTTTTGAATAAAACTTATTTGAATATTGTCACCCAAGATAAACTGGGTAACAACTCCCTCTTCCTCGACCAGTGGAGTGAAGGGAAGATCATTGATGTGGTATACATACTGTTTTTTATCAGCCATTTGTAATACTCCTTTTGTGGTTAAGATGAATTGCAAACACAAATTTAATTGTTCCGGATCAATCAAATCGGCTTGTGACAACCTCCTAAACCTGAATGTGTCGGTCACCGAGCCTTCGCTTGCTATGTAAGATAATACATAAAAAATATATGATTTGCAACACCCAAAGTCTTGTACACAAGATGTGTGCAACAAGCACTAAATATTCCACATATTTTTGTGGCAAGACGACAAATCTAAAAATATTTCACTACATTTTAATGCGATATTTAAAGTTTTCATTGGGGAAAGAGGTGGTAGATTTACTTGTTTTTTCTTTTAATAGCATAAACTTTATATGTATTCACAATTTATAACGCTTTGATTTGGCGTTTTTGATAGTTTTCATTTTTAGTAAATTTATTACCCCTTAATCTTGTATACAAGATAAGCCTATGTTATACTAAATACTATAATATTTGCAATGATATAATTTCAAGAACAAAGGAGTGAAAATTAATACTATGTTATCTGAAAATGAACTGCAAAATACCTATGCCATCACCAGTGATGACCTCTATCACATATTGCGAGATGAGATTTTATCCCTCACATTAAAACCCGGGACTTTGCTCAGCGAAAATCAAGTCAGCCGTAGATTTAATATGTCACGCACACCCATTCGCAGTGCATTTGAGCGTCTGCGACAGGATCAATTTCTCGATGTGGTGCCCCGAAAAGGCACATATATAAAGCCCATTGATCTTGATATGGCCGAGCAAATAATATACATGCGTATTCAGGTGGAAAGCGGTGCAATGGAACATCTTGCACGCTATCCCAACCCAATGTTATTTGACCAACTCGAACATATACTCCAACAACAACAGGCTCAAATCAGCATGAGCAGTGTGGTGGATCAAGAATTTTTTAAGGCCGATTCGCAATTCCATGAAAAATGCATGATCGCCATTAATAAGCATAAAATTTGGCAACACATACAGCATATGGATGTGCATTATTCCCGCTATCGTTATATGGATTACCGCACCACCCAAAAATTCTCGGTACTATATAAAGAGCATTGCAAGTTGCTCGAATATATGCGAGCAGGCCGTCCTGACCTCATTCGCGGGGCGCTCACAGCACATCTTTACGGCGGTATTTTGCGCATTGGCAAGAGATTTGCCACCCAGTACGGTCACTATCTGGCCGACACTGTGCGTACACCGGATGAAATCCTGCGAGATGTGAAAAAGAGTGTGAACGAAGCTTTAAGGGAGATGGAGGGGTAGCGTAGGCGTTAAAAATTATAGCTGAAAAACGAATATCTTGTAAATAAAAGCGCCGTGACACATCAGCGTTCAGTATCATAGCTATCCCATTTACAGGCATATTGTGTGTCCCCTTTTCAGCTATTTTGAGTAAATACCGCCCCTGCCTTTCTATAAATCCGCATAAATACTTAGTTTTTTATTGCGTTGTGTATCTCTAATCATGCCACTCAAAAACAGAGTAACCCGCGTGGTTACTCTGTTTTTATAACACCTCGTCTTCAGGCGCATCAAACCTATATAATTCGAACCGCACCCAATTGATTTATCCTAACGGTGTGCGGTTCGATTTTTTTTACTATAGGGCAGGAAATATGAAAAGAAGTTAGTCTAAATATTTGCTCACCCTGCCCGACTGCGCCTTA
>CAYJGR010000075.1:0-6996 GCA_964370005.1 uncultured Oscillospiraceae bacterium
TGTGGCTCTCGATGGTGTGGGGGTTTCTGCCGAGGGTGAACTGCGCGACTTCTCGGACAATGTGGCTTTCGAGCAGGCACAGCAAAATGCATATTACATCACAACACCCTACTTGTCTGAACTGGATGGGGCGATGGTTTTTGGCATCTCGGTTCCGGTCATAAGTGGCAACACCCTCGTGTCTGTCTTGTTGGCTGAAATTTCTATGGGGGATTTCAGCGTAATTTTAGAGGACACCATTTACGATCACGGCGACGCCTTTATCGTTGACCGAGAGTTGAATTTGCTTTTTTCCACCAGTGAAAATCATGTGGGTGAAATATTAATTCCCGATGGCGATTTAAGCGAAATGGGTAGTGTAAACGTCACACAAGCCTACAATGATATTTCAAATTCTATGGCGGGCAGTTTCTTTTACGACTATCACGGTGTGTCCAAACTCATGGTCTACATCCCCATCGACTCGACCGAGTGGGCTTTGGCGGTAAATGTCGAGACCGACACCGTAAACACCGGCCTTGCCTCGGCTGTACAGCAACTGGAATACCTTTGCCAAGCCATATATTGCTTTTTGATATTATTGCTGCTTTATATCTGGTATTCTCAATCCCGCACGGTCAAACAGCTTGAAAAAGCCGCATATAACGACCCTCTGACCGACCTGCCCAACATCGCAAAACTCAAAATGGATATGACTTCTATATTGATGCGCAATGCCGATATATGTTATTCCATCATTATATTTGACATCGAAAACTTTAAGGCCATAAACGAGATGTTTGGCTATGAAGTTGGCGACCGTGTGTTAAAGACTGTCAAGGCATTGCATAATATGATGGGTGACCCTTCCCTCATCACGGCTCGAGTGGGTGATGATAGATTTGCTATGTTTGCCAAAGCGGAATTTTTGGATGGGCTTTTAAGTGATCTTGGGGATTTCGACACCTATGTCTCTAAGTTATATGATGAGTTAATACCCGAGCTTGCCGATTACAACGGCACATTCAAAATCGGCCGATATAATATACCAATGGGCGAAACAAATATTGAGGAAATACTCAGCTGTGCATACCTTGCACTCACAAGGGCAAAGCAAACCAAGGGCGAACCCCTGTGTGATTACGACAGCATATTAAAACAAAATGTACAAAAAGAGGCCGAGATAACAAGCAAGATGAAATACGCCCTGGAAAACCATGAATTTAAGGTTTATTTACAGCCTAAGTTTAGCACGGGTGAGGATAAACTTGTGGGAGCAGAAGCTCTTGTGCGCTGGATTGAAGATGATGGCACAATAATATACCCCAATGATTTTATACCACTGTTTGAACGAAACGGTTTTGTGGTCGAGCTTGATAAGTTTGTATTGGAAAAAGTTTGTATGGCTATGCGGCACTGGATAGATCAAGGTATGAAGTGGCTTACGGTGTCGGTCAACTGTTCGAGGCTTAATTTATACAATCCATTTTTTGTGGATGGTGTGGTAGCTATTGCCGATAAATATCAAATACCCCATGAATATATTGAAATAGAGCTGACCGAATCGACCACTATGGAAAATGAAGATAGTATAGAGCATTTATTTGCCGAACTTAGAAAGAATGGATTTAAGATATCTATAGATGATTTTGGTGCGGGTTACTCCTCGCTTGGTATGCTTAAAAATCTACATGTTGATACCCTCAAAATGGATCGCAGCTTTTTTGTGGGGGGTAAGAATGCCCGCCGTGATGATATGCTTATCGACAGTATTGTAAAGATGTCTCATAATTTGGGTATGTATGTGGTGGCCGAGGGTATAGAGACCCCCGAGCAGGTTGAGCTACTTAAATCGATGAATTGTGATGCTATACAGGGGTATGTTCATGCACAACCCATGCCGGTTTGGGATTTCGAGGTAAAATACCGTGAGCTTATGGAGCTTACGCCAGCCGACACTAATGCTGTACCGCTCGTACAGAACATAAACAATGCCCGATATGCAAATTCAATAGTACCCTGTGGCATATTGGTGAGCAAACTGGATGAAGATTTTACAATTATAGAAGCAAATGATGGATATTTTAATATTATTGGTTATTCACGAGAGGAATTAAAAGAAAAGTTTAGTAATAAAGGTATGCAAATTGTACACCCGGATGACAGGGCAGGTGCTATTGAAAATTTTGCTCAACAAATGCAAATCGACCCGAATGCACAACTTGATTATGCTTGTAGATTGCTCACAAAACACAATGGTTACATCGTCGCACAACTCAGCGGCAAGGTTGCACAAAATGCAAAGGGCGAGCCACTGCTGTTTTACACGGTAAGCGACATCACACTTTATTCGGAAAATTTACGCAAACTTCAAGAAGAGCGTGATTTTAATGCACGCATCGCCTCACTGACTAACAACATATTTTTTGATTATGACATACAGAGTAAAACCATGCGTTTTTCGAAGAATTTTGCCGACAAATTTTTGATACCTAATGTCATGGAGAACTTTTCGGATTCTGAGATTGGCCAAGAGATGTTCCATGGCAATACACAGGACCCCCATACCAGCTCCTCGGGCACGCCCCTTCCTCCAAAGGAAGGAGAGTTCTGTTTGACCTTACCTGACGGTGAACCTGTGTGGTACTTATACGAGTATGAGACCATTTATGACCCAAAGGAGCAAAAGCACCGCACAGTGGGCAAGATGACCGAGGCGGCCGGCCACAAGTTAGAGATGGACATATTAAAGATGAAATCCCAAAGCAACACTATGGACGACATCTTCAACAAGAGCGCCACCCAGCGTTACATCCGCAACTACCTAAAACTTGCCACCGCCAACAACATCAACGGCGCATTTTTTGTGGTGAACTTGGAGAATTACAAACAGCTTTGTGATAGTTTTGGGTATGAGTGGGGCGAGCAATGTCTGAAGGATCTGGGTGTTGTTTTACGTAGCATGTTCAGAAGTGCCGATATTATAGGCCGAGCACAGGATGATAAGTTCTTTGTATTTATAAACAACTACAATACAGTAGGGTTTATTAAAAAGAAAGCCGAGGAGCTTTGCCGTGAGCTTGGCAAAACCTATGAGGTGCAGGGCACGGTTCTGAGCTTGTCGGTACGCATCGGCATATCGTTATACCCCGAGCATGGCGACACATTTGAAAATCTGTACGAGAAAGCACAGGCTGTACTTGATGGCCTAAGTGGCAATGATGCATACAGATTTGCGGTGTATGGGGATGAGTTGAAGGCTTAGCAAATGGCGATAAACAATGGCAACCCCGTGAGATAGGGGTTGCCATTGTTTTGTGGGGTGGGGTGTACTCATGATTTTCCCTCCTGTTGATAGTGATTGCAGACTATAATCCCACACGCAGTATCATGGCGTGCATTTGGCCGTCGGCTATTTTGGTTGCAATCCTTGTATAAAGTTTGAGCTGTTTGCGAAGTGGTTTTGAGACGTTGCCAAAAAATCCGCTTATCGATATAAGTTTTATGTTGGCTTGGGCCGCAAATTCTTTGGGGTCGTTTATATAAAAATACATCATGGCACTTTGATTACCTGTTTTTTTGACATAGCGCGCCGCATACTTTATGCCGAACTGATCGGTGGCATCAAAAAGCATCTCTGCATTTGAAAATGATTTTTTTAGTTTGGCAATGAGGGCTAAGACTACATTCTCCCTAAAATACTGTAGCACGCCCGCCACAACAAATATGGTGGGCACAGTGCAGTCCATATACTGTTCATAATCCAAAGCGGTGGCGTCGCCCGGTATAAGGGTTTCGTTTTGGCCCTCCCCTAAAACAACCCTTCTTTGATCTATGACATGTTCAAAATCTATCTCATAGAAGTGTGTGTTTTGAGAAACATCTTGAAGTCTAAAGGCCATGGTCTCAAGCCCGCACCCGATACAAACCACATTTGATTTTTCATGCCGTGCTACAAACTCCCGCACCACATTATCCATTACAACCGCCCTTGAAGCCGAGGCCAACATGGTATATTCACTGCTTTTTTCTGTGATAATATTTGCCGGCAAGGAGTCCTTGAGGCTAAGTGCCTTTTGGTCATAAAAATATTCCGGAAACCGCTTCGAAATATAAATGCGTGCCATCAAAGGGATAAATAACGTATCCTCGACACCGCTAAGTTTTTTACTTTTCATTTTTCTCCACCTTTCTTGCGCAAAAATAAACAAGTGAGCCGTAGTAGTCAAAAAACTCAATTGTAAAATCTTTTGAAAGCCTTTGCCTAACAGAGTTTTCGCTGTCAAAGGGAAGCGTAAGCCAGCCTTTTTTTGCCAGTATGTTTTTAGCTGTAAAATCGGCAAGTCCGCCTTTGCCCTCCACATAGAAACTTGCAAGCAGTATGCCGTCCTTTTTGAGCACCCTTGTAATTTCACAAAATGCCTTGTCTTTATCGGGGAAGACGTGAAAGCCGTTCATGCTGAAAATAATATCGAAAGTTTCGTCTTCAAATTGCAAATCCCCCACATCGCCCCGCACAAAGTTTATATTTTCGTCACTCATGCGCTGCCTTGCGATACCAAGCATATCCTCACTGTAATCAAGGCAGGTTATCTGTGCATTTTTCATCTTGTTGTACTTCTCATAGACAAAAACCCCTGTCCCTACGGGTACATCAAGGATTTTACCCTCAAACTCGGTGGGGATTTTATCGAGCAGTTTCTGTGCGATTACATTATTATCCGCACCTTTCCAAACAATTTTTGCATATAGCTTGCTCCACCAAGTTTTATGGGTAATAAATACATCGTAGAAATTCTTTGAGGATTTATATGAGTTTTGTATTTTATCAGGCATACTACTCCACCACCGTTATCTTAAAATCACATATGCTATCCCCATCACCAATGGTTTTTGTCCTGCCCCAAACAAGTTTTGGGTGCATGCCCCCATAAACTATGTCATCCCCTCGGCAAAACGCCTTTGTAATTTCGGGGTAACCGTATTTGGTGCAAATATCCGCATATGGACATTTGGTCATATCAAAGCGCATTTCTTTTTTTGATATTTCATGAAACACCGCATCAAAATTTTGCTTTACCCCAAATTTTTTCTTTGTCATGTTGCCAAACATAACGGGCGTTTTTTTATAGATACCGGGGATTTTCATGAGCTTTGAGACAATTTCTGCCCCTCTATAACTTCTCCACTCGATAAACTTGAAATTGAATGCCAGCGCATCATCTCTTGATATGCCATGCTCAATCTGTGCATCAAGTAGCGAAATACATGGGTAGATTTTTACTCGTGTGTGTTGGTGCATGGTTTTTGCTTCTCTCGCATTTTCTGTGCAAAGTTCCTCAAATCTTTTTTGTGCCGAATTTGCAATTCTATTCCCCTTTTCCTCGCCGTAGGTATCTGTTAAAAACCCGTTTGCTTGTGACAAGAATTTGTTTTTGCCCATTTCATATCTCCTTTAACCAAGTCCGGGGATAGTAAAAATCGCTACCCCCGGACGGTATTTTTACGCCAGCGTCCAATTCATGCTCTCGGTCTGTAGGTTTATCATATTTTCATAATCATTCGATGTTTTTATCAGCTCGCCATGCTTGCCCTGGGCCGCCACCCTGCCATCTTTGAGCAGTACAATTTTATTCGCACCCGCAATGGTTCTCATGCGGTGGGCTATGACTATAACAGTCTTATTCTTTGTGAGCCGTGATATGGCCTTTTGTACCGCACTCTCGTTTTGGATGTCGAGTGAGGAGGTGGCCTCATCAAGCAGTACAATAGGGGCATCCTTGAGCAGTGCCCGCGCAATTGACAACCTCTGACGCTCGCCACCCGAGAGTTTGGAGCCGTTTTCGCCTATGAGGGTGTTGTAACCGTCGGGCATACTCATGATAAAATCATGGCACATGGCATCTTGCGCCGCCTGCATGACCTCATCATCTGTAGCACCTTTTCTGCCAATGCGTATGTTCTCAATCACAGTGTTGTTAAAGAGGGTTACATCCTGGAATACGATGGATATTTCTTTTAGCAGTGTTTCGGGCTCGATGGCGTTTACATACTCGCCACCGATGGTTATGCTCCCGCTGCTTATATCCCAAAAGCGGGCGGCCAGCTTCATGGCGGTGGATTTGCCCCCACCCGATGGCCCCACAAGTGCCGTGATCTCGCCCTGCTTTGCAGTGAAGGACACGCCGTCCAACACCGTTTCGCTCGTATCATAGGCAAATTTCACATCCTCAAAGCATATGTCATACCCATTGGGTGACATGTTCTCCTTACCTGTCTGCACCTTGGTGTTTTCAAACTCCTTCATGCGATCGACACTTTTTAAGGCGATAAATATGCCCGCAAGGTTGACAAGGGCACCGGCCAGCGGGTCATATATCCTTGAAGCTATCATCAAAAACACGAGGAAAGTGAGAAGTGTTACCTCGCCTGTGGCAAGCAAGCTCACTCCCACAATCATGGTGGTTGCGATGCCGAGTTTTAGAATCATTTGCGCAAGGCTAACAAATACGCCGGTGACAAATTCGGCCTTTATGCTTGATTTTTCGTGGCTGTCAAAATGGGCGTTCATGATTTCGAGGTGGGACTTCTCACGGTTATTAGCCTTTATGTCCTTGACGTTTTCAAGGCACTCCTGAATTTTATCGAGGTAGGTAAGCTGTATGGTCTTTGTTTTTACAGTGTAGTAGTCCTGCAACTTCTTTGTGGCGATGCAGAGTATAAACGATACAGGAATTACCCAAGTGAGCGAAAGAGCCAATCGCCAATCGAATATAAACATACCCAGCCCCATAATCACCGTGGAAATTATAGAGCCGAAAAAGCCGGGGATGAAATGAGAAAACGCATTTTCCATCATGGTGACATCCCCCATAACCGTCGAGGTGACATCGGCCAAATCCTTTTTGCCAAAGAAAGACAGCGGGAGTTTGCGCAGCGTTTCAGCAAGTGAAATGCGCATATTGGCACTCTCATCATAAGCTGAAATAAAACAAAAATTATACTGAAAATAATACA
>CAYJGR010000075.1:7006-8152 GCA_964370005.1 uncultured Oscillospiraceae bacterium
ATGCGGCATAAATTAGCACACTGTATACAGGGGCGCTACCCTCTAATACAGGCATCATGGTATCCTGTATAAAGTAGTACGAAATGCCACTTATGGCCATTATCGCTATGTTGATGACCACCGTAATCATACCGGCTTTTAACAGCTCGCTCGCCCCCATATCGGTCAGGGCAAATGTCTTTTTCAGATAGCTTTTCATCAGGCTGACACCTCGCTTTCTTTCCAAACAAAGGCACTTTGATACTCATTCCACATGGAGCTGTACAGCCCTCCTTGTGCTACAAGCTCGGCATGTGTGCCCTGCTCGGCGACCTTGCCGTCGGCTATGACGTAAATATGGTCGGCATTTTTGATCGTCGAGAGCCTATGGGCTATCATGAGTATTGTTTTGCCCTTTGTAAGCTCGCTCATGGCAAGCTGAATTTGATGCTCATTTTCAGGGTCGGCAAAGGCGGTGGCCTCGTCGAGTAGGATTATCGGTGCATCCCGCAAAATTGCTCTGGCCAATGCAATCCGCTGTGCCTCTCCGCCCGAGAGATACACACCTTTTGTGCCGTAAATCGTATTTATGCCGTCCGGAAGCTTTTCTATAATATCCTCACACCTTGCAACCTTTATAGCTCTGTTCACTTCCTCAACGCTCGCGTCGGGCTTGCCCTCCCGCAGATTATCAAGAATGCTCGCCTTATATAAATTCGTGTTTTGGAATACAAACGAAATGTTCTTCATCAGCGCATCTTCGCTTATCTCTCGCACATCGATACCACCTATTTTCACGCTCCCGCTGTCTACATCCCAAAATCGTGGGATGAGGGTGGCCAAGGTGGTTTTGCCTCCGCCGGATGGCCCTACAAATGCCACTGTCTGCCCCTCCTTGATGCTGATTGTCACATTGTCCACGGCCATTTTATCGGTATCCGGATACGTGAATGAGATGCCCTCCATCAAGATATCGGCACTTTGGGGGGATTTTGGATTTTCGGGCTTTTTTAGTGGCTTTTCGTTCATCAGATTTTCTATTCGGGTAAGGGCATCCGAGGCCATCATGCTGTGCTGACTTACCCACATGATTTTCATGAGCATAAGTGAAGCAATAGGTGTGAAAATCAAATAAAAGAAAAAATTAAGAAAAAAGTTTGTCATATC
>CAYJGR010000076.1:0-8001 GCA_964370005.1 uncultured Oscillospiraceae bacterium
ATTAACATATAAAAAAATCATGTACTCTTGGGGTTTTCCCGGCTGCCTGGGGGGTTATTTACCCCAAACCCCCCGAAACAAAAAAAAAAAATACCCGCAAAAAACCCACGACTCCATTTTACATGAGCCGTCTTTTTTGCGTACAGCAATAAATTATGGATTTTACTTGCCTGCGCACTGAATTTGTTTTCTGTATGTATCAGAATATGCCAAACTCCAATGCACCAAAGACTCAAAAACGGTCTGCAAAGATTCGCCGAGTTCGGTTAGGGAATATTCCACTTTTGGGATGATGTCCGAATACTCTTGACGAAAAATTATACCCAAATTTTCCAGTTCTCTTAAATTCTGTGTCAACACTTTTTTGGTGATGGGAGCAATCAGATATTGTAGTTCGCCAAAACGCTTGCTACCATCAAAAAGATTGCATACAATAAGGAATTTCCACTTGTCGCCGGAAATTTTCTTTACTACCTCAAAGCTTGAGATCATATCATCTTCATAGTTAATCATACAAAAACACCCCAATAAAATTAGAACTTTTAAATAGTTTTGGTTACTTAAAAGTGCCTACTTTACATAATTCTACACGAATGATAAGCTTAATGCAAGGGGGAAATATTATAAAATTAAAAAACATTGATATCTTTTTTTATCATAAATGCAACTACGGCATGAGGAGGGTGAGAAATAATGACTTGTATTATTCTTGTGACGCATGGAGAACTGTCGAAAGCCATGTTCAATAGCGTATCGATGGTAATGGGAGAGAGTAGTGATATATTTACATTGTCATTGATGCCCGAGCATTCACCAAATCAACTAAAGCATGATTTGGAAAACGTACTTATATCAATTCAGAGAGATGCAGGACAAGCCATTGTAGTGACAGATTTTCCGCTATCCACACCATTCAATGTGGCGATTGAACTTTGCGATAAATATAAATTTAGTCATATAACAGGGATGAATATGCCTCTTTTATTTTATTTAATCAACAATAGGGAAAGTGGTGTAGAGGTTGAACAATTGACCAAAGATGCTGCGTGTTTTGCAGGAGATCAACTTTTCGATGTGAATGAGCGTTTTGGGAGGGGTTAAAATGGGCATTGTGTTTTCGTTGGTGGATGAAAGACTGGTACACGGACAGGTTATCAACCAATGGATCATGCAAAGTAAAGCAACTCATCTTGTAATTATTGATAATGCGTTGGACACAAATGATTTTATGTCCAAAATATATCTGGTGCTAATTCCCATTTCGGTAGAGGCTAAAGTTTTGTCGCAAAGCAAAGCTGCGTCCTACATTAAAGAAATAAATAGTGAGGATAACCGAGTTTTCTTGCTTGCTAAAACCCCGGAGATATTTGCACAACTGCTCAAAGATGGGATATTAGTTGAGAGTGTGGTTTTGGGGGATAGATCTTTTTCAAAGAATAAACTTGAAGTTGCAAAAACCAAAAAAGAAGCCATAGACTTTTTGATTTCAGCCGATGTTAAGCTATATACCAGAGATGCAGATGATGAACTGAAAAATTATCAATGATAATAAATACAACTGAAATGCTAGCACACCTAAATGCCAACGGGAAAATAAAGCGATGCAATTCGCATTATTCAAATAAAGTGCTTGTGAAGGGGGAAATGTGTGGAGTAAATTGTCTTTGAATTTAAGAAAAATGAAAGGAGGTGCGTTGATTGTTTGAGGTCATTATTGTATGCCACGGAAATTTGGCTCAATCGTTTTTGCAAACTGCTCAACTGATTATGGGAGACAGGAAGGGTGTGAGAACATTTGGACTTAACTTGGGGGACAGTGTCGACATGCTTGCTCAAGATGTCTCAAATGCTCTGGCAGAATGCTTGGAACATTCCGATGTGTTGGTACTCACCGATATTCGTTGTGGCAGTCCTTTTAACGTAACTGTGGCGGCGATGATGGAACACAAATTTAGGCATATCACCGGCGTGAACCTACCCATGGTTATCGAAGCTTTGAGCAGTAGGAATAACATGTCACTTGAAGATGCGGCCGACTTTGTATTCAAGATAGGAAGAGAAGGCATACAAGATGCAGGCGAAATACTAAACAAATCTGCACAGTTAAATCAAAGATAGTTTGAGGTGAAAAAGATGAAGGAGTTAGTGCTTGTTAGAATTGACGACAGATTAATTCATGGCCAGATTGTTACACAGTGGATGGGTTCTACACATGGCACACACATCCTCATTGTGGATGATGAATTGGTTAACAACTCCATAATGAGTCGTATGCTTAAAGCGGTTGCGCCTCCCGGGATTTCTGTTGATATCCAAACTGTGGAACAGGCCAAAGAATATCTAAAATCAAATCCGCTTGAGAAAGAAAAAATAGTGGTACTTGTAAAAATTCCGCAGGTGCTTGAAAGTTTAATAGACAGCGGAGTGGTTATTTCAAGCATTATATTGGGCGGAATGGGAATGGCTCCAAATCGTAAGAAGTTCAATAAAAACGTTGCAGCATCAAAAGATGAAATTGACTGTATGAAACGTATTGTTGAAAAAGGTGTGTCAATGTATTATCAGCTCGTGCCATCAGATTCACCGGTAGATGTTAAAAATTATTTTTAGGAGGTATTATTATGAGTATTATTCAGGCGTTTATATTAGGCATTTTTTACTACTTAAATGCGGGTCCTTGGGTTATGGGACTTGGATTTCATACCTTCGGAAGGCCACTCGTTTTGGGATTTATGGTGGGCTTGGTGTTAGGTGATCCCATCACAGGTACAATCGTAGGTGCCACCATTCAGTTGATTTATTTGGGCATCCTGTCCACAGGTGGTTCCTACCCCGCAGATGCCTCTTTGGCAGGTATCGTGGGCACATCGGCAGCCATCATAAGCGGGCTGTCGGCTACAGAGGCAGTTGCCATCGCAGTTCCCATAGGTCTGGCCGGCACTGTGCTCTTCCAGCTCAGAATGTTGTCAGCTGTACCCTTCACTCATTTGGCCGATAAATACGCCAAAGAAGGCCAAGTTAAGAAAATTTGGATGGCAAACGTGCTATTCCCTCAAATCGTACTCGCTGCACTGTATATAATCCCATGTATGCTTGCTTGCTACTTCGGTGTAAATGCTATTACCAACCTTGTGGAATCTCTATCAAGCACCCGCATTCTACCCATACTTAGCACAATCGGTGGTATATTACCGGTGGTTGGTATTGCCATGAATATGAAGGCTATCTTCAAGGGTGATGCGAGACTCTTCTTCTTTATTGGATTTATTATGGTAGTGTATATGCAGTTTGATCTTGTAGTAACAAGTGCATTGGCACTGATATTCGGTATCCTCTACGTTCAACTAAAAAGCAAAAAGGAGGAGGCATAAGTTATGAGTGAAACAGTACAGGCTACACAAACAAATGAGGTTAAAAAGATATCTAAAGGTGCAAGAATTAAATGTGTGCTAAACTGGTTGTTTTTTGCCCACAGCTGTTACAACTATGAACGACTACAGGGTACAGGATTTTTGCATGCAATGTGTCCCGTAATAGATGAACTGTATGATAAAAATGACACTGAGGGCAGAAAAAGTGCCATGCAACGTCACACAGCATTTTTCAACACCGAGGTGCGCACCGGCAGTGCCATCGTGGGATTGTGTGCATCGATGGAGGAACGCATTGCTTCAGGTGAAACCGAACTCGCAGAGCAGGCCATGCCTTCTATCAAATACGGTATTATGGGTCCTCTGGCCGGTATAGGCGACACTCTTACCCAAGCAATCTTGGTACCACTGCTTCTTTCGCTCGCCTTAGGCATGGCTGAGCAGGGCAATGTCATGGGTCCGATACTGTATCTCATAGCTTTTATCGGCCTGTCGGCATTTTTAGGACTTTGGAGTTTTGATTTTGGCTACAAAAAAGGTGATGAGGCTATCATGGGCTTTATCGAGAGCGGAGTTATCAACAAGCTAATCATGGGTGCCGGCATAATGGGATGTACGGTTATGGGTGCTCTGGTTGCAAACTTTGTCAGACTAAACACAATAGTCAGCTTTGAGCTAACCACAGGTGTGTTTGACTTGCAGGCGAATTTCTTTGATGCAATCATGCCCAGTATGCTGCCCCTAATTTTGACACTTATTGTCTATAAGAGAATGGATAAGGGTGACTCGGCACTGAAACTCTTGGGAGTGCTTATAGTTGGCGGCATAGCTTTGGGACTGATCGGAATAATCTAAGCTTACTCCTGCAAAAATTTACGGTTATACCGGCAAACGCAGCCACCGCTGTGTTTGCCGGATAATCCGTGCAAACGGAGGATTGGAATGAAAAAAGTAAACCCCTATGCAATAGATGGAGATATAACCTTGACAAGGCATTACAACATCGAGTGTGTCACCATCGGTCATGGGTGCACAAAGAGTCTTGCAAAACTTGAGGGAGCACGCATTGCACTCATAATAGATGAGTATTTGCAAAAATCAGATTTTTTTGTGCAGTTTGAGAAAAATGTTTTAAGCAAAGTCGAGTATTCACTGATTTGCACTATAAAGGATGAGCCCTCTTACGAGGCTATCGATCTGCACATACCGACCATAAAGGACTACAGCCCAACCCATATCGTGGCCTTGGGTGGCGGGTCTACCATCGATACAGCCAAGGCGTTATGGGCATTTTATGAGCATCTTGACCTGACATGGGAGACGTACACCTCATTTGAACCCATACCCCAATTTCCCGGTAAGGCAAAACTTATAGCTATCCCCAGCACCAGCGGAACGGGAGCAGAGGCCACATGGGCGGCGGTTTATAAAAAATATGATGGCACAAAGGCACTTGTCATAGATAGACAAATACATCCAAGTGAGGTGTATTTGGAGTTTGATTTGCTGGAGACATTGCCACCGGAGATTATCGCCATATCGGGGCTGGATGCGCTCACACATGTGGTTGGGGGACTCAGTGTGGAGTCGATAAATTTGCTGGATCAGATGCTATGCACCACTATCGCCGCCAAAATCATAAATACTCTGCCGCAATCATTTAGAGGTGAGGGCGAGATGTGCAGAGATATGATGCATATTTGCTCCTACATGGCGGGGGTGGAGATCAACAACGCCGGTGGAGGGCTTGAGCACAAACTTGACATGTTTGCAAAGGCTTACCATATTCCTCACGGTAAGGTTGTCGGAATTTTCCTGCCCTATACTATGCTTTACTTGATGGAGGAAAATCATTACGTAGATTTAGCTGTAAGTTTGGGCATGCAAGGAGATACACTACAGCAAAAACAACGAAATTTGGTGGAACATATTTGGAACATGTACGACATTTTGGGTATGCCCAAGACCATAAAAGAAGTGGGGGTGCCCGAGGAGGAGTTTATAGCACAAATACCAAAGTTTATTGATATGGTGGTCGAGATCGGTCATGTGGATTGGATAAAGGGCTACAAGGGTGCGGACAGCTTAAAACAGCTGTATCTTGATGCGTATTACGGGATTAAATGAGGAGGAGTAATGTTATGAAAGTTGTGGCGTTTACAGATGTAAAAAAGAGTGAAATTATAGAAATTGATACCCCTATACCAAAAGAAAATCAAGTGTTAGTGCGTATACATGCCTGTGCGCTTTGTACTTTTGAACAGCGTATTTTTACAGGTGCTGTGAAAAAGGCATTGCCATATGTCGGTGGGCATGAGTGCGCAGGGGTTATAGAGAAACTGGGAGAGGGAGTAAATTCCGAAGATTACCCCATCGGTAAAAAGGTGGCAGTGAGGATTTTGCAGTCCTGTGGAGCTTGTTATTACTGCCGTCGTGGCAGAGAAAATCTGTGCAAAAATGCCTATAAAAAATCTGCGGCGAGCGCAGGTACACTCAACCCCAACGGACTGGGCGAATATCTTGCGGTAAATGCTGATCAAATATATCTGCTATCTGACGAAATATCATATGAGCAGGCTGTATTTGTGGAACCGTTTTCCTGCGTGCTGAGCAGTGTGCAAAGGGGAGAAATATCCCTCGGTGATGACGTTGTGGTCATGGGTGGTGGCATTATGGGTCTTTTGCATGTTATAGCCTCCAAGATGTCGGGGGCAAGGGTCATACTCAGTGAACCAAATAAAGCCCGTGCCGATATGGCAAAAAAATACGGAGCGGATATCGTCATAGATCCCACCGCCACCGATGTGGTGCAGGCGGTGCAAAAAATTACGGGAGGACAAGGTGCCGATGTTGTATTTAACACTACCCCAATAGCCGCTTTGGCCTCCCAAGCGATAGCCATGACCGGACAAATGGGCAGATGTGTTATGTATAGCTCCATTCATCCCGACAACCCCATCGAAATGAGCCCCAATTATGTGCACAACACCGAAATTATTGTAACCGGTTCAAAAAGCTCTACCATTGAGTGTTTTGATGTGGCGGCAAGAATTTTATCGAAGAATATTGTAGACCTATCCCCACTTGTGACCGAGTCATATGAAAAGGAACAGTCCGACAAGGCATTTGAAAGGGCTTGTTCCATGGATACATACAGAGTTATGATAAAGTTTTAATATAGCCCAAGGGGCGGAATGGAGTGAGTATATGCAAGTTTCTATGATTGAACTTATGAAGGATGCAAAAAAGAAGGGCTACTGTGTGCCGGCGCCTGCGATTGAGAATGAGCATAGTATTCGAGCCTGTATAGAAGCGGCCGAGCAGACCAAGTCGCCCATCATTATGATTGCGCTTTACAAGGTAAACCCCGATATTGTGGGGCTGGGGCGCATCGCATATGAGATGTCAATGAAGGCATCTGTGCCCATTGCAATGTGCCAAGACCACGGCGGCACATATGAGGAGGCTATATGGGCTATTCGTGCCGGGTTTACAGATGTGATGGTCGATCGCTCTATGCTGTCTTTTGATGATAATGTACAGCAGGTAAAAGAGATTGTAAAAATTGCTCATGCGGTTGGTGTGGGGGTCGAGGCCGAGCTTGGACATGTAGGCATGGCTGACGATGCAGATGTGGGGGATGAAAAACACTTCACAGACCCAAAACAAGCGCAAGAGTTTGTGAAGATGACCGATGTGGATGCACTTGCGGTGGCTATAGGCACTGCCCACGGTTCTTACAAAAATAAACTCCCCGAGATACAGTTTGATCTACTCAAACAGCTCAGCGAAACGGTGCCGGTGCCTTTGGTGCTACATGGTGCTTCAGGGTCGGGCGATGACAACCTGCGAAAGGCGAGCAAGGGCGGAATATGTAAGCTTAATATTTCCAACGACCTAAAAAAGAGTGCAATAGTAAGCCTCACAGAGCAGGAAGATCTTTTGGGGATGGGTGCCTATAGAATGTACGGCAAGTTGGCCGAGGGGTACAAGAAAAGTCTTCTACACCATATAGATTTGTGTGGGAGCGCAAATCGAGCATAATGCGCGCTTTTACTGCGCTTGCCCACACAGAGGAGCAGGTGCTTTGAAGAGCAAACGCCAACACTACTGCCACCCGCCTACCAGGTGGGTGGCAGTATAAGTTTAAGGCTATTCATATAGAGGAGGGAAACAATGAAATCTGCATATATTGTCAAGGGCGATTTTGATATGTCGGTAGATAGAGCTTCTATAAAAAATGGCAGGGCACAAATTATAGGGGTAAGGCATACCCAACAAGCCTGTGAAGTGGCCAAAGAATTAGCAGTACAGGGAGTGGAATGCATAGAGCTTTGTGGTGGATTTAAGGAAAAGGATGTAAGGCAACTTATTGAGGCCACAGATAATAAAATCCCCATAGGATACGCAGTACGCTTGAAGGAATAACGCAAAGATTATACACACGAGAAAAAGGCGTAGCAAATGGGTCTTAGGACTGTTTTATAGCCGAGAGTCCCTTCCCACAAAAGCGAATGTTTCATTCGAATTTTGTGGAGGTGCAGAAAAAAGCCCCAACCCTAAATGGGTTGGGGCTGGTGCGGAACATCATAACGGTCATAGCAAACCCCTGTACTCATGCGGGTTTGCA
>CAYJGR010000077.1:0-7763 GCA_964370005.1 uncultured Oscillospiraceae bacterium
GGATCGATTATATTTTTATTGAATTTTTTTACATCATATGAACTCAATTTTTCACCGTATTTTTCAATGGTTGCCTGAACATGTTTTATAAAATCATCCTGTGAGATAAATGATAACTGCCACATTTATAATCCCCCCAAACATTCTTTTATTTTTTGTGCTACATCATACGCTAAGTTTACAGGGACAGCATTTCCAACCTGTTTGTACTGTTGTCCCACACTGCCACAGAACACCCAATCATCGGGGAATGTTTGACATCTTGCATTTTCTCTGACCGTAAAAGGTCTTGCCTCCATGGGGTGACATCGGTCTGTTTGCTTTTGACTTGGAGAGGTCAGCACTGCAAGCGAGGGTTCATCAAGACTAAGTCGCCTTAAAATTCCTGTTCTCCCCCCTTCCATATACCAACAAGATTTCATATATTCTTTCGCTATATTTTCGGGGATATCTCTCCAATATCCCCCCGGGGGGACAAGCTTAAAAATTTCAGTTTTTGCTTGGGAATACATCGTTCCCTCACTTTTGGGACAATCAAGCAAAATATCTCGAAGTACAGGTTTATCTTTATGAGGTGCCGGAAAAGTATAATCAATTTTATCAACCAAATCATTTCTTACACCCACAGTGATTAAACGTTCGCGTTTTTGAGCTACCCCATGTTCCCAAGCATTGAGCACATCCCATTTGACCATATATCCCTCATCCTTAAATATATCGACCATGGTGGTAAATGTTTTTCCTTTGTCGTGGGTGAGCAGTCCTCTCACATTTTCAAACAAAAACATTTTAGGTTGCAATTTATGTAAAAACATGGCGTAATGATAAAACAATGTACCTCTTGCATCGCCCAGCCCCAATCTTTTGCCGGCATATGAAAATGATTGACAGGGAGCACCCCCAGATAATAAATCCAGTTCTCCTTTTGCAATATCAAAATATTCTTCTAAATTAAGACAGGATATTTTTTCAATATCCTCATTTATTACCCTCCAACTCGGACGATTGCATTTTAGGGTATCCGCGGCATGTTTATCTATTTCCACAAGCCCTATGCAATCAAACCCTGCCCGTTCTATACCAAGCGCAAGGCCTCCCGCCCCCGCAAACAATTCGAGTACTTTTGGCGCACAAGTGGTGCCACTGCTATCTTTTTCTTCCCATATTTCAACAACATCTCCAATATCACATGAGAGGGCACTACATACTTTTTGTAAGCTCTCCATAGAAACCGTCTCACCTTTTCCCATTCGGGCAAGTACGTTAAAGCTTATTCCCGAAGCCTCTTTTAACTCGGTGCGGTTCATTTTTTTATCTATCAGCAGTTTCCAAAGCTTATCATAACTTATCGGCATAATACACCTTCCTTGTCAACACATGTATGGTTTTTCTAATTTTAGCATAAGCAGGTATATAATTCAACAAATCTCACGATTGCGTTAGAATTACTTTATATAAAAACAGGTTGCGGTACAATATGCCTCAACCTGTTTTTATATCATATATTCATGTGTAAACTTATAACAATATCACCCCACCGCCAACGGATAAAACACATTGACTGCCACCACCGAGGCTATTATAAGGGTGACTATGAACGAGGCGGCTATATCTCTGCCGGCAATTTTTAGCTGTTTCATGCGTGTGCGACCCTCTCCCCCTCGGTAACACCTGCATTCCATGGCCAGTGCCAGCTCGTCGGCACGGCGGAATGCCGAGATAAACAGGGGTATGAGTATCGGCACAAGTGCCTTTGCCCTTTGGCTAAGCCCGCCAGACTCCATATCGGCACCTCTGGCCTTTTGTGCCGACATTATCTTGTCGGTCTCCTCAATGAGGGTGGGGATAAAGCGCAGGGCTATAGTCATCATCATGGCAAGTTCATGCACAGGAAGTCCCAGCTTTTTAAGTGGCGAGAGTAGGCGTTCTATGCCATCGGTCAGCACTATGGGGCTGGTGGTGTAGGTTAGTAGCGATGTGCCTGCGATAAGGCATATTATCCTCACACTCATAAGTCCCGCCGTGGCAAGTCCTTGACGTGTGATGGTGATAAAATACCACGAAAACACCGCATCACCCTCAACAAAAAACATATTAAGCACGGCTGTAAACAGTATTATGGGCACGACAGGGCGCAGGGATTTCAGTATAAGCTTTGGCGGAATTTTGCTGATACCGTAGCACAACACCACAAACAGCACCCCTATGGCGATACCGCTAAATCCGTCGGCCAAAAACAACATAACAATATAGGCGATGGATAATAGTATCTTTACACGTGGGTCGAGGCGGTGAATGACCGACTTGCCGGGGAAGAATTGACCTATGGTTATATCTTTAAGCATGATCTCCCCTCCCCTTCGCTTTGAGCTTTAGTAGCTGTTGTTTGGCGCTTTCGATGGTGTAACAATGCTCCTGCACCGGTAGCCCTGCGGCTGCAAGCCCACGACATATGCGGGTGATTTGTGGTACAGATAGCTTCATGCGTGCGAGCTCCTCGGCCTGTGCAAACACCTTGTCCACCGTGTCAAACATGGCAATCTTACCCTTGTTTATCACCAGTACTCGGTCGGCGTACTTTGCGATATCCTCCATGCTGTGGGATACAAGCAGTACCGTGTTGCCACGCTCTTTATGGTAGTCGGCTATCTTGCCCAACACCTTGTCACGCCCTTTGGGGTCAAGTCCTGCGGCCGGTTCATCAAGTATAAGCACATTTGGATCCATAGCCATTACACCGGCTATGGCCACTCTGCGTTTTTGTCCTCCCGAAAGCTCGAACGGGCTTTTTGTCATATGATGGGCACCCAGTCCAACGAATCCCGCCGCTGTCTGCACCCTTTGCTCTACCTCGGCAGGGGTGAGTCCCATGTTTGTGGGCCCAAATGCTATATCCTTGGCCACAGTCTCCTCAAACAGTTGATACTCGGGATACTGAAACACAAGCCCCACCTCAAAACGGAACTGGCGGATGTTCTTAGGTTTTTCCCATATATCCACACCGTTTATAAGCACACGCCCACTTGTGGGGCGCAAAAGTCCGTTAAAATGTTGTATAAGGGTGGATTTGCCCGAGCCTGTGTGGCCAATCACCCCCACAAACTCCCCCTGTGATATCTCCAAACTGACATCATCCACCGCCTTTTTCTCAAAGGGTGTGCCCGGTGAATATATATGGCTGAGATGCTCAATCGTGATGGCTGCCATGATGTTCTCCAATCCTGTTTGTTAAATGATTATAGTGCCTGCTTTATGGCCTCTATGCACTCCTGCTCGGTGATTATGTGGGCAGGCAGTTTCCATCCCGCTCGTCGAAGTTCATGGGCAAGCTCAGTGGCCTGTGGCACATCAAGTCCCACCGCCTTTAGCTCATCCACATGCGAAAAAACCTCGTGGGGGGTGCCATCAAGTATTATCTTGCCGGCCTCCATCACCACAACCCTGTCGGTCTGGGCGGCTTCCTCCATATAGTGGGTTATGAGCACCACCGTTATGCCCTCACCGTTTAATCGCCGTATGGTGTCTATGACCTCTTGGCGACCTCTGGGGTCAAGCATAGCGGTTGGCTCGTCAAGCACGATACAGGCCGGTCGCATGGCGATGATACCGGCTATAGCTATACGCTGTTTTTGTCCACCCGAGAGCTGATGGGGGGAGTGCTCACGGTAATCATACATGCCCACCGTTTGCAGTGCCTCGTCCACCCTGCGGCGGATATCGGCGGGGGGTACACCTATGTTTTCGAGTGCAAAGGCGACATCCTCCTCGACGATGGTGGCCACAATCTGATTGTCGGGGTTTTGAAACACCATGCCGACCGTCTGGCGAATATCAAACAGTTTCTCCTCATCGGTCGTATCCATCCCCGCCACAAACACCTGCCCACCCATGGGGAGTAGCACACCGTTGAGATGCTTTGCCAGCGTCGATTTGCCCGAGCCATTGTGACCGAGTACCGCCACAAATTCGCCCTCTCCCACCTCGAGACTAACCCCGCCGAGTACCGGCTGTACAGCCTCGGGGGAGTAGCTGAATGTGACGTCCTTTACCTGTATCATTTCCTTGTGATTCATGCTCATACCCTTTCAGATGTTGCTTTTATCTTTTCCATACGGCCGTATTGCCACAGGGTAGCACCAGTCCCGTGCGTGCCACCGGTAGCCCTATCTCGGAGGAGGACAGCTCTCCGGGGAAGCGTTTATCAACCGTCACCCCAAGTATATATTCCATCACGGCAGGTGGTAACCCCGTGGTGTAGGAGTTTATGAGGAAAAACAGCGGGTCGGCCGAGAGCACCCCCATACAGAGACTGACCAGTGAATATATGTTGTCCTCGAGCTTCCAGACCTCACCGCCGGGGCCTCTGCCATAAGAGGGAGGATCCATAATAATAGCATCGTAGCGCACACCACGGCGCATCTCCCGCTCGACAAACTTTATGCAGTCGTCCACAATCCAGCGTATGGGGCGATCGGATAACCCCGACAGTTCGGCATTCTCCCTCGCCCAGTTGACCATACCTTTTGAAGCATCGACATGGCATACTCTCGCCCCCGCCGCCGCACAGGCCAGTGTCGCCCCGCCTGTGTAGGCGAAAAGATTGAGCACATTTATGGGGCGGTCGGCCTGTGTGATAAGCTGTGTAAGCATATCCCAGTTCACAGCCTGTTCGGGGAAAAGCCCCGTGTGCTTAAAGCCTGTGGGGCGTATGTGGAATGATAATTTCTTATAGGACAGCTCCCACTGCTCGACTTTTAGGCCTTTATTCTCCCAATGCCCACCCCCGCTTTGGGAACGACAATAGCGGGCGGCAGCTTTGTTCCACTGCTCATCTTTTGGGGTATTCCATATTATTTGCGGGTCGGGACGAATTAGCAGGGTTTCACCCCACCTCTCCAATTTTTCCCCACCCGAGGTATCAATAATCTCATAATTTTGCCATCCATCGGCCACACGCATGGTTTCTTCTCCTTCTTTGCCTAAAAAGTCATCTGTTCGGTGGTAGTGGGTTGACTGGGCGGATTTAGGCCGAGATGCCTATATCCCCCCGCTGTCACACATCGCCCTCTTGAAGTGCGGGTGAGAAATCCCACCTGCATAAGATATGGCTCGTACACATCCTCTATGGTGACGGCCTCCTCCCCTACGGCGGCGGCCAATGTATCAAGCCCCACAGGCCCACCGGCGTAGTTGCTTATAATGGTCGAAAGTATCAGGCGGTCTATGTTGTCAAGCCCCAGCTCGTCCACCTCAAGGCGGTCGAGCGCTTGTGATGCTATCTGCTGTGTTATTGCGCCATCTCCCAGCACTTGGGCAAAATCCCTCACCCTACGCAAAAAGCGGTTGGCAATACGGGGAGTTCCACGACTGCGGGAGGCCAATTCCTTTGCGCCATCGCCATCGCAGTCTATGCCCAAAATGCCGGCACTGCGTCGCACAATCTGCCCAAGTTCCTCGGGGGTGTACAGTTCAAGGCGGAGTATCACCCCAAAGCGATCTCGAAGCGGCGCAGTAAGTCCCCCCGCACGGGTGGTCGCCCCCACAAGGGTAAAGCGGGGTAAATCTATACGAATAGAACGTGCCGACGGCCCTTTGCCTATGATGATATCCAGCGCAAAATCCTCCATGGCGGGGTAAAGCACCTCCTCGACACTGCGGTTGAGGCGGTGTATCTCGTCTATAAACAGCACATCCCCCTCGGCGAGATTGGAAAGCAGTGCCGCAAGGTCGCCCGGGCGCTCGATGGCAGGGCCTGAAGTTATGCGGATATTGCTCTGCATCTCCCCCGCTATGATACTTGCAAGGGTGGTTTTGCCAAGGCCGGGCGGGCCATATAGCAAGGTGTGGTCAAGCGGTTCGCCACGTCTGCGGGCGGCCTCGATATAGACCGACAAATTCTCCTTAGCCTTGTCCTGTCCTATATATTCGGTGAGGGTTTTGGGGCGCAGTGAGTTGTCACTTTCGCCGTCCTCTCCATGGTATTCGGGTGCTACTATTCTATTTTCAAAATCCATATCAAATTCGGCCACTGCTTTTGTACCCTCCTTTTAGGGCTATGTGGTTTTTAAGAACCTTTAGCTATTTGGCGAAGTGCTGTGCGTATAATTTCCTCGACCGAGAGCGTGGGGTCAAGTCCCGCCACAGCGGTAGCGGCCTCGGAGGGGCTGTAGCCCAGTGCCACGAGTGCGCTTATGGCCTCGGATTGGGCAGTGCCCGACATCGCACCCGCAAGTTCCCCTGTGCTGACACCACCCACAATCGACTGCGGGTCAAGTTTATCTTTGAGTTCGAGCACAATGCGCTTTGCAAGCTTTGCCCCCACACCTTGTGCCTGTGTGATGGCCTTTATATCCTCGGTTATAACATACATTTGAAGTTTGTCGGCAGGGATGTGGGTGAGGATACTCAGCGCCACCTTACCTCCCACCCCCGAGACGGATATCAGCTTGCGAAAACATCCAAGTTCATCCTCATCGGCAAAGGCAAACAATTCTATGGCATCTTCTCTGACATTCATATGTGTAAAGACCGTCACCTGCTCACCCACAGAGGGCAGGCTTTGCACGGTACTCATGGGTGCACCACATTTATATCCCACCCCGCCACATTCAACGACTATGGCGGTCGGTTCTTTTATTAGCAGTCGTCCCGATAGGCTGTAAATCATCACGTTTCTCCTTTAGACATATCGACTGAGTGCCGAGCCACCCGCATGGGCGTGGCATATGGCCACCGCCAAGGCATCGGCGGCATCGTCGGGTTTTGGTGGCTTTGGCAGATTTAGAAGGCGGCGGGTCATGTCCATAACCTGTTCTTTACGGGCGGCGCCGTAGCCTGTTACCCCCTGTTTGACCTGTGGCGGGGTATATTCGCTCAGCGCAAGGCCACGCTCGGCCGCCGCAAGCAGTATTACCCCTCTGGCCTGTGCCACCCCGATGCCGGTGGTCTTGTTGTTTGTAAAAAACAGCTGTTCCACAGCCAGTGCGTCGGGTTTTGCCTTGTCAAACAGCTCCCCCACATCGCGATAAATTTGCAGCAGTCGGGAGGGGAAGTCATCGGTTGGGGGGGTGGTTATAGCGCCGTAACCAATGCATGCAAACTTTCCGTAGGCGTGTTCAACCACACCCCACCCCACGGTAGCATACCCGGGATCTATTCCCACAATTATCACAGCCAAAATCCTCCCGCACAGCAATTCGCACTTATACCTATAACTACACGTATAAGCCATTATACCATAAATCCCCACCTGTGGACAACCTTATAATCGCGACCTAAAACCCTACTTTTTGCCAAAAATATCGACTTTAGTATTGATTTTTATAAAAATCCGTGTTATAATACACCTTGTTTCTCCCTAAAAGCCATTATGTGGGGCGAAACTGAATTTAATATGGACGATTAGCTCAGCTGGTAGAGCTTCCGCTTGACGTGCGGGAGGTCAGGGGTTCAAGTCCCTTATCGTCCACCACCGGTGCTGTTTCTGCAATCGCGGGGGCGGCATTTTTTTGCCTATCAAGAAGATAGAAAATTAGAAGATAGAGGATAGAACGGTCAAGGACATTTGGTCGGCAAGCTTTATCGTGCCCTCCGCTTTTTCGCTTAGGCAGCAGCTTTTGTGCGCACGTACATGAGCCCGAGGGCAAAGCAACACCCACGGGCATCAGTACGCACCCCCAAAAACTACCCCCTAACCAAAAAATCATAGCGCAAACAAAGTTTTTTATAATCAGATAGAAAAGACCACCACAGAGAATGCACAA
>CAYJGR010000078.1:0-2239 GCA_964370005.1 uncultured Oscillospiraceae bacterium
ATAGGGTTTAGAGCATGAAAAAACAGCAGTGATTTTCTGATGTCTAAGAAATTAGCTCAGAAGAGACACTGCTGGCTACTCTAATATGAAAATAATTCATTTATAATATAATATTTAGTAATATTGTTGCATATTCGATTTGTTTTTTTATTACTAATGTTAATTGACGACGGTATTCGACATATGATAGACTTATGGCAAGATACATGAATTTATTTCATGTTAAAAATTAAAATAATTTACAGGAGGTTCTACCATGAAAGGTGCAACTACTTTGATCGCAATGATTCTCGCAGTTACATTGCTCTTTGCCGGGTGTGGGAGCGAGACAGGTGAAACACCACCGTCCGGTGAAACAGCACAATCAGGTGAAGTGGCAGTAGCCGTGCCCGCCGCTTCTTTGGCCACAGACCCCGAGACCAACCAAGAGATTGTTGACTTCATCACCCAACCCTCAAGCAATCCCGACAAGGTCCTGGTGCGCTACACAGTCACACAAAACGGCTTTATTGGCAACAGTCCCGCATTTTTGGGCGACCGCGAATTTTTCCGCTCGCTCAAAGAACAGCTAGGCGATAAAGTTGAAATTCAGCTTTACTTCAGTGCTCCCTTTGGTGGAAGTGGCGATGCCTTTGTGGGTGGCCTGCAAAACCAAACCTTTGAGGTTATAAACTGGGCGGCAGCCAGCTTCTCGGAATATACAACAGCCTTTAACCCCCTTGAAACCCCCTACTTATTTGATGATACATATGATGCACTGACCTGCCTGAATGAAACCGATATGGGTGAGGTTATGAGCAACGCCTGCATAGAGGATACAGGCATCCGCATTCTGGCCTACTCGACCAATGGTGCTCGTGTGCTTTCCAACGATGTGCGTGAAGTCCGCGTTCCATCCGACCTTGAGGGTATCAAGGTTCGTGTACAGCCCAACCCCATTCACATCGCCATGGTTGAGGCTTGGGGCGGGTCGGCCGCTAGCATCGCCTATTCCGAGCTTTACACCGGCCTGCAGCAGGGTGTTGTAGACGGCCAGGAGAATCCCCTGACTAACTACAGCCAGATGAACTTTGCCGAAGTGCAGGACTACCTGACCTTGACCGACCATCTCATCCATGTTGGTGCGTTGGCTGTAAATGAAACTTGGTATCAAGGCCTAAGCCAAGAAGTCAAGGATGCCATTGATGTATCTTCCGATGCATTTGTGGAGTACTCGGAACTTGCAATGCGCGACCAAGAGCCCGGACTTATGGCTTTGGTAGAGGATATGCAGGTATACACCCCCACCGCCGAGGAAAAAGAAACTTGGGTAGAGGTGAGTACATCTGTATGGCCGATGGTGGCAGAAAGCTGTCCCGAGGGGTATTGGGAAGAAGTAATCACCGCCGCAGGCAAAACTGTGTCCTAAATATTTTTTAATATCAATTTATTTACACTTACAAGAGGGCCAAATACTTATTTTGTTATGGGATAGTATTTGGCCCCTTTGTCTTGAAAGGAGTAGCTCATGAAGGCAAAACTTCGATATCTGCTGACCAATTTTGATAATACTATAGGCTCTTTATGTTCGGCTGTGATGGTTGTGTTGTTGTTTGTGCAGGTGGTATCCCGCTATGTATTTGGGCAGTCTTTATCTTGGACTGAGGAAATTGCCTTGCCACTGTTTATATTATCAATATACTTTGGAGCATCCAGCGCAGTGCTGCGTCATCAGCATCTAAAACTTGTAATATTAACCGATCGCCTATCGGGTCTGCCAAAACTTATTTTTGATGTTTTTGCAAATGTGGCAATGGCACTCTTCATAGGTATTGTCACCTACGGCATGATAACATTGACCATCAATCTGCAGGAAACCGGAACTCTTCTAGCGGTTACAGGCTTTCCTAAGTGGATCATTTATGCGGGTGTGATTGTGGCATTTATCGCTATGATTGCAAGGTGCTTCCAAGATAGCTATCGTTTAATTATCAAGTATAAATCACAAGCGGGAAAAAGTGTGGAAGGGGGACTTGACCTATGACTCCAATTATGACATTGCTCGTTAGTATTGTCATCCTTCTGCTGTTGGGTGTGCCCATCGGTATAAGCATCGGACTGGGTGTTGTATCGGTAATAACTTTTTATGGCACAACCAATATCGGATTTTTAGCGCAATCGGTATACACAGGGCTGGATTCCTTTACATTCATAGCAATTCCGTGCTTTATGCTGGCGGGGGCGATTATGGAAACAGGGG
>CAYJGR010000078.1:2249-7745 GCA_964370005.1 uncultured Oscillospiraceae bacterium
CCCCCCCCCCCCCCCCCCCCCCCCCCCCCCCCCCCCCCCCCCCCCCCCCCCAATCAAAACGATTAGTCTCGGTGGCGCAGGCCTTGGTGGGCAACTTCACCGGAAGCCTTGGCACAATCACAGTACTTGCCTGCCTGATGTTTGGTGCGATTTCCGGTTCTGCTCCGGCCACTGTGGCTGCCATAGGCGGTATCATGCTACCTCACATGAACAGCGCGAACTATGATAAGCACTACTCGGCCGGCCTTGTGTCCTCGGCGGGTGGCCTTGGGGTCATCGTCCCGCCAAGTATCCCCATGGTGGTGTGGGGGCTCACCTGCAACGTATCAATTACTGATATGTTCGTTGCCGGTATAGGCCCCGCTGTGGCAATAGGCATTCTGCTCATCATCACATCCTGGATTTGCTCTAAAAAAGCAGGTTATGTTGGAAATGGCGAGAAGTTTTCGGCCAAAAAGGCACTGTCGGCTATCTGGGAGGCCAAGTGGTCGATACTGATGCCGGTTATAATACTCGGCGGGATTTATAGCGGCGTATTCACCCCGACAGAAGCGGCCGTTGTGGCTATTGTTTACGGCATAATTGTGGGCGTTTTCATCAATAAGGAACTTAAACTAAAAAATCTGCTCAATCTACTCGATGCCAATACCTCCTTTGTGGGTGGGCTCATGATCACGTTCTCGGTGGCGGGGGCACTCAGCGCACTATTCTCTATGCTGGGTATACCGGCGGCACTCACCAGTGCGCTACTGGCCATCAGCTCAGATAAGCTTGTCCTACTCATGCTGATGAACCTATTCCTACTCGTTGCGGGAATGCTAATGGATGTAAACTCGGCTATCATCATATTTGGGCCACTGCTATATTCGGTTTTTGTAACTGCACTGGGAATGAACCCCATACATCTCAGCATCATTGTAATTGTGAACCTATCGATTGGGTTTGTCACCCCTCCTGTCGCACCAAATCTATTTATCGCCTCAAATATGACCGGACTTTCGATCACAAAGATTGCTCGCTCATCGGTGCCCTTCTTAATAGCACTATTTGTGGCACTTATGTTTATAACCTACATAGAACCTATTTCAACCCTGTTATTGTCTTGAGAAACCTGAAAGGTGGTATAAATACTTATGAACTGTCATGAAATAATTAAAATTGAAGCTATGCAGGTGTTCACTGAACGCTCCCACCCCGGCATAAAGGCCACGGTAACACTGGCTGATGGCACAAAGGCCAGCGCAGTCTGCACAGCGGGTAATTCCATAGGCGCACATGAAATCCCATTTTTATATGATGGCGGCACTCGTTGGAATGGAATTGGCGTAGAAAAAGCCGCACACAATATAGAACAAATTATTGCCCCTGAATTATACGGCATGGATGCAAGCGATCAATTTGCAGTGGATCAGAAAATGATTGAGCACAAAAGTGCTGTTGGAGGAAATGCCGTAGCAGCCGTATCGGCATCCGTTCTCAAAGCGGGTGCGGCATCACTGGGCATACCACTTTACAAGCACATGGGTGGCGAAAGTGCTGTCTATCTACCGGTTCCCGGTGCGCCGGCCGTTGCGGGGCATAACCGCTATGGTGGCGGTGTCACCACCCCCGATCTCAAGCCCACTATGTCCTTTGTCTGCTACGATTACGCCACGTTTTCCGAGGCTTCGTATGCCGGATGGGAGGTACAAACCCTCTGGGAGGAAGAGGCTAAACAACTTGGGGCTATTGCAGATTTTCATTTTTTTCAACATTTCCCTGTTGGCGTATTCAAAAGCGATGAAGAGCTGTTTGAGCTCATGACCAAATGCATCGACAAGACAGGACACACCGGCAAAATGGGCATTCAAATGGATGTGGCCGGCACATGCTACTACGAGCAGGACACCGGCATATATCGCGGGCTGTTTGGCACAGAGAGACGAACCACCGAGCAATTGTTGGCACATTATGTTAAAATGGTAAAGGATTTTCCAATTGTCATAATCGAAGACCCATTCTTTGAGGACGATTACGAGGCACATGCTGCACTCACCAGAGAAACAGATATTCAGATAGTGGGTGATGATCTCTTTACGACCATGACATCACGGGTGCGGCACGGAGCAAGTCTGGGTGCAGCCAATACTCTACTGCTCAAGGTCAACCAGATAGGCACTATATCCGAATCGCTAGATGCAGTGCAGGAGGCCTACCGCTTGGGCTACAACGTGATGCCCAGCGAGAGCCGTGGCGAGGGCGCGGATATCGCCGATTACTGCGTGGGTATTGGTGCGGGGTCGGTACGCGAGGGCGCGACGGGGGACACTGCCGCCAACCGCTTCTTGGAAATTGAGCGAGAGTTGGGGGCGCGCGCCAAATTCCAGGGCAAACGCGGGCTGATGGGAAGTCGATTTCGCTGATGCCTGGAGAAAAATCCTGTAGGGGAGGAAAAGTACGTGAGAATACAAAATGTTGATAAGCTAACATCCCACGGAGATGTGGAGGGACGAAAGGTTGTTGCGAGCATAATGGAGGCGGCACTTCAGGCAGCCGACCCCTATCACAACACCTCCAAATTGTTTAGCTTGGATGGAGATATTTTGTCGGTGGGCAATGCTCTGTTTGAGGCTGATGGCGACCCAAATAAGGGGGCCGAGCGCATCGACCTTTCCACCATTCGTCGTATCTATGTGGTGGGCGCAGGCAAGGGGGTACAGCGTGTCGCCAAAGCTATAGAGGATGTGTTGGAAGGTAGAATATATGTCGGACAGGTGATTGCCAAGCACGGCGATGAAGTTATTCTTAAGCATATAGGTGTGAGCCACGGCGCACACCCCGTGCCGGATATTCACTGCGTCTCGGCCTCACAAAAAATTGTCGATTTGGCACAGGATGTGACCGAGGATGATTTGGTGTTCACCATAATAGGCAATGGTGGCAGCTCGCTCATGACATTGCCTGTACAGGGGGTATCACTCGATGATATCATGGAGATTACCCACAGGATGCAGATTGAGAAAGGTGCGCCCACCCATGATCTGAATACAGTGCGAAATCATCTGGATCAGCTAAAAGGCGGCAAGATATCACGCCTGTTCAGTAAGGCGCGCCAAATTCATCTGGTCATAACCGATGCAAACCATCCTGTTTATTTCGCGCCACGTGGCAACTATGAAAGTCTACTGCAAAAAAATATCTGGCTACACAACCTGCCCGAGTCCTCCATGTTTGCACAGGCTATAGATATCCTAAAGCGTTACGATTTGTGGGAGGAATGTCCCGAGGGGGTAACCACATTTCTGTCCACGGCCACACCGCAGATGGAGACGGTCAAGTATGAAGAATTTTGCACCTATCGCTTCCGTGTGTTTGGGGTGATGCCAGACAGCGAGCATTTTCTCAAAGCTGCACAAAAAAAGGCGGAGCAGTTTGGTTGCAAGGCAGTTGTACTCTCCCAAATGTTGATGGTGGAGGCAAAATATTTGGCGCAGGTTATAACCTCGATTGCAAAGAACATCGTCGAATATGGCGAGCCTTTCCAGGGACCTGTTGTACTTCTTTCCTCGGGCGAGATGCTGGTCACCGTGGGTGATAGCAAAGAGGTTGGCGGGCGCAATCAAGAATTTGCGCTGACCTGTGCACAGCTATTGGCAGGGCAGACAAACATTGTGGTGGGCTCTGCCGACACAGATGGCACAGATGGTCCGGGCGGATTTTTCTGTGAAGATGCGCCTGTTTGTCTTGGGGGAGGTATTGTGGATGGAAGAACGGCCACCGAGGCGGCACAGAGAGGGGTAGATATTGGCGACGCGCTCAAAAGTCATGCGACTTCCAGAGCCTTGTGGGAGCTTGACTGCGGCATGGAGATTGAGCATAATATAAGCCTTCAGGACTTGACGGTGGTGTATATTAGGTAGTTGACAACTTGTACATCCTACGATAGACTGAAAACAGACGAAAATTCATAGATTGGTAGGCGGAGTTATGACATCTAAAGAGCTGAGATATGTCAAAACAATTGCAGAGGAAAAGAGTCTTTCCAGAGCGGCCGAGAAGCTGGGGGTGACACAATCTGCCTTGAGCCACTGTTTATCGGGCATTGAGGCCGATTTGGGACAGACTTTATTTTTGCGTAGCAGTAGGGGACTGGTGCTGACCTTGGCTGGTGAAAAATACTGCAAAACAGCAACAGAGATTCTTCGTTTATACAGCAATTTAGAAACCACGCTTGGCGACAGCGGGGGTATACCCAGCGGTAAACTTTCGTTTGGCATGACCCGCACATTGTCGGCCTGCCTGCTACCAAATGTAATCTATGAATACAAGCAAAAATGCCCCGATGTAAAGCTTAATTTGTTGGAGGATTCATCCTACAATATTTTGGCCGAGCTTGTGGCCGGGCGACTGGATTTTGTTTTAGTGCCACACGCTCCAGACTATTTCAAGGACAACACCAATATTTCATGCACTCCCTTGTGGCAAGACCCATGTGTTGTAATTGTAAAGAGGGGTTCAGAGTTGCCCGCACACCACCTTGTGCAGGAGGATGGTATCAGCAAGTTGTCAATCAACGCTCTGGCACAGATGCCAATTATTCGGGTGAGCAAGCAAGATATCATCAACCATGTGGTGGACGGAGCTTTTTTGGGGTCGGGAATTGTTCCGGATATATTGCTGACCTCCACCGACTATGAAACAGCAAAATTATTGGCCTGCACAGGTCTCGGCGCAACCATTGTGCCACAGAGTACGCTTGGTGTATATGGGCAATTGGATGCAGATTATTATCTGCTATCCGATACGGCAAATGCGCATTGGGTAATTTCGCTGGTGACACTGGCCGAGAGCAAAATTTCTTTGGCTGCAACAGAATTTATGGAGCTTATTCGCACAGAGCTTACCCGGCATATAGAGCAGTCCAGGGGACTGTTGCATCGCTTGGGGCAGTAGCAGGGGAACAAAAAATATAAAAAAACGCAGCGACCTGCGATGGGTGGCTGTGTTTTTTTTGTGAGGCGTATAAATTTTAGATAAGTTCAGATACAATGGAATGCAAAAAATCCTCAACCCGAAAAGGGTTGGGGGTTGACCCCGAACATCATAACAGTCATAGCAAACCCCTGTACTCATGCGGGTTTGCAGTTGATAAGTAATGTTGTGTTAGTAAAACTATGATGAAGTATGTGTAATTTTGATATGAAACATACTTGTCTTGGGTGCTGTCCCAGCGAAATAAAACCACCTCCTAAAACAAGAGGTGGTTTTATCCCTATCTTTAACCCTCATCCGTACTTTATTCTCTTAATTCTCCCTACGCCTCCTCGCCACCATCGCCGCCATCGCCGCCACTATACCACCGGCAACAATGGCCAGCACGCCAACAACTGCCATAGATATGCCCCCCTCGGTCGGGGCGGAGTCGTCGGATCTATCTACACTCGGTGTGGTCGTGCTCGGGGTGGGGGCTATGCCCTCATACACTATGGTGTAGTAGGAAAAATGGTCGGTCTCAAA
>CAYJGR010000079.1:0-7338 GCA_964370005.1 uncultured Oscillospiraceae bacterium
AGCAGCGGTCTCCAAAACCGCGTGCCGAGGGTTCAAATCCTTCTGCCCCTGCCATATATATGCTGCTATGGCTCAGGCGGCAGAGCACGTCCTTGGTAAGGACGAGGTCACCAGTTCGAATCTGGTTAGCAGCTCCAAAAAATCCCGACGCTAATTTGCGTCGGGATTTTTGTCGTCCTATAATAAAAAGCAACGATATAATTACCGCTTAGCACCCCATACTTACCACATAACCCAAATACCACGACTTAAAATAAATTATATGCTAATCTATAACCACAGAGAGGAGGACACAGATTGAAAATCACACTTGAAGATGCAAAGAGTGAACAAATTGAAGTTATAATAAGGGGTGATATTACCGATGGTAGAATACAGCATATAGTAGCACTACTAAAAGGCGGAAGTATCTCCTCGAAAATCATACTGTTCGAAGAAGCTAAGGAAATTTTGACCGACATCGGCGACATATATTATTTTGAGGTGTCAGGGCGAAAAACTATGGCGGCGACCGCTAAAAATAAATATATCTGCAAGCAGACGCTCAGCGAGATATCGGCGCTTTTTAGGGGACAGGGCATAGTTCAGGTGGGGAAAAGTTTACTTCTCAACATCCATCATGTCAAATCGCTTGAGGCCGAGTTTAGCGGGAATTACGTGGTGAATTTGGCTAATGGCCACAGGCTTATTGTTTCGCGGTTTTATATGAAAGATTTTAGGAAGGCGATTATGGAGGTGTAGAAATTGAAGGTTATAAAATATTTATCGGTGGGATTGTCCATCGGATTTGTATGCACAACTATGTTTGCGGTACTTTTTATGGGTCTAAACGATATGACAAAACAGATATTGGCATGGTTTATCGCCTCGGCGCTGTATGGCTTATCGTCTATGCTATTTGAGATCAAAACCCTAAAAACGCTATGTATTAGCATCGTTCATTATGTCCTTTGCTTGACAATTACAGGTATAAATATATACCTATTCTACCAAGAGTATTTTGCAGTGGTGCTTATAAGTTTTACGGTCATATACATCATAATTTTTATTGTTATGTGGCTGGTCGATATACGTGTGACGGTGGGCATAAATAAGAAATTGAGCGAAAAGCCATAGGCGATAGCCGCAATGATCAACAAACAAATGTAGGCAATCCCTCGGGAGCGCCTACGTTTTTTTATGCTTAGAGCTTGCACTTATTATAAGTTGTGTTATAGTGTATTAGTAGCGATATAATTTTATTTGGAGGACAACCAAAATGTATAATATTGCCAAAAACCTTCCTGATAGACGGGGGAGCAACAGCGTAAAATGGGACGGCATGACCAAGATGTTCGGGCGGGAGGATTTGTTACCCCTTTGGGTGGCCGATATGGATTTCCCCCTCGCCCCCTGCATCAAGGAGGCCTTGCAGCAAAAACTTGACCATGGGATATTCGGCTATCCCTTGGCCGACGAGGGGTATCACAAATCATTTATAAACTGGCAAAGGGACAACTTTGACTGTGACATAAAACGGGAATGGATACGATATGCTCCGGGCATTGTGCCGGCGCTTTATTGGTGGATTAATCTGCTTACCGAGCCAAATGATGCTTGCATGGTGCTCACACCTGTGTACTACGTGTTTATGGACGCCATAAAGGATGTTGGCCGAAAGGTGGCCGATTGCCCCCTCACAAACGACAACAACCGTTACGGCATTGATTTTGAGGCCTTTGAGCGGTGTATAATACATAACAAAGTCAAGGTGTTTTTGCTGTGCTCCCCCCATAACCCCGTGGGGAGAGTCTGGACGCACAGCGAGCTTAAAACCATGATGGATATATGCCAAAAGCATGGGGTGTATGTGTTATCGGATGAGATACATCAGGATATAGTCTTGGGAGAGAAAAAGCATATTAATACGGCAAATGTTGGGGATTATGCGGATGTTCTCATCACCATGACCTCGGCCTCTAAGACCTTTAACCTTGCGGGGTTACGTAACTCCTTTATTATCATTCAAAGCGAGAAACTTAGAGACAAATGGGACGCATTTACAAAAAGCCTTAGGATGCCCCATGGCAATATACTTGGATATATCGCCACCCAGGCTGCCTACACCCATGGCAAACCATGGCTTGAAGAGCTAAAACAAACCATACGAGATAATGACAAGTTTGTCAGAGAGAGGCTGAGCACATCACTGCCAGAAGTAGAGTTTACACCGCTTGAGGCGACCTATCTCTCATGGATAGATCTCAAAGCCTACCTAAAACCCGAACAGATTGAGCCCGTTATGCGTGACAAGTGCAAATTGGCAATAGACTTTGGCAAATGGTTTTTCTATAACAAACAGGATACCCATATAAGGATAAACTTGGCGACCGGCGAGGAGATTTTGGCGCAGGCAGTGGATCGCATCACCTTGGAACTTACACAGAAGTAAACAAACCGCCCCTACGAGTAAATCGCGGGGGCGGTTGTGGGTTATATTTTAAGCCAGACTACATATTTTTTCCCAGACAGCATCATCAACATTCACACCCTCGTTAATGCTTATTTCAAGGTTAGTTCGGGCACGGTCACCGGGTACTCTAATCTTGGTATTTTCATCGATAGTATGGGCATTCTTTGCGGCATCAATGCGCTGTTGTAATGTCAAGTTAAGTGAGTCATCACCGCCGAATAGGTAGGGGTCATATGCGATAAATACCTGCGAGCAGGAGGTACAGCTGCCCTTACCGTCCCTGTCCATATCGGCGCCGCTGTATCCGCCCGACATCATGGCTGCAGCCATATCGAGCACCAAGGCCATGCTGCTACCTTTCCAGTAGCCTGCAGGGAGCAGGCGCCTGCTTTGGATTATCTGTGCAGGGTCTTTTGTCAGCTCTCCGGCATCGTTAAAACCGCCATCAATAGGCAGTTGGTCCTCTGCCAATCGGTATACATCAAGTTTGCCATAGGAAAATTGGCTCATGGCCATATCGAGTAGCACGGGGTTGTCACTGTGAGGTATACCTATGCAAAATGGATTGTTCCCCACACTCACCTCATCACTACCCCACAGTGGCATACAACTTTCGGTGTTTATCCAGTTAATGCCGATAAAACCCGCCTCGGCCATCTTCTGTGCATAGGTTCCACCCCGCATCCAATGAGTGGTATTTTGCAGAGTGACACAACCTATGCCGTGATCTTTGGCCAATTGCACGGCTCTGTCAGCACAAAAAAGTGCATTAATTATACCTATACCCAAGTTGCCGTCGTATCGCTCGACAGCGCCTTTTGAGGCAATTAAGGCGGGTTTACCCTGTGGGTCGACAAGGCCTTTTGAGACATAATTGAGGAAACGAGGCACGCGGTTAAGGCCGTGACTCTCTACCCCTTGTGCGCTGGACTGCACATGAGTTTGGGCGCAGATGGTGGCATCATCGGGCGAAAGTCCTGCCCTGAGCATGGCTGTTTTTACAGTTTCAAGGGCGAGGTCGTACTCTACCTTAATCTTCATTTTGAAATCTCCTTTGCATAGGGTAATGAGGGGCAGACACCCCACCCAGCCATGCGTCCGAGCGGAGCGTGGTTAGAGAGGGGGTATCTGCCCCGTGTGTGATACATTGTTGTGTCGTTAGTCGATTTCCACGGCTGCCTTGTAACCTGCACGGCTTGCACAAGAACGAACCACAGTGCGTATGGCCTTGGCGATGCGTCCCTGCTTGCCTATGACGCGTCCCATATCGTCGGGAGCCACATGTAGATGATACACTATGTTTCCCTCCTCATTTGGCTCGCTATCCACGGTCACATTGACCGCATCTTTATCATCCACAAGACCTTTTGCAATTGCAACAATCAATTGTTCCATGCTATCTCCCATCTGTCATAGCCACATATACGACCATAACGCTTGCTTGTCCTAAAAAGCCCGATCATCCATTTGGGATGGATGCTCAGGCTTTTTGGTTTGTTCAGCTTAGAGGATACCCTCTTTTTTGAGGATAACCTTTACGGTATCGGTGGGCTGTGCGCCTGTGGCGAGCCACTTCTTTACCTTTTCACTATCCACTGTTACCGCACTGGGATCACGAGTGGGGTCGTAAGTACCAACCTCCTCAATGAATCTTCCGTCACGGGGATAGCGAGAATCAGCTACCACGATACGGTAGAAAGGAGCCTTCTTGGCACCCATGCGACGCAGTCTTATTTTAACGGCCATGCTGTCACCTCCTGTACATAATTTTTATAATTTATTTATCCACGGCCTAAACCGATGAACATCTTAAAAGGGGAGTCCGGGCATACCACCAAATGGCATCTTACGCCCACGTTTGCCCATTTTACCAAACTGTTTCATCATCTTTTGCATCTGTTCAAGTTGACGCAATTGACGGTTGACATCCTCTACCCGTGTGCCACTGCCTGCGGCTATACGGCGCTTGCGGGCGGGGTTTATAAGTGAGGGCTTTTCCCTCTCGGCGGGGGTCATGGAATGAATTATTGCCTCGGCTATCTTAAGCTGACGTTCGCCCTCCTCGGTTTCGGTATCGCCGATCTTGCCCGAAACACCCGGGAGCATCCCGAGTACCGATGAGAGCGGTCCCATCTTGCGCAGTTGTTGCATTTGCTCAAGCAGATCGTTAAAGTCCATACGGTTGTTCTTGAGCTTTTGCGCCATCTCGGTGGCGGATTTTTCATCGAAGTCGGCCTGCACTTTGTCTATAAGGGTGAGCATATCGCCCATGCCCAAAATGCGGGAAGCCATACGGTCGGGATGAAATGGTTCCAAGTCTTCTATCTTCTCGCCCATACCTGCAAACTTTATGGGCTTGCCTGTGACCGCACGAACCGAGAGTGCCGCACCGCCACGGGTGTCACCATCAAGCTTTGTTAGGATAACGCCATCTATGCCCAGTGCCTCGTCAAAACTACCTGCAACATTTACAGCATCTTGGCCTGTCATGGCATCGACTACCAAAAGAATTTCATGGGGGTGTAAATCCGATTTAAGCCCCTGCAGTTCCTGCATAAGCACCTCATCGACATGCAAGCGACCGGCGGTATCTATTATCATGATGTCATTGCCGTGGTCACGGGCGTGTGATAGGGCGGATTTAGCAATTTTGAGTGGATCAATCTGACCCATCTCAAATACCGGTACCCCTGCCTTGCCCCCCACAACCTTGAGTTGGTCTATGGCGGCGGGGCGGTAGATATCACAGGCTACAAGTAGGGGGCGCTTGCCTTGATCCTTAAAATGCTTTGCAAGCTTGCCCGAATGGGTGGTTTTACCCGAACCCTGTAGGCCACACATCATTATGATAGTGGGGATTTTTGAGGAAAAGTTTATGCGGGAGTTTGTCCCCCCCATGAGACTTGTCATCTCGTCGTTTACAATCTTTATGACCTGCTGTGCGGGGGTTAGGCTCTCCATAACCTCGGCACCCACTGACTTTTCACCCACGGTGGCCACAAAATCCTTGGCAACTTTGTAGTTTACATCGGCTTCAAGCAGTGCCATTCGCACTTCACGCATGGCCTCTTTTACATCGGCCTCGCTGAGTTTTCCCCTACCTTTAAGGCGTTTGAAGACGCCGGATAATTTTTGTGATAGTCCTTCAAATGCCATGGGAAATCCCTCCTTGCTTTTAATCGTTGAGCGTTTGTGCTATGTCCCAAATCTCTATGGCACAGGTGTCAATTTCGGGGTGTGCCCCCATGCGGGAGTTGCACCCACGGATGCGTGATACCAACTCACCAATGCGCTGTAGACCCTCTTCGATGCTACGAAAGCGCTTGGCAAGTCCTAAACGCTCCTCATAATCGAGCAGTTGGCTCTCGGCACGCTTTATACTATCTCGTACCCCTTGGCGGGAGATCCCGCTGTGTGCGGCTATTTCGGCCAGCGATAAATCTTGATTATAATATAGCTCCACCACTTCACGTTGTTTTTCGGTCAGCATTTCGCCGTAAAAATCAAGCAGTACCGAAATGTTTAGATTTTTAGGCATCGGCCAACCTCCAAACTGTAAAGTATTATGCTTGACAGCATCATCTTTTGGTATTATACATAAGAATTTGGGATGTGTCAAGGCTTTTTACTTGTCGAATAAAATATTTTTTTGCAGACATTATTTTATGGACTTGGCAGCATTTACAAATATATCGTTTTATACAAAAGAAAATTCTACTAATTTAGTATAGTTTTTTGCGTTTAAACCCTGTTTTTTTAACCCAAATTATGCTAAACTATCAATATGAGGATAGCTTGTATCCAAATTTATAATACTAACCGGTAGAGGTGAAGGAAATGAAAAATATTTGTGATAACATATACAGTGTAGGTGTGGTGGATAGCGAGGTGCGCATATTCCACGGATATGAGGCGCCGTTTGGAACTACCTATAATGCCTACTTGGTTGTGGACGAAAAAGTTACCCTAATAGACTTTGTAAAAAATAAATTTGCAGGGGAGTTTCTTAGTAATATAAAAGAGGTTATAGGAGAGCGTAAAATTGACTATATAATTGCCAACCACGCAGAGCCCGACCACAGTGGGGCATTGCCCGAGGTGCTAAGCGCTTACCCAAATGCAAAACTTTACGGCACGGCCAACTGTCAAAAGGAACTTGGTATATATTATCCCCAGAGCAAGTGGGAGGGGGTCACCGTAAAGGCGGGTGACAGCCTGTGTACCGGAAAATATAACTTTGAGTTTATTCCCATGCCCATGGTACATTGGCCGGATAGCATGGCCACATATATGCCCGAGGAGAAAATTTTGTTTTCCAACGATGCTTTGGGGCAACACATCGGTACCGGTGTGACATTTGACAAAGAACTGCCACTCGAAGAACTGCTTGAGAGAATGGCCGATTACTATGCAAATATTGTATTGCCGTTTGGGATGCAGGTCGAAAAACTGATAGGGGCATTACAAGGTAAAGATATACAAACAGCCTGTCCTTCCCATGGGGTGATATTGCGGGAAAGTCTGCCGCGGGTGCTCGAGAAGTATGTGCAGTGGAGTAAAAATGCCGTACAGGCCGACAAAGTGGTTATTGTTTATGACACTATGTGGGGTACTACACACAAGATGGCCGACCTTATAGCCAAGGAGTACATCCAAAAGAATATGCAAGTCGAGGTGATTTGCCTGTCAGAGAAACACTACTCCCATGCCATGGCAAGACTGCTCGAGGCTAAGTATATTTTGGTAGGTTCCCCGACACTTAACAACCAGATGATGCCTACCGTAGCGGCATTCCTCACCTATATGAAGGGGCTCAAGCCAAAGAATCGTATCGGTATGGCCTTTGGTTCCTATGGATGGAGTGGGGAATCTATAGCACAGATAAA
>CAYJGR010000080.1:0-7173 GCA_964370005.1 uncultured Oscillospiraceae bacterium
GTCAAATATTTTTTGTCCCGAAAGTTGTATCCAATGATATTTTCAAATTCCAAGATCTCATCTTTATTCATATCTGCCTCCAACAAATTACTCCTGTGAGGTTTTATCTGCAAAAAACTGCGACATACTCTGCTCGATTTGACCCGATATGTCATTTCCCACACACGCTATGGCCTGACGTATGGCATTTTTTATAGCCATCGCATCGGCATTGCCATGCGACTTTATAACCGGCTTTCTAAGACCCAGTAGCGGTGCCCCACCATGCTCCGAGGCGTCAAGCTTCTTTTTCATAGCCATAACACCCTTTTTCATGGATAATGCCCCGAGTTTTGTGGCGGTATTTTTTAGCATGATGCTCTTAAACTCGGCCGAGAAAAATTTGGCCATACCCTCCATAAGCTTGAGTATAATATTGCCGGTGAACCCATCGGCCACCGCCACATCACAACCGCCTGCGGGGATGTCTCTTGCCTCAATATTGCCAATAAAATTTATAGGTGCCGTTTTTAAAAGTCCAAAAGCCTCAAGTTGCAGTTCCCCGCCCTTGGTATCCTCAGTACCGACATTCACAAGCCCCACACGAGGGTTATCCACACCCAACAAATTCTTGACATATACACTGCCCATCACCCCAAATTGACAAAGTGTCTCGGGGCGACACTCAACATTTGCACCGCAGTCCAGCAGTAACATATTTGATTTTGATGTGGGAAGTATCGTGGCCAAGCAGGCACGCTTGACACCCTTTATACGCTTTGCAATCATGGTACCGCTCACAAGCAGTGCGCCTGTGCTACCGGCACTCACCACGGCCTCACCCTGCCCCTGTGCCAAAAGTTGCATGGCATGTTCCATCGAACACCCCTTATACTTTTTGAGCACATCGGTGGGCTCGGCCTCCATGGGTATAAATCCATCGGCATGTGAAATGGTAAGGCCACTGAGTGAAATGTTCTCCTGCCCTGCCACAGCTTTTATCTTGTGCTCATCACCCGAGAGTATCACCTCACAGCCATATTCATCTGCCGCCAAACGAGCACCTTTTATGACCTCGAGCGGGGCGTTGTCCCCTCCGAATGCATCGACGATAATTTTCACTGTCTTTACCTCCAAGCTTTATCATAACTGCTTTTCTATAGCGTTTTTTAGACTTTGTATTGCTCTGCCTGCTATATGTTCATACCTAAGCTGTTTGTCCTTTATTGGGTGCTCGACAGGGGGTAGTATGCCCATATTGCACCCCATGGGCTGGAAATCGACCACACTCTCATCACTGATGTACCCACTAAGTGCACCTATCATGCAGTCGTGTGGCAATACAAGTGGGGGTATGTCCTGTAAAAACCTTACCATATTTATCCCCGCTATAATGCCCGATGCTGCCGACTCTATATACCCCTCAACCCCTGTGATTTGTCCCGCAAAATACAGTCCCTCACGAGATTTTAGTCCAAAATCACTGCCCAGCAGGCGGGGGGAATCCAAAAATGTATTGCGATGCATTACACCATAGCGCACAAACTCGGCGTTTTCAAGTCCGGGTATCATGGAGAACACCCGCTTTTGCTCGGGGAATTTCAAATTTGTTTGAAAGCCTACAATATTATACAGGCTACCGTCACGATTTTCTCGTCGAAGTTGCACAGCCGCCCAAGGGCGATGCCCTGTGCGTGGGTCACGCAGTCCCACAGGTTTAAGGGGGCCAAACCGTATGGTGTCCATGCCACGGCGTGCCAATACCTCTATGGGCATACACCCCTCGTATACCTTGAAATCCCGCTTGTCAAACTCGTGCAGTGGTGCCGACTCGGCCTCTATCAGCTCCTGCCAAAAGGTTTCATACTGCTCTTTATCAAATGGACAGTTTATATAATCGGCCTCACCTCGGTCGTAACGTGCGGCGAAAAACACACGCTCCATATCGAGACTTTCTTTGGTCACAATTGGGGCGGCGGCATCAAAAAAGCTTAGATAATCACTGCCACACACCCGTGCAATATCCTGTGCAAGGGCATCACTTGTGAGGGGGCCTGTGGCTATGATGGCGGGCTCATTTGGGATTTTATCCACCTCACCCTCCCTTAGCGTTATAAGCGGGTGCTGTGTTATGGTAGTTGTAACCTCGTCCGAGAAGGCCTGTCTATCGACCGCCAATGCCCCGCCCGCCGATACGGCTGTGCGCTCGGCACAGGCCATAGTGAGCGAACCGAGCAGGCGCATCTCCTCTTTGAGTAGCCCCGCCGCCGATCCAAGTCGCATGGCCTTTAGCGAATTGGAACAAACAAGCTCTGCAAGTCCGTGATAGCTGTGTGCGGGGGTGTACTTATGAGGTTTCATCTCACAAAGTGTGACCTTTACACCTGCATTTGCCAGTGTCCATGCGGCCTCACACCCCGCAAGGCCTCCCCCCACAACGACAACCTTACTCATCGCCGTCATCCTTTTTCTTTTTGGCCACATAGGCCTTTTCAAAGTCGCAACCCTCTTTTAGGCAGTGGATTTTTCTTCCCTTGCCGTTTGTGCGATAAAGTGTAGACGAGCACTTGGGGCATGCCTCGGTAAGTGGGGTATCCCAGGTGGCGAATGTACACTCGGGATATTTTTCACAACCAAAGAATATTCTGCCGGTTTTAGATTTTTTGGCCAGCACTTTGCCACCGCACACAGGACACACACCACCGCTGTCTTTTACAATCTTCTTTGTGTTTTTACAGTCGGGGAAACCTGTACAGGCAAGAAATTTGCCAAATCTACCGAGTTTTATGACCATGGGTTTGCCACATACATCACAGACCTCGTCGGTCTCCTCGTCGGGGATTTTTACACGCTTGCCCTCCATATTTTCCTCGGCGGTTTGCAGTGTCTTTTCAAAATCCTCATAGAACTTGGCAAGGGTCGAGGCCCAGTCGTGCTTGCCCTCGGCCACCTCATCAAGGTTTTGTTCCATTTTAGCTGTAAAGTCGGCATTTACAATGCTCGCAAACTGCTCGGCCATAAGGCGGGTGGTGACATCGCCCAGTACGGTGGGTTTTAATATCTTGGCTTCACGCTCAACATAACCTCTTTGCAAAATGGTGGTTATGGTGGGGGCGTAGGTACTCGGACGGCCTATGCCTCTCTCCTCAAGTGCCTTTATAAGTGTCGCCTCGGTGAACCTTGCAGGTGGTTGGGTGAAGTGCTGGTTACCCACCACCGATTCGGCCTTTAGGCTCTCACCCTCATTAAGGGGGGGCAATGCCGTCGAGTTTTCGCCCGAGTCATCGTCACGGCTCTCGACATAAAGTTTTGTAAAGCCCTCAAATTTGACCGTAAAGCCCGAGGCCTTGAACATGTAATCCCCTGCGGCGATATCGGCATTGACTGTATCGTAAAGCGCTTCGGCCATTTGGCAAGCGATAAAGCGCTCCCAAATAAGCTTATAAAGTTTATATTGATCCCCTGTAAGGCTTGCTTTTACTCTCGATGGTTCAAGCTCGGGCATTGTAGGACGCACCGCCTCATGGGCATCCTGTGCCGCCGCCTTGGACTTAAATACCCTTGTCTTTGCAGGCAGATACTCCTGCCCAAACTTTGACTTTATATATGTTGCGGCATCGGCCAAAGCTTCGGCCGACAGACGCAGTGAGTCGGTACGCATATAGGTGATAAGACCTATTGCGCCCAGCCCCTCGACCTCAACGCCCTCATACAGCTCCTGTGCAGCCTTCATGGTGCGACGGGACTGAAATCCCAAACGGCGGGAGGCCTCCTGCTGTAAAGTCGAGGTGATAAAGGGCGGTGCCGGCGAGCGGCGACGTGTGCCTTTTTTTATCTTCTCAACACTGTATGAGCTGTCTTTGAGTGCGGCCAATATCTCGTCGGCCTCTTCTTTATTCCCAATCTCTATCTTTTTGCCCTTGTGGGTGGCGAGTTTTGCGGGGAATGGAGTTTGATTGTCGGTGGTCTTAAACACACCGTCTATCGACCAATATTCCTCGGTTTTAAAGTCATTGATTTCATCCTCACGGTCAACAATCAGGCGCACCGCCACAGATTGCACACGCCCCGCCGACAGTCCCTTTCGTACCTTGCGCCACAAAAACGGGCTTATCTTATAACCCACTATGCGGTCAAGTATCCGCCTTGCCTGCTGTGCATTGACAAGATCCATATCTATACTGCGTGGGTCGGCCATGCCCCCCTGCACACCTGTCTTTGTGATCTCGTTGAATGTAACACGGTTGGCCTGCTCCTCTGGCAGGGACAATATGTTGGCCAAATGCCAAGATATTGCCTCACCCTCACGGTCGGGGTCAGTCGCAAGATAGACCTGCTCGCTCTTTTTAGCGGCAGATTTCAGCGTCTTTATCAGGTCGGCCTTGCCCTTAATATTCTCATACTGTGGCTCGAAGTTGTTATCGACATCCACCCCGAGTTTGCTCTTGGGCAAATCCCGTATGTGGCCCATGGAGGCCATGACCTCAAAATCTTCACCTAAGTATTTTTTTATGGTTTTGGCCTTGGCCGGGGACTCCACAATGATTAGTTTTGACATGTAGGGGTTCATTCCTTTCAGTGTTGCCGATTTGCTTTATAACTTTTTGTCAGCGGACTATATGATGCCCAAAATTTCAGGCACTATTTGCAGTTTAATTTGGCGTTACGGCTGTCGCCATACATACCCTCTCGAGGGCAGTAGCTCGGCCACACCGTATATTTCAAGCTGGGTCATGGCCGCCAGCACGTCCTTGACCTCGCAGGAGGTTTTGACCGTGAGGGTGTCGGCAGTCTGGGGTTCTCTTTGTAATATATCGTAAAGACTGCGCTGTAATGGGTTGAGATAGGACGGTGGCGCAGGTTTTTTGGGTGGTGATTTTGGTTGTGGTGGGGTCTGTGCAGGTTCTGTCTGTATAGCTATCTGTGTTTGTGTCAGTGTAGATGTTGCTTTTGCAGATTTTGTAATTATTGTATCGGGATAGCAGTGTTTATATTCCTCTAAAATGTCATTCACATCGCCCACAGGCTTTGCACCTTGTCCCATAAGCCAATGAGGGCCGTGAGAACGTGGGTCGAATATGCTGCCGGGCACCGCAAACACATCCCTATCTTGGGACAAAGCGTGCCCCGCCGTTATAAGCGATCCGCTCTTTTTCTCCCCCTCTACCACCACTACACCGTCGGATAGACCCGATATTATGCGGTTGCGTATGGGGAAATTGGATTTATCGGGCGGGGTGTTGGGTGTAAATTCACTTATAACCGCACCGTGGCGAGCGATAAGCTCCATGAGCGCCGCATTCTTGGCAGGGTATACCCGTGGCAAACCACATCCGAGCACCGCCACTGTCTTGCCCTCGCCTTTGAGTGCACCGGTGTGGGCATGGGTATCGATACCAAGCGCCATCCCGCTTATAACCACCGCACCGACCTCGGCCAGTCCACAGCTTAGCATATCGGCCACTTTTTGACCGTAAGGGCTGGGGTTTCGAGTGCCCACCATGGCTATGGCGAGCTTGTCCATCAGACAGCCTACATCCCCGAGCGCATACAGCACGGCCGGCACGCCGTATATCTGGCGGAGCTTCTTTGGGAAGTTTTCATCCGATGGGGTGATGACAGCGCATCCGATTTTTTCACAGATTTCCATCACGGCATGTGCCGCGGCAATGTCGATGGTTTTTAGGCGTTCGAGCTGTTTTTTTGTTATAACACCCTGTTCTAAAAGTTGTTCGGGGCGGGAATTATAGAAGGTTTTGGCATCCATTTTGGCCGACAAAATCTGTCCGACACAGGGCGAGGCATAGCCCAGCACCTGCTGTAGCCATATCCAATATACCGTGTCTTTGTTCACCTATGATACCACCCTTCCAAAAACTCTCGATGATTTCATCCTTTATACTGCATGGGTGTACATTTATTGCTTTAGCATCTCCCACATGAAAATAGAGGCGGCCACGGCGGCATTTAGCGATTGCCCGGGTTGGCTCATGGGAATTATAACGGTGTGGTCGCACTGTGATATAATCTCGGGCGACAGACCACTGCCCTCATTGCCTATGACGACGCATGATATATTCCCCCGCAGTGTATCGCCCAGTGATATTGCATCCTCACTCAGTGCGGAAGCAGCCACCACAAGGCCACTGTCCCGCATGTCCGCTATGGTGGTCGATATCTCCTCACTTACCCACACAGGCAATGTAAACAGTCCTCCCATAGTGGAACGCAGTACCTTGGGGCTGTATATATCGGGGCAATCACCCGACATAATCACCCCATCAAGTCCCAGCGCACAGGCCGTACGTATAATCGTGCCAACATTGCCCGGGTCTTGCAGGGAACTTAGCAGTATATATCGACAATCTAGCGAGAACTCCTGTGGTTTTTGCAGTGGAATGTGGCACACGGCAAACACCCCCTGTGGGGTTTTTGTGTCACCGAGATATACTGACAAATCATCGGTTATGCAAAATGTTTGGTCAGCATTCAGGGATATTTCATCGCACTGCTCTGGGTGTTTTTGTAGGGCGGTACGGCTAAAAAATGCTTTGTGTATGCCCACTCCCGAGGACATGGCATCGAGTGTCAATCTAAATCCTTCGGTGACAAACAGTCCTGCCTCTTCCCGCTTTTTGCGAGAGCCGAGTAGGCCTACTACTTCTTTTACCTCGCTGTTTTGTCTTGAGGAAATTTCGGTCATGGTAAGTCCTCCAAGCAAAGGGGTGGGGTTGTGCGCCCGCAGATTTTTGGGTCAGGTGGGTGTGAGGGGGGTGTCGGGCTCATGCCCGTGGGCGGGGAGTTTGTACACTTTTTGGGGTTGTAGGGGGGAGTCCTCGGGCTTTTGCCCGTCACCCCCATTGCGCCCGCATGGGCCGGAAAGCTGTGGGGGTACAAGCTCATCCCCTCACAAAATTATACCCATGAAAAGACGCCCGCGTCAATCCCCATGACCCGGGCGTTTTTAGCAAAATCAAAGGGCGGCCTTAGCCTTTTCCACCAATGTTGCAAATGCTTTTTCGTCGCTTATGGCGATCTCGGACAGCATTTTTCTATTGAGTTCAATGCCGGCTTTTTTCAGACCGTTCATGAATGTGGAGTAGTTCATGCCGTTTATACGAGCGGCGGCAGAAATACGGGTGATCCACAGTCTGCGGAAGTCACGCTTTTTGAGCTTACGTCCGATATAGGCAT
>CAYJGR010000081.1:0-7083 GCA_964370005.1 uncultured Oscillospiraceae bacterium
GCTTTTAAAGTTTTTGTTCAAACTTTTTTCAAAAAGTTTGCGGGGTTTGGGGCAGAGCCCCAAGGTCTTGGGTTTGGGGCAGGGCCCCAAGGTCTTGGGTTCGGGGCAGAGCCCCAAGGTCTTTATGCCTTGCCGTTAGAACCGAGCACGTTCACGATCTTGTGGGTGACCAACTCCTTGAGAGCTGTTCTGGCGGGGGATAGGTACTCACGGGGGTCAAAGTGCTCGGGGTGCTCGACCATGTGCTGACGTATTGCCGAGGTCATGGCTATGCGCAAATCCGAGTCGATGTTGATTTTGCAGACGGCAAGTTTGGCCGACTGGCGCAGCATATCCTCGGGGATACCGATGGCGTCGGGCATTTTGCCGCCACATTGATTGATGATTTTGACATGCTCCTGGGGTACAGAGGAAGCGCCGTGCAGTACGATGGGGAAACCGGGCAGAAGTTTGCCGACCTCATCGAGGATATCAAAACGCAGGCGGGGATTTTGGCCGGGCTTAAACTTGTAAGCGCCATGGCTTGTACCGATGGCAATGGCAAGCGAGTCCACCCCTGTGCGGGAGACAAACTCCTGAACCTCGGCGGGGTTTGTAAACTGGGCATCCTCCTCGGACACGTTTACATCATCCTCAACACCGGCCAACTTGCCCAGCTCTCCCTCAACTACAACACCACGCTCGTGGGCGTAATCTACAACCTTCTTTGTAAGCTCGATGTTCTGCTCGAAATCATGCTTAGAACCGTCGATCATGACCGAGGTAAAACCGCTGTCGATACAGGATTTACAGGTCTCAAAGTCGGGACCGTGGTCAAGGTGTAGAGCTATGGGCAGGCCTGTGTCCTCAACAGCACCCATGACGAGGTTGTAAAGATAAACCTGCTTTGCATACTTGCGAGCGCCTGCCGATACCTGCAAAATCACGGGGGAATTTTGCTCCTTGGCAGCCTCGGTGATGGCCTGTACAATCTCCATGTTGTTGACGTTAAAAGCACCTATGGCGTAGTTACCCTCATAAGCTTTTTTTAACATCTCGGTAGTGGTGACAAGTGGCATAATTAACATCTCCTTTTGGTGTGTTTTATCCTACTGCTTCCATGTACATTTTAACAGCAATTTGCAGCAGTTTCAATGCTAAAAAATAATTTTCTTGTCATTATATTTGTTTTAATTTCATATCGCCTGAGCGCACCCAGCCGAGTTTGCGGAAAAAACGGTGAAATATCAGTGAAAGTACCGCCGGAGCTATAAAATGCATGGCCACAATCTCAGTTATTAGTAGGGCGGGGCTCATACTTCCACTCATGGCGGCGTAAGCTCCAAATTGCCCCACAAGGCCACTGGTGCCCATGCCTGCCCCCACCGAGGTGTTCTCCATACCGAGCAGGGCGGTGGATATAGGCCCAAGTACCGCCGCCGAGAGGGTGGGGGCTATCCAAATCTGGGGACGGCGCATTATGTTGGCGAACTGTAGCATGGAGGTGCCAATCCCCTGTGAGAGCAGGCCCCCAAAGCCGTTGTCATCATAGCTGGCCACGGCAAAACCTACCATCTGGCAGGCGCATCCCACGGCGGCAGCACCGGCGGCCAGTCCCTCAAGCCCCAACATGATGCATAAGGCGGCCGAGCTGACAGGAGCGGTGAGCACCATGCCAACAATGACCGACACCGCAATGCCCATAGGCAGAGGGGCGAGGGTGGTGGCGGCGTTTATAGTCTCTCCCAGACCGTTCATAAAGGATTGTATTCCGGGGCCTGCAAGTCCTGCCACAAAACATCCGCTTGTTATGGTGACGATGGGGGTGATTATTATATCCACCTTTGTTTTGCCGGCCACGAGGTTACCGATCTCCGCCCCGACAACACCGCCGATATAAGCGCCTACAGGCCCGCCGACCTGATAGCCAAAAGCACCCGCCGCCACACAGGAGAATATCACCAGTGACTTTGTTTTAAGCCCCAGAGCGATGGCAGCACCGATAGCACCCCCCACCACAGGCGAGGAGGAACTGACAATCTCAGAGAAAGGAGCGAGAAAGGAGAAGAGGGGTATTTGTGAGAGTTGTGACATGATAAGTCCTATTATGAGTGAGGAAAAAAGTCCCATGGCCATATAGCTCATGGCATCCACAAAGTAGCGGGTAAATATGGCCTTTATTGGGTTGGGGGTACTGTTCATGGCGAGTGATCCTCCTGTTATGTATGGGTTTAGATTATTTTACCATCATTGTGGGTATGTGACAACTGTGTGGGGTGTAAGTTTGTATATGTTGCGAGGCAAGTGGGTTTTGCTTCACGCAAAGGCCACCGATAACATAAGATGAAATAACCCTCATATATGGGATTTTGCCACAGAGATTTTTAACCTAATTTGGACATATTAGGAGGTTTGAAACTGCTATGAAAAAAGATATATTTGCGGTATTGGGGGGAGATTTGCGCTCGGCGTGGCTCGCGGGGAGGTTGTGTGGCACGGGACATAAAGTGTATGCCGCCGCTCTGGATAAAGAGGTGGAACTGTCGCCCAGGGTACATATGATAGGGCTGACTGAGGCTATCGAAAATGCCAGAGTGGTGGTTTTGCCACTTCCCATGAGCTGTGATGGCCAATATCTCAATACCCCGTTTTCCTCCCGACAAGTCTCACTTGATATGCTTTTTAAGATGTTGGCGGGGAAATTGGTGCTCGGTGGACGGGTGACAACCGAAATAGCGCAGTTGGCCGAAAAATATGAGGTGGAGATTGTGGATTATTTTACCCGTGAGGAACTCATGGTCTACAATAGTCTGCCCACTGCCGAGGGGGCTATCGAGATTGCCATGGCTGAACTGCCCACCACCATATTTGGCACAAAGGTGCTTATCACGGGCTTTGGGCGCATTGGCAAGGTGTTGTGTCGTGTTTTGGTGGCTATGGGGGCAAAGGTGACGGTGGCCGCCCGAAAATACAGCGACTTTGCATGGATAGATATACATGGCGCTACCCCTGTGCATATGGAGGCCTTGAGCGACATCGCCTGTGAGGCAGAACTTGTGTTTAACACCGTGCCCACCGTTGTGCTCGACGGCACAGTGCTCGAAAAACTGCCCCGTGATGCACTGGTTATTGACCTTGCCTCAAAACCGGGTGGGGTGGATTTCGAGATGGCAAAAACTCTGGGGATAAAGACCATATGGGCACTCTCGCTGCCCGGAAAGACGGCACCGATATTCAGCGGAGAGGTCATAAAAGACACGGTACTCAATATTTTGGATGAAAGGGGATGTTGCTGTGACAACGATTAAAATAGGATATGCGCTTACAGGTTCTTTTTGTACATTCGAAAAGGCTATAGTGGCGATGCAGGAGTTAGTAGAACTTGGGTATGAAATTCATCCCATAATGTCCCACATGGCCTACACCACCGATACCCGTTTTGGTAAGGCTATTGATTTTGCAAACCGACTTGAAACTATCTCGGGCAACAGCGTTATACACACCATAACAGGGGCGGAACCCATAGGGCCGCAAAATTTGCTTGACTTGATGATTGTGGCACCCTGCACCGGCAACACGCTGGGCAAGCTGGCCGCCGGTATCACCGATACTTCGGTCACCATGGCGGTGAAGGCTCATTTGCGCAATCAAAAACCGGTGCTTATAGGGGTATCGACCAACGATGCCCTAAGCGGGACGGCCAAAAACATAGGGCTACTGCTCAATGCAAAGAATGTGTTTTTTGTGCCTATGAGTCAAGATGACCCCCAGAACAAGACGACTTCAGTGGTGGCGCATTTTGATCAGCTTATCGGGGCGACACTGGCGGCACTTGATGGGCGACAACTTCAGCCGATATTTGTCAGTGGTTAAGTTTGACAAACAGGGATTAGGGCGCAAAACCTAATCCCTGTTAATATCTCTTATCAAAAAGTCCTGTGGACTTTTTGATAAGAGATATGCATCGCTGACACGATGCCATTTTGTGCTGGAGTACGCACAAAATATGCCCCTGCGGGGGCGAGCTATCCGCTACGCTCGATGTGAAAGGGAAACCTGACGTTTCCCTTTCACACTATCCCTTCCTCCGAGAACGTAACATTGTGGGCTTTGCCACAAGCTCTGTTTTTATGTTTGCGTCTAATTGTACATAGCAAAAATACCTATTGTTTTTTAAAAAACTTACAATTGTTTTTTACTAAAAAAATAGCCTGAACATGCCAAAAAATTGCGCAAAATGTCTGGACAGCGGGAGCAAAATATGTAATACTGTTTTTAAGAGTTGGCGTGGAATATCTGTGCCGACAAAAAAATATAGGAGCTGAAAAATATGAATGAAATCATAAAAAAGTTGTCCCAAATCGGTATTGTGCCGGTTATCAAGATTGACGATGTGGAAAAGGCCGTACCCCTGGCCAAAGCACTTAAAGATGGTGGACTACCCTGCGCCGAGGTCACCTTCCGCACCGCACAGGGCGAGGAGGCCATAAGAAGGATCGCAAAGGCCGAACCCGATGTGCTTGTGGGTGCAGGCACTGTGCTCACCACAGAGCAGGTTGACCGTGCCATAGATGCGGGGGCAAAGTTTGTGGTATCGCCCGGCCTTAATCCCAAGGTGGTGGCCTACTGTATCGAGAAGAATATGCCCATAGTGCCCGGGTGTGCCAACCCCTCGGATATCGAGCAGGCTTTGCAACTCGGACTTGATGTGGTCAAGTTCTTCCCCGCCGAGCAGGCAGGGGGACTGGACTACATCAAGGCGGTAGCGGCACCTTACCCCAACCTGAAGTTCATGCCCACAGGTGGTATCAATGAGAAAAACCTTAATAGCTACCTTGCGTTTGGCAAAATTGTGGCCTGTGGCGGTTCTTGGATGGTCAAGGCTGACCTTATAAATGAGGGCAAGTTTGACGAGATCACCGCCCTTACCCGTGGTGCGGTCAATTCTATGTTGGGCTTTGAGCTTGCACATCTGGGTATAAATGCCGAGAACGAGCAGGAGGCCACCAAGGTTGCTGGCATGTTTGAGATGATGTTCGGCTTTAAGAATAAAGATGGTAACAGCTCTATATTTGCCGATAAATATATTGAAGTGATGAAAAAGCCTTTCCTTGGTAAAAACGGCCATGTTGCCATTGCGACAAATCATGTCGAAAGAGCTATAGCATATCTTGAGAATAAGGGCTTTGCCTTTAATTACGACACCGCAAAGACGGGGGCAGATGGTAAAATGATCGCCGTATACTTTAAGGATGAAGTTGGCGGATTTGCTGTTCATCTGCTCCAAAAGAAATAAGGTGTGGATATGATGTTTGGTGAGATGCAGGGAGAAAAAAACTTTGATCTTATATCGTATGGCGAGGTAATGCTCCGCCTGTCACCGCCCAGTAATGAGCGTCTGCACCGTGGTGAGATGTTTGAAAAGCGGGCGGGGGGCAGTGAGCTCAATGTGGCATCGGGTGTGGCACTGCTCGGACTGCGTGCCGGCATAATATCAAAACTCCCCCAAAATGAACTGGGTATGTTTATAAAAAATCGTATCCGTTTCATGGGTGTGAGTGATGACTACATCACCTATGACAGCACCGACGACGCACGACTGGGCATATATTACTACGAAAACGGTGCCACCCCCCGCAAACCCTCGATAGTCTACGACCGCAAGGGTGCGAGCATCAATAACATCACCCCCGACGACATCCCCGCCGAGGTTTACAGCAAAACCCGCTGTTTTCACACCAGTGGCATATCACTTGGCTTGTCGGACAGTGTGCGTGATACCGCCATAGAGCTGATAAAACGCTTTAAGCAGGGCGGGGCGGTTATATCCTTTGATGTCAATTACCGTGCCAACCTTTGGGGGGAACAAGAGGCTTTTAAAACTATAACAAAGGTGCTACCCTATGTGGATATTCTGTTTATATCCGAGGAGACAGGGCGGCGGATGTTCGGTAAAACAGGCGAGCTCCCCGACATCACAAAAAGCTACTGCAAAGAGTACGGCGTGAGAGTGGTGGCCACCACACAGCGTGTGGTCAAAAATCCCCACGAGCATACATTCGGTTCATTACTGTATAGCAGTGATAGCGACGAATTTTACTCCGAAACACCATATGAGGATATACATGTGGTGGATCGCATCGGCAGTGGTGATGCTTATGTTGCGGGTGTGTTATTCGGTCTGCTCAAATACGGCGATCCTATGCGGGCGGTGCAGTTCGGAAATGCCACAGCCAGTGTAAAGAATACCATCCCCGGAGATTTGCCCTCCTCGGATTTTAGGGAAATTGAGGGTATAATCCGTGAGCACAACAGCACGGGGTATCGCAGTGAGCTTAACAGGTGAATAAGAGGATAGATTGCCGGAGGATAGAAGATAGAAAAGGTCAAGGGCATGGGGTGGTAGATTGTTCTACCACCCCGCTTTTCCGTGTGGGGGGCGAGGTGTCCTTGACGGGCACAAGCCCGCTTGCGCACACCCCACCCCCACCCAAGAAATCGAGGCATGGGGTGGTTTGCGGTTTATTGTTACGTTTCGGGCGATTCGTGAATCGCCCCTACCCATTTAGAGATTAGATGTTAGATATTAGAGGATAGAAGAGGTCAAGGGCATGTAGGGGCGATTGTGGGGTTCGGTCACGGCAAGCCGTGACCCTACCCCCGCAAAAACCATTGCAATCCGCCACAAAACATGCTAAAATAACAAAAAGATACAAAAACCATGAAAGGGGTTTACAGCCATGCCAAAACCCCGCATAATTTTAGATAGACAGACAGACGTTATAAATCTGTCCTGTTTTGTCACGCCAAATTTAATACATACACACAATGCACCGCCACGCCCGCATAGGGTTTGGCGGTTTTGTTGCGTTTATTAGAGGACAGATTGCCCGAGGATAGAGGATAGACAAGGGCAAAGGTCAAGACAAGGGGCGCAATGTGGGTGCTACCACCCCGCTTTTCCGTGTAGGGGCAGGGGTCGGCGTGAACGTACATCAGCCCGAGAGCCAAGGGCGCTCACGGGCAGCAGTACGCCCCCACCAACCCCAACCCCCACCCAAGAAATCGAGGCATGGGGTGGTTTGCGGTTTATTGTTACGTTTC
>CAYJGR010000082.1:0-7046 GCA_964370005.1 uncultured Oscillospiraceae bacterium
ATTGGGGGAAATTACTCCATAAAAATCTTGACATAGTCTCTACCGCTATACAACACCCTCGTAACTTTGACAACATTTCCTTGCACAAAATAAAATATTAAATATTTGTTGCAAATCAAATATCTATAATTGGTTTCAACACCGATTTTTGATGATATCTCTGCCCCCAACATAGGGTTTTTCGCTAAAGAGTGAATCCTGTTCACAATTTTTTTCACCATATTTTTAGCGGCAGTTATATTTTGCAGATCATTTGAAATATATTTTTTAATCTCCTCAATATCTTCCAAAGCTTTGGGCGAAATTATCACCCTATTCATTTTCTAATCCCAAACGCCTCTCCATGTCTTGGAGTGTGAGCCAACCATTTTCATCCCCCACAGCCTCGCCCTTATTTAGCTCTGAAAGTAGCTTAATTGCTGCTTTATCTCTTTCGTAGTCGGCTATGTCAATTATGGCATACTTACCCCTGCCGTTTTTGGTGAGAAAAACAGGCTCATTTGCCGAAACAGCTTTTAATACCTCGTTATAATTTCTAAGTTCTGATACAGGCATAATATTTGGCATAGTGACACCCCTTGCAAATCAATATCCGTTGTAACAACTATACCACAAACTGTTCGTATAATTCAACAACAACAAATTGCATTGTGTGATGAACATTATGTTGCCCCACAAACTCACTCCACCTCAAGCTCGCATATGGGCTGAGGCTTTGCAAAATGATACCCCTGCGAAAATTGTATGCCGTTTTTTTCTACAACACTGTGAATTTCAGAGTTTTCCACAAACTCGGCCACAATCTGTGAATCTATGAGTTTTGCCATATAACATATCGAATCAAGTATTATTTTGCTCTCGCTGTTTTTTGTGAGATTTTTTATGATATCGCCATCAATTTTTATAATTTCAGGCTTTAGGGATATGATGGAGGAATAGGTGGCAAACCCCACGCCAAAATCATCCACCGCAATTTTGCATCCAATTTGGCGTGCCTCGGTCAAAAATTCAACAAGGGTGGAATTGTTGTTGTAATTCTCGGTTTCAACAAATTCTATAATGATTTTTGAGGGGTCGGGATGGCGCTTTATTCTGTTTATAAGCCAGCGTCTAAACTCTAATGATTCAAGATCGGATAGGGATATATTCAGGCTCAGCTCGCTGTTTTTATGCTCAAAATCTTTAAGCGCCTTATCCACCATGATTTTACTCAAAGAGATATATAGTTTCAACTCTTTTGATGCCTCAAGAAACATGCCGGGAGGGCATATATTCCCCTCGGGGTCAAACACACGCATAAGCGCCTCATATTTGCCGATTTTGCCGGTTTGATTGTTGTATATACCTTGATAAAAAGGTACAACTTTATCGTTATTTATCGCATAACTCAACAGGTTAAAAAGCTTTACATTCTGTTCGGTTTTTTCCCTTAGTTGTTCCTTCTCGTCACTGGCTATAATAAAATTATTTTGAATATTACGATTTAAATAATAAGCGCTTCGTGCACGGTTGACCATATCATCCCCAAACACCAACACAAACCGAGATACACCGCCTATATCAGTCTGCTGTGCAATGGCAATCTCATATTGCTCGTGAAAGCCTTTCATCAGCTTTAAAAAATCGACATCGCTTATATCATCATTGGCCACAGCCATAAAATTTTTATAGGTATTTATATACACATGAATTATATTATCAAGGCCAAGCTGTTTATAGGCTTCATTACCTTGCTGCAATATCTCTGTACAGGTTCTGAAATATTTTTCTTCACCATGGGTCGCAATCATAGCATCGGCATTCATAACCTCTGTCATGCTCATCTTGCTAAACTTCTTTTGCTCTAAATCTATCAAATATTGCTCATAACTCTTTATCCCAAATCTTGTGTCAATCATAGGAGATGCTATATTATCACTGTGGCTCATTTCATTTCCATCCTTTCGACGAAACGTCTTAGAAACAACTCCAAATTTTTACATGGGTATAGATGGATTGTAACACTTATTTATCTATATTACAATACTTTTAAAATATAAACAGCTCTGATTTTTGCAAGGGTATGGGCCGGATGATACGAAGAAGCTCCTCGGTATCGGCGACATCGGTCAGTCGTTGTTTGCCCTCTTCTTTCAATCGCTGTTTCAATAGGCCGTGGGATCTACGCTGTCCGTTAAAACCCCTACCACATCCACCACAGAAAAATACCATTTCTCTTGCTCGGCGTCCCAAGCGGTAATGCAAATATAATAAAAATATCCTCTGTGAATAAGTAAAAAAATCCTCCGCATCGCTGCGAAGGATTTTTTTTGTGATTACCGATCAATTGAACTCCCCTATAGTGCCCTTCCTATCGCTCTAAATCACCCGCCAAGCCTGCCACTGTTATTCTTGTACCAACCTTAAATCCTAATGTAAACTTTTCAAATGCGGTTTCTGCGTGAACTTCTCCCCAAGCATTAACATAGTCAAGAAATAGCGTTTTTTCTTTGCCCTCAAGCAATGCAAGTAACTTGTTTTCTGTGCTTTCAATTACGCTTGTAGCTTTGTGTAATTGTGTGCTAACTCTAATAGGTTGACTGTTTACATCAAGTTCACCAAAGTATAAATCTGATAGAATATTCTCCATTTCACACCTCCTTATAGCTTGTGGCTATATTATAATGTGTGCTCAATAAAAAGTCAATAGCTGAAAGCTATAATTGATTATAAATATAGCTCTTTGCTATAATGATTATGAGGTGAAACATTTGAAAAACTACAGAGAGATAATAAAAAATAGGCGCAAATCATATGGCATAAGCCAAAATCAACTCGCAAAAATGGTTGGGATAACGCAACCGTTTGTAAATGAAATTGAAAGCGGACGAAAAAGTCCGTCCGTAGAAATTCTAATAAAAATATGTGAAGTTTTAGATATAAAGCTTTTTCCCGACGAATAAAACATATTTGCCCCCGTGAATATTTGGCCTGTTAAGTTGTGAATGGGGTGAATAGTGAAAAAGCAATATAAGTAAAAAAATCCTCCGCATTTCTGCGAAGGATTTTTTTGGTGGGAGCGGATGGATTTGAACCATCGTAGGCGTTGCCAACAGATTTACAGTCTGCCCCCTTTGGCCACTCGGGAACACTCCCATGTTCCTGTCGCTTGAAAATCCGGTAAAACAGGTGGAGCTGGTGGACGGACTCGAACCCCCGACCTGCTGATTACAAATCAGCTGCTCTACCAACTGAGCTACACCAGCGAATTTCAAGTGACAACGAGGATTATAACACATATTATTTTCAAAGTCAACACTTTTCGAGCGTTAAAAATTAAAAATGCTGTCGCTAAATCAAGTTTATATTCCCTATCCAAACATATTCACAGAACTATGGGATTTTACGCTAAGACAAAAGCCCATCACCGCATATAATGCCAAAACCGACGTGCCCCCTGAGGACAAAAACGGCAATGTAATTCCGATAACCGGCAACACACTAAGACACATGCCAATGTTAAAAATACTCTGAAAGGCCACCATGGCGAATGCCCCTACACATATGAAATATCCCACCTTATCCCGTGAGGAAAATGCACACCATAAAAGGCGCATACATAGTGCAAACAGTAGTATACAAATCCCAAGACATCCTACAAATCCCATAGAGTTACCTAAAAATGAGAATATAAAATCGTTTCGGATTTCGGGGGTATAAACATGGTTCTGTGAAAATATGCCGGTGCCACGTATTTGCCCCGAGCCTATGGCCAACAATCCATTTAACTGTTGATAGCCATATGAGAGGGGATCAAGATCGGGGTTGGCAAATATGAGTATTCGGGACTTTTGATCCGCATTGAGCATAAACACCCACACAAGGGGTGCCACCACCACCAAAGATCCCACCGCCATTATAATTATACGCCAACTAAGTCCCGCTGCAAAAATCATACTGGCCACAATAAGCCCCATCATAAGCGCCGAACCGGCATCGCCCTGCAAATATATAAGCATAACCGGCAAAGCACCGTGAAGTAGCACCGCAATTAGTTGCTTATAATCGCCCAATTGGTCTTGCACATTGGATAAATGCAGTGAAAAGGCCAATATAAATGCCACTTTGAGTATCTCGGAGGGTTGCACCGAAAAACCACCTATGACAATCCAGGCTTGGTCGTCACCTCTGGCCATGCCTATGACAAATGTGGCGGCCATAAGCAGGTAGACAAGGGGTAAATATATCCGCCATAGTCCCGCAATGACATTATAATCAAGGTTTGAAATGATAAGCGCACATACCACCCCCATCAGGATTGCAATGGCTTGTGTCAGCACCTGCCGACCTGTAGCATAACCGGTATTATAAAGCCCCCCGAGCAGCAAAAGGCTTGTACAGGACAACAAAAGGCACATGCTCCAAAGTGCACGGTCGGTGGTGCGTGTATAATTAAGTATGACATTTTTAATTCTTTTAAGCATAAGTTATTCCTCATGGGGGAGAAGAGCGGGTTATTTGTGGGGCGGGGGTATCGGGATAATTACCACGCCAATATCACCTATTATAGGACAACCAGGGTGTCATTTGCAAGGATTTTGCATAAACTTAAAAAATAATACCTCATGCGTTGTATTACACACGGCATTATGATATAATTTTTTATCGAAAAGGGTTGTATCCCCGCATGAATTTCGGAGAATTATATGCTAAAGTTTGACTGTCAAAACTTAAATGATACCACGGCCGCCGCCCACACTCTGGCCGGTCTTTTGCGCTCGGGTGACCTCATAGCCTATAAAGGGGGTATGGGTGCCGGCAAAACTACCTTTACACGGGAACTGTGTACAGCGTTGGGAATAGATGCCCATGTATCCAGCCCCACTTTTGCACTTGTACATGAGTATGTCGGTGAGCGGTTTTCACTCTGCCACTTCGATTTATATCGCATAGAGGGGGAAGGCGACCTCTACTGCACAGGATTTTATGACTATCTCGATCGTGGGGATATTTTGGCCGTTGAATGGAGTGAAAACGCCGAGGGATTTTTGCCACACCCTCATATAACCGTCACATTCTCGGTGACAGGGGAACATAGTCGCATAATAACCATTGAGGGGGTGGACGATCGTGAAAGTGTTGGGTATTGACAGCTCCTCGGGGGCGGGTTCTTGTGCCCTGTGGGAGGACGGCGCTCTCATCGCCCAGTGCTATTTACATAACAAGCTCACCCACAGCCAAACCCTTATGCCCATGGTCGAGCAACTTCTCTCAAATACCGCCTGCACCCCCGATCAAATAGATGGATTTGCCGTAACTGTCGGCCCGGGTTCTTTTACAGGCCTTCGCATAGGTATCGCCACGGTAAAGGGTATGGCCTTTGGCACAGACAAGCCCTGCTATGGCCTGTCCACCCTTGAGATGTTGGCCTATGGGGTTACGACCCACGAGGGTATAATATGCGCCACCATGGATGCTCGTTGTGCACAGGTCTACACCGCCTCGTTTTTGAGCGATGGCAAGGGGGCAGTCACCCGCATGTGTGACGACACCGCCATGGCGGTGCAGGATTTGTCCCAGTGGATTTTAGCGCAGGATAAGGCGGTTATGCTTGTGGGGGATGGTGCGGTGTTGTGTCATGAGCAGATGGGAAAGCCCGACAATGTTCGCGTAGCCCCATCCACACAGCGCTATGGGCAGGCCTCGGCACTTCTACTGGCACTGCACAGTCGCCGTGAAGATATACCCGCCGTCTCCCCATCAGAGCTTGCCCCAAGCTATTTAAGATTGCCACAGGCCGAGCGAGAAAGGCTTAAAAGGGCAATTAGTAAGCAGTAATTAAGGTCAAGGGCAAATACCCTTAAATATAAAATTTGTCGCCGAAAGGATATTTACGTTTATGGTTATTGCATTGTCATGTGATCACGGTGGATTTGAACTCAAGGAGGCTATCAGGGAGTATCTTGAGCACAAAGGGGTGACCTATGAGGATTTTGGCACCAAGACCCCCGAAGAGCCACAAGATTACCCCTTGGCCGCATTGCCTGCTTGCAAGGCGGTGGTGTCGGGCAAATGTCGCCTTGCGATACTGTGTTGCGGCACGGGTATAGGCATATCCATGGCGGCCAACAAGGTGGATGGGATGCGGGCGGCTTGTTGTTCCGATTACTTCTCAGCCAAATATACCCGCCTACACAACAATGCAAATGCCCTCTGTCTGGGCGGTAGGGTTATAGGCCCCGGCCTTGCCTGCGAGTTGGTCGAGGTGTTTTTGTCAAGCGAATTTGAGGGCGATCGCCATGCCCGCCGTGTAGGTCAAATAATGGATATACAGGATGGAAAACTTATATAAGCGACATGGGAGGAAATAAAAATGAACAAACCTGTTATAATGGATCATCCGCTAATTCAGCACAAGCTCAGTGTGCTAAGGGACAAGACCACAAGTTCTAAGGTGTTTAGAGAGCTTGTCAGTGAAATTGCCATGCTGATGTGTTACGATGCCACAAGGGATTTGCCACTTGAGAAGGTGGATGTCCAGACCCCTGTTGCCACCGCTGCTTGCCACGTTTTGGCGGGGCGCAAGATGGCCATTGTGCCGATACTGCGTGCCGGTATGGGTATGGTGGACGGTATGCTTGCCCTTGTGCCCAATGCAAGGGTGGGACACATAGGTCTTTACCGCGACCCTGTGACCCACACCCCTGTTGAATATTACTGCAAACTACCCGCCGATATCGGTGAGCGTGATGTGTTTGTGCTCGATCCCATGCTGGCCACAGGCGGTTCGGCGGTCGATGCCATCACTCAGATAAAGGCACATGGTGCAACTAATATCCGCTTTTTGTGCATCATAGCCGCCCCCGAGGGTCTGGCCGAGCTACAAAAGGCTCACCCCGATGCAAAAATCTACTGCGCCGCCCTTGATGACCACCTCAATGATCACAAATACATTGTCCCCGGCCTCGGTGATGCAGGGGATAGGATTTATGGGACGAAGTAACATTTAAAACTCCACCCCTCGGCGTGCAGGTTTTCCTGCGTCGTAGGGGTGTTTTTCTTTTTTC
>CAYJGR010000083.1:0-6880 GCA_964370005.1 uncultured Oscillospiraceae bacterium
AAAATAGCAGTAAAAATCTTTATCAATTTCATAGCCTTTAATACGTCCATCTGCGAAGTTATAACCAAATACGGTTGTATTTCCACCTAAAGTTGTTGAACCATAAATTGTAGAAGTTAAGATTTGTGAATCTATAAATCGTGATTCGCCCGCAGCGTCACCATATTCAAATACAAAATAATCTGTGTCAATATATGGCGTAGATGTGGATGAACTTGTCCCTGTGTTTCCCGAAAAGTCTACTAAAGAATAAAGCTCTTTCATTGTCGGTATTCTCCAGTCAGAGTAACCTAAATAATTGCTTTGGTTTAATTCTTCCAGTAGTTCAACGGCCTCGGGCCATGTTAATTTTTCGCCCGGATCCCCAGTCCACATAAGTCCTGTTACATTGTCAGAAACAGTACCATCGCCATTATCTGTATAGCTTGGAGCATTGCCTACAAACTGTGCATCTTGGCCATAGAAGGCATCCCCTTGGGCCGGCTCATCTATAATAGCATCATTTGAGAAAAATGTAGTCTGATTAGTATCAACAATAGGATATCCATCAACAGTGGCTTCATAACCTACAGCGGCCACAAGGTCAGCCTCTATCGCCTGGGCTTCTTCAACTGTATAAGTGCTTGTCACAGTTTGCATATCACCCGGAGGTGGGCCGGATCCTTCAGCATCGCCGCCGGGAGGAGGTCCGCTTGGCTCTTGTGTTTCTCCTTGTGTGGCATTGTTTTCGCTCACCTGACTTTCTTGTATTTGATCTGTGTTGCCTGTAGAAATTTCAGCGTCCGAACTTTGACACGCTACAAGACTTGCGCATATAGCGAGTATCAATAAAAATGCAATGGTTTTTTTCATAAAATAATCCCCGATTTAATTGTTATAATCTTTGCTACGGTTCAGAGTATATATAAGAAACTTTAACCATACCTTAAATTTAAAAAATTATTGTTTGATTAACAACTGCTCACTTTATTACATCATATCAATTAAACGATATACAAATCACACATTGCCACAATAAAACCTCCGAACCGATTGTATTTATCATACACCGATTTGGAGGTTTATAAAAACTTTGGGCTAGCCCAAAAGCCTTGATTTACAGGTCGATTTTATCCAATATTCCGGCTGCACTTGCCAAAAACATCCCATAGTTTGTGATGTTGACATTGCTTTCTTTGAGTTTGGCAAGTCTGGAAAGCATAATTCTTCGATTGAACATACAACCGCCACAGTGGATGACCAAATCATATTTTTCTAAATCTGTCGGAAAATCATTTCCCGAAACGACTTCGATTTGTGCTAATTCGCCGTATTGTTTGCGCAAGATATTCGGGATTTTTACCCGTCCAATATCTTCTGTTTGCGGTGCATGGGTGCAGGCCTCCGCAATCAAAATATAGCGATGTTTGTCTTTTGGTAAGGATTCAAATCGTCGTAAACCCTCTAAAAAGACATCTCGGTCACCTTTGTAAGCTGCAAATAGAACCGAAAATGAAGTTAGTCTGGACTCTTTTGGTTTGCGCTCATAGACGTATGGAAAGACTTGAGAATCCGTGATGATCAGATCGGGTGGGGACTGTAGCTTTGTCAATGCCTCCTCCATTTTGTCCGCTGTGACAGAGATTACGATACATCCATGATCCAAAAGATCTCTTGTCGTTTGCACCTGTGGCAAAATCAATCTGCCTTTTGGAGCGCCGATGTCTTGCGGCATAACAAGTAAAACCAAATCATTTGGCTTCACATGCCCTTGGGTGATGCTCAGTTCATCGAATTTTTCGGGCATATTCAATAAAATAGCGTCTACCAAAGAGTCGATGCCTTCGCGCTTTTTTGCGTTCAAAAGGATTGCTTCTTTGCCAAATGTCGTCTTGCAAAGCATTTTGAGTGCATCGCCATCCCCAAAGTCATTGATGACCACAAGAAGTGCGATCTTCTTTTCTACAATGGCCTTTGCCCATTGGCGTTCTTTTTCCAAATCAGTGTCAGTGATCACCAAAATGGCAATATCCGTTTTATCTAAAACTTGCTTCGTTTTTTCAACGCGAAGCAAACCAAGGCTGCCACTATCGTCAAATCCTGCGGTATCAATAAGCATACATGGGCCCACTTTTGCAATCTCCATCGCCTTGTAAACAGGGTCTGTCGTTGCTCCTTTTTCCTCCGAGACGATGGCAAAATCTTGATTTGTAATTGCATTAAGCAATGTGGATTTCCCACTGTTCTGCTTGCCGAAAATAGCGATATGGAGCCGATTGGCGCAAGGTGTATTTTGTAAGCTCATCCTTTTCTCTCCTTAAAATCTAAAATCTCTTTTGCCTGACTCTATGGACACCAAATGATTTTTTGCAACTTCTTTTGCTTTTTCATTTGGCACATTCTCTATTTCTGTTTTGATCAGATTTTCGATTCTGGCTTTTGTGTTATCGTCGGCATAATCTATCGCATATTCCTTCAATGTCATGAGTGCATTGGGTTGACAGACATTTTTTATCTGCCCGCTTTTTGCGAGTGCCATGAAACGATCGCCTGTTCGGCCCAATTTATAGCAAGCGGTGCAAAAGCTGGGGATATGGCCTGTTTGGATCAACCAATCCACGACTTCGTCTAAAGTTCGGGTGTCAGAAACATCAAACTGCTTGGAGTTGTTTTCTTCCGGTTCTTGCTCAGCGTAGCCACCAACCGAGGTTTTGGAGCCACCACTGATTTGCGATACCCCGATTTCTATGCCGCGTTCGCGCATGGCTTTAGATTCTCTGGTAGACATAATAATGCCTGTATAAGGAACACTTATCCGAAGAACAGCAATGATTTTTTCAAAGATTTCATTGGAAATGGAGTTGTCGAAATCATCGACATCCACGCCATCCGCAGGACAGATGCGAGGCACACTGATTGTGTGTGGACCAACCCCAAAAGAAGCCTCCAAATGCTCGGCGTGCATCAAAAGTCCGACAAAATCATACTTATACAAGTTGAGTCCAAACAATACCCCAACTCCAACATCGTCAATCCCGCCTTGCATCGCACGATCCATCGCTTCTGTGTGATAAGCGTAATTGTGCTTTGGACCCGTCGGGTGCAGCTGCAGGTACGTCGGCTTGTGATATGTTTCTTGGAACAAAATATAAGTACCGATTTCTGCCTCATGTAGTTTTTTGTAGTTCTCGACAGTTGTTGCGGCGATATTGACATTCACCCGACGAATTGCACCGTTTTTATGCTTGATATTATAAATGGTGTGGATGGATTCCAAAATATATTCGATCGGCAAATTTTGTGGGTCTTCACCGCTTTCCAACGCCAATCTTTTATGTCCCATGTCTTGCAGTGCAAGCACTTCTTTTGCAATCTCTTCTTGGGATAATTTTTTGCGGTGAATTGTTTTATTATTGTGGTTATATGGACAGTAGACACATCCGTTTACACAGTAGTTTGCCAAATACAGCGGTGCGAAAAGGACGATGCGGTTGCCGTAAATATCTTGCTTAAACTCTTTTGCCAGCGCAAACACACGCTCGGTAATATCGGGATCTTCGTTGAGCAAAAGTACAATTGCATCTCTATGATTTAGCCCCTTTCTCAAAGCTGCTTTTTCTAAAATCGACTCTACCAATGCCCTGTTTGTTTTTGCATCTTCTGCACACTTCAAGCTTTCAAGTATTTCTGAATCGCTGATGAATTCTTCGGCTATACTGGATTTGATATCATACATATTTTTCACACAGGCACACAACCCAAAGCTCTGATTTGTGCCTCTAACTCCTTTCTCTCTTCTACGATGTTTGTTGGTTTGAACCTTGCGGGATAAATTTCGTAAAGTGATTTATATGGCTCAGGGGTTACTTTTTTCATAACAACATTTGCGCCACAGGAAAAAATCTGTGCTTTTTCTCGCTGATCCAATACGCCCAGGGATGTCGTTGCCGGTAGGTTGATTCTTTCCATCACTATCCGACTCAAGGCAACCGCACGTTTTGTCAGCTCGGTGCTTCCGCTTGGCAGATGTTTAAGCGGCGTCATCGGATGTGGAATAAAAGGTCCGATCCCGGCCATATCACACCCAATATCCGCCAGTAGACAGATATCGTCGGCGATGGTCGCAAGTGTTTGTTCAGGCAATCCGATCATAAATCCGCTTCCGGTTTCGTAGCCAATCTTTTTAAGATCTCTAAGACATCGGATGCGGTTTTCCCATGTGCTGACATGATGTAGGGTGCGATAAATATCGGGATCGCTACATTCGTGCTTCAAAAGATAGCGATCTGCACCGCAAGATTTCAAATAATCATACGATTCGTAGGGGAGCTCTCCGCAACTAAGTGTGATCGTGATACCTGTTTTCTTGATCTCTTTGATAATTTCTCCCAATAATTTAGGGGTGAAATACGGATCTTCGCCCGATTGCATCACAAGTGTTTGATAGCCGGCTTCCCATGCAGCGATTCCTGTTTGGATGATTTCCTCTGCGGTCATGCGAAATCTCTCTATGCCTGCATTGTGATGATTTAGTCCGCAGTAGGAGCAATCCATCCTGCAATGATTGGAAAATTCGACGATGGCACGGATATAAACGTCTTTTTGATAGAGATGCTCTTTGATTTCATTCGCCTTTTTGTAATAAGGGGAAAAATCCTTCGCACCAAGCGCCTCTATCAATTGTTCTTTATTCATCTAAAAACTCCTTTGAATAGCTCGTTTTTGCCAAAACACCCGGGAGGGCGCCTATTTTTCCCGAGAGGGCGCTTATGGTTTCTTGTGGGGCGTCCAAAACAACGCTGATGATGTTGATTTCTCGGTGTTTGTATGGTATGCCCATTCTGCCGATGATCCACTTTCCGTATTCATGGAGTAGCCTATTGACCTGCTCGACCTTGGTGGTATCTTCTACAATGATACCGATGACTGCAATTCTGCTCATAAAAAAACTCCCTTTCACCAAAAAGCAGGTGATGGGAGTTTTGTATGTAAAAAAGTGCCCTTGCATAGAAATGCAAAGCATACAAATGACCATCTTGCTTTCAGGTTTACCCTTATCATTAGATATATCATTTTCAGTTTACCGCAAAGTCAGAAAACCTTCCTTCTGGGTATCTTTAGTATACTATGAAATGCCCTTAAAAAGCAAGTGGTATTTAGTAAAAAAACTAAATTTTACCAAGAACAAAATGTCGTTAAAATAATCACATAATTGAGATTTTCGGACTTGCCCGAGCAAAGTTTTAACCATAAAGAAGATAGCGCAGTAAATGTATTTGATGTTTATGTTTGTGAAAACAACTTACCTTAGATAATCAATGTGCTATCCGACCCATTTGCAGAGTTCTCGCTTTTGACGGCTTTGCCGTGAACGTACATAACCCCGTGGCCAAACACCGCCCACGGGCATCGGTACGCCCCCGCCAAAACCACCCCCTACCCCAAAATCATGGCAGGGAAAATAACTCCTAATAAATTTTTAAATACCCTGCACTTTTATACGATATAATAACTCCGCAAAACCTTTATAATGTAACAAAATATGTACAATTAAATGATAATTAGTGCATTATGCACAATCAGATGCGTGGAATTTAGGCTATTTCTCCAAGCGACTTTTTGAACAGCTTTATTGTGACCACTGGAGGTGACCACATGCGTAAAATCGTTTCGTATATCCAAAACAAATTGCTGGCCTCGGGGGTCAAAAGTGCTATCGAAAACGGCGAGCACAAAGCCAGCGTTGATGTCGTGATCGATGCGGACAGCTGTGTGTCCTACTGTCGCAGTGTTGCCCCCGATGTCTTCATTGCCGAGGTTCGTGACTACCCACCCATCACCCTCGACGACTGGCTGGGTCGCTCCGCTCAAATAAAAGAGGTCGCCCCCAAATGCCGAGTAGCCCTGATAGTGGATGAAGAAAGTTACCCGGGTTCAGCGCAGGAAATCCGCCAAGCCTTCAAAAATAAAGAAATCGACCTGTTTTTCTATAGCTCATCCGGTCTTAACTACCTTGCAGATACCATAAACGGCCTTTAATACTCATTTATAACTAAAGTGAAATAGACAAAACCAAAAAGAGGAGGAGTACAAATGAAAAACCTCAAAAAGTTGCTTGCTGTAGCTTTAATACTTAGCCTTGTTTTGCAAACTATACCGGTGTGGGCAAGTGCGCCGTCAGATAGCACCATCATAGGCTTTGCCGAGTTGCCCGAGGAGCTGGCCACCCAGTATATCCTCCCCGACAGCGAGGAGCTACCAACCCTGCCCGATACCATCACAGCCACGGTGCAGACCACAACCCCCGCAGGTAGCATTGATGTCGCCACCCCCGCAGGTGGCCTTGACCCCGACCCCGCCACACCCTCGGGTAGCATTGATGTCTCTACCCCCGCAGGTGGTATTGACCCCGAGACCGCAAGCCCCGCAGGTGGCCTTGAGGAGACAAACGGCGTGCTTGCAAGCGAAATCGTCACCACCCTCTCCACCATAGATATAAAAGTGGTGGAGTGGACACCCAACAAAGAATTTACCACCAAAGAAACAGGTGAATTTATATACACCCCCACCCTCGACCCCGCATACACCCTGGCCGAGGGCGTAGCACTGCCCACCATTACTGTTGTTGTGGGGATGCCCCCAATGCAGACATTTGGTGCGCCTATGCCGACAAGCGGTTACACTGTAGCGGTGAACATAACCGACAGGGACGATAACAGGATGAGCATTGAAGACGCCACCAACGGCTACTTCACATCAGGCGAAATCGACGGCGTATCATACAACAACTCCACCAAAACGCTAACTCTCACAAATGCAGACCTAAGTAGCATTCAAGTAAGTTCTGTCACCAAAGGCCTAAACATAGTGTTGGACAAATCCACCGTAAGCACCATCAACT
>CAYJGR010000084.1:0-6645 GCA_964370005.1 uncultured Oscillospiraceae bacterium
TATTATGTACTTGATATAAAGTCGCTTATTATAATATATTTTGTGCTTGCACAGAATGGAGATTATTATGCATATGCAAAAGATTTTGCTTCGTGGTCGAAATAAGGGATTTACCTTAATTGAGCTTTTAATTGTAATTGCTATAATTGCTGTGTTGGCGGCGGTGGCGGTGCCCAGTTATTTGCGGTATGTTGAACGTTCCCGCCAGTCAAACGATTTGCAGATTGCCAACCACATCATGACCGCCGCCACCGTGGCCATGGCTGATCCCCAAAACGGTGTGCCCCATAACACTTGGGTTTTCTTTGTGTGGGAAACCGATGAGTTCGATGCGCTGGATATTTCGGGGCGTCTTTATATTGATGATACCTACAATGTGCGCAATCCAGGAGATCAGCAGTTTGAGATTAACTTGCTACAGGATGTCGGCGGTAGGCTCTCGAGCAATATCGACGTGGGCGACTCCAACGAGTGGGGTGCCGGACGTGATCATATAAACATCGGTGTAGCCAAGTCGCAAGCCGCCAAAGATACCGATTTTAAGTTCTCGGTCAATTCCTCCACCGGCGAAATTCGTTTCCATACAGATAAATTCAGTGATGCCCACATTACCCCGGGCGTAGATGAATTTTCGTGGATAGATGAAATTGGCGTAAACCCCGATATTGTTTAATTATATAGTATAGAGAAGGTCAAGGACACCACACACGGTTGTCCTTGACCTTCTCTGTTCTCTATGTTCTAATAGCCTTTTACAGCTCCTCCACCCTGATTTTTTGGTTAGGTGGTGGTGGGGGCGTGGGCGTACTGTTGCCCGTGACCGCCGTTTGGTCGCGGGCTGATGTACGTACGCGAACCCGCCGCCGCATAAGCGGAAAAGCGGGGTGGACGCACCCAAATTGCGCCATTTCTCTTGATCTTAAATACAAATTTGTCGCAAAGCGACTCCATCGTTCTTCACTATTAGCTCTTAGTTCTTAGTTGCCCCTTCTCTCCTCCGGCAATCTGTCCTCTCTTACAGCTCTGCCTTAACAGCCTTTAACATATCCTGCTTATCGCAAACCTGTGTAAAGCGCACCGCCTTGTCACGCAGGCCGGCCAGTGGTGTGGGCATAGGCATTCTTGTCAGGGTCTCTATGGTCTGGGCCTGAGCAAATTCGTCGGTTATCTCGGTGGCTTTTTGGGGCGACAGAGCACCGAGCACACTCCCCGAAAACTTGTAAGGACTGGCCGTCGAGGCTATGAGCATTTTGCGCTTATCACCTGTGCGGGCGGTGTAGTCCTCGGCCACCTTGACCGCCACAGCCGTGTGGGTATCGCACAGGTAGGAATGCTTATCAAACACATTTGCTATGGTCGCATCCACCTCATCATCGTCACAAAATCCCGCCTCAAACAACTCTTTTATCTTGCCAAACAACGCGGCCGATACCTCGTAACACCCCTGCGCCGACAATTGCTCCATCAAGCCCTTTACCAGGGCCTCATCGCCCGAAAGTATCCATAAAAGACGCTCCAAATTGCTGGAAATTAGTATATCCATCGAGGGGGAGGTTGTGGCATAAAATGTGCGGTTGCGGTCATATGTGCCGGTGGTGAGAAAATCGGTGAGCACATTGTTTTTATTCGAGGCACAAATGAGCTTGCCTATGGGTAGTCCCATCTCACGAGCATAATAGGCCGCCAATATATTGCCAAAATTACCCGTGGGGACAGTGACATTTATCTCCTCGCCCATAGCAATTTCACCCGATTTTACCATGTCACAGTAAGCGCTGACATAATAGACCACCTGCGGCACGAGACGACCCCAGTTTATCGAATTGGCACTCGAGAGCATCTTGCCATTTTGTGCAAACTCTGCCTCGGTCTTTTTGTCGGTGAATATAGCCTTTACTCCGCTTTGGGCATCGTCAAAATTCCCACGTATGCCACACACCCAGACATTTTTGCCCTCTTGGGTACACATCTGGCGCTTTTGCATGGGGCTTACACCCTCCTCGGGGTAAAACACCATCATCCTTGTGCCCTCAACATCACAAAAGCCCTCGAGTGCCGCCTTGCCGGTGTCGCCCGAGGTGGCCACCAATATCACTATCTCACGCTTTTCCTCCAGCTTTTTAGCCGAGGTCACCATGAGTCTGGGTAGTAGTTGCAGTGCCATATCCTTAAATGCACATGTGGGACCATGCCACAATTCAAGCAAATAATTCCCCTGCGAAACCTTGGCTATGGGTGCGATATCCGGATGGTCAAAACGCTCGGGTGCATAAGCCTGTCCCACACAGTCTTTAATCTCCTGTGCTGTAAAATCAGTCAAAAACCTTGCCAATATATCACAGGCTCGTCCCACATAATCCATATCACAAAGCGCTGTAAGCTCGCTTGTTGAAAATTTGGGCAGGTCGGTGGGCACAAAAAGTCCCCCCTCGGTCGAAATGCCCTTTAGTATGGCCTCGGCCGAATTGATGCTGACATTTTTATCCCTTGTGCTGCAATATTTCATTGTCTACCCCTCCGTGTGCGCTGTTTTTATAACGCCTGAAAAAATCCTCGGCGTTTTTATGGCAGATTTTCTCGGCCAATGTGTAGTCCAGTCCCGATTTTACCATAGTTTGTACTGCTTTTTCAAGCTTTTCACTCCTGTTGATATAAAAAGCAAGCTCTGCACCGTCATAATCCGACCCGAGTGCTATATGATTTTCCCCTCCCAAGGCCACAAAATGGTTTATATGTGCCATGAGAGTTTTTGGCATATGCACCGTCTCTCCCCTACCTAAAAACTCTATGTAAAAATTAAGCCCCACAATCCCCCCTGCCTCCACGATGGCTAAAAACTGCCTGTCGGTGAGGTTGCGGGGGTGGTCATGTATCGTGCGGGAATTTGAATGGCTGGCCAAAAATGGCCGTTTTGCCAGCTCCGCCACCTCCCAAAAACCCTTATCTCCGAGGTGAGAAATATCTATTATAATATTGTTTTGCTCTAAAATCGGTACGGCACGCCGTCCAAAGTCTGTAAGGCCTATATCCTCAAGACAACCTCCACCCAGTTCGTTTTTGCCGTTCCAAGTCAGAGTGAGCATACGCACCCCACGGCGGGCAAGTAGCGGTATTCGCTCCTCTTTGCCCCTTAGCACCGAACCACCCTCCACTGTGAGAAAAAGCTCTATTTTATCGCCCGATATCTCGGACGACAGGTCATCTACCACCCGAACCAAACCCCCATGACGCACAAGCTCCCGCCGCCAAAACCTACACACCATATCAAAATAAACATCCGCCCAGACCCCCCGCAGGAAGTCGGGCATAAATACAGCCATGGCCTGTCGCCATTCCCCCCGCCCCATGCGGTCGAGTGACAGCTGTGTGCGGGAGTTGCGTAGTGACAGATGGCGTTTATGGCATTCGGTCAGGGTATCACAGTGAAGATCAAAAATTTTCATATGTCACTTCTTTCCATAGCATACTGCATAGGCACTGCTGTTGCTGCAACGTCGGAGCGACGAGGGCGTCGCCCCCTACAATGTGTGGTGCGGGGTTTGGCGTTTTGTTTATGCCAATTTTTCCTGCGTCGCCTCCCCCAAGGGGGAGGGAGCACACGTCCTTTGTGTGCGGGAGGGGGGCAGGGTCAGTGCGACCCCGCACAATATATATCCGAGGTATCAAACGCCCCCGCCATGTGTTCCCACTCCCATGTGTCGGGTGTGTCGCCATCAATTATGATTAAAAATAAATCAAATCGGGGTTGAAACTCCTCTAAATGCGGATTGCGGTATAAATAATTATATGCGGCGGTTATTATTCTTTTTCGCTTTTTTGGTGTGATGGTTTCCACCGGCAATACCATACCATCTCGTTTGCAGGCACGCACCTCAACAAAGGCAAGTACGTCATCCTTGGTCGCCACAAAATCAAGCTCCCCACCCTTACAGCAGTAGTTTTGCTCAATAATCACCCATCCTCTATCGGCAAACACAGTGCGTGCAAGTTCCTCGCCCATGCGCCCATGCTCGTGCCGAATCATACCCCACCTCCGAGTATCTTGCCCAAAAAGCTCATTCTGTGGGCGGGGCAGGGGCCATGCTCTAATATGCTCTGTCTGTGAACCTTTGTGCCGTAGCCTTTATGTACCGCAAAACCATACTGCGGGTACTGCTCATGTAGTTGTAGCATATAGCGATCACGGCTTACTTTTGCTATAACTGAGGCCGCCGCTATGCAGGCCGACAGACCATCCCCACCCACAAGGGTTTGTAGTTTCGCCTGTATGGGTGGTGGGCGGTTGCCATCCACCAACACCAAATCGGGCTTTGCGGGCAGTTTTGCGCACAGCTCCTCATATGCTCTGCCCATGGCCAAAAACGTCGCCCCAAGTATGTTGTGCTGTTCTATCTCCTCGACCGAGGCATACCCCACCCCAAAATGTGCATGTGCGGTCAGCTCCTCAAACAGCACTTCCCTTTTTTTCTCGCTGAGTTTTTTTGAATCGGTGAGATACGGGTGAGAAAAATCGGACGGTAGCACCACAGCCCCCGCACATACGGGACCCGCAAGCGGTCCTCTGCCCGCCTCATCGATGCCACAAAGCAACAAAGCCGTGCCATGGCACAGCTCTCTGTCGTGCTCAAAAAGCGATGTATTGCTTTTTTGTTTACTCACTTTGATTCCTCCACAGGTTTGGGAACGTCGGGTAGTTCGAGGGTGATGCGGCCTATAACCCCGCCACGGAACTCATCCATAATCATTATGGCGGCACGGTGGGTGTCAATCTCCCCGCCGGCTATGAGCATCCCCCGCCGTCTGCCCACGGCACACAACAGGTCGTAGCTGTCCCCCTGCAAATCCTCGGGTTGTAGCTTATAGCGGGCATTTAGAAGTGGCAATGAAGTATGGCGCAACACCTCCAAAAGGCGTACCGCCAGATATTCCACATCCAAAATATCATCCTTGACCGCCCCTGTGAAGGCCAACCGCTCCCCCACTGCCTTATCCTCAAACTTAGGCCAGAGTACCCCCGGCATGTCAAGGAGCTCTATGCCTTTATCCAGAGTTACCCACTGTTTACCACGAGTTACACCGGGGCGATCCTCCACCTTGGCACGACGACTGCCGGCCAGACGGTTTATAAGCGACGATTTACCCACATTGGGTATCCCCACAATCATGATACGGATAGGGCGTCCCACCATACCTTTACCCTGCCAACGTGCAATTTTATCCTTTATTGCCTCCCGCACAATGGGAAAAAAGGCATTAAGCCCCTTGCCACTGCGGCAATCTGTAGCGATGGCCGGTATGCCCTGCCCTGCGTAATGGGCTATCCAGCGGCGGGTGGCGGCCTCGGAGGCGGCATCACATTTATTGAGCAAAATGACCCTTGGTTTGCCATGGGTAAGCTTGTCCATCTCGGGGTTACGACTGCTCATAGGTATGCGGGCATCGCACAATTCGACCACCACATCGACAAGTTTTAGATTGGCCTGCATAAGCCGCCTGGTTTTGGCCATATGCCCGGGAAACCATTGCACCGATATTTCCTGCATGGGGTGTACCTCCTAAAAATATGACTAATGGCTAATAGTCTTTCACTCCACCGTCCCAAAGCTCTCTACGGGGAAAAAGCGCAAATATGTCTTGCCCTGTACAAGGCGGGTGTCCACCATGCCCACATCGGCAAAACGGCTATCCTTGGAATAATTGCGATTATCACCCATCACAAATATATGACCCTCGGGCACTGTGGCGGGTAGCTCGGTATCGCCTTGCACATGGGTGAGCTCGGCGATGTAAGGTTCTTCTTGCATGATGCCGTCCACAAACACCGCACCTGTGCCAAAATCGATATCTATGGTCTGACCCTCGGTGGCAATCACTCTCTTGATATAGTTCTCACTGCTGCTGGGTACGGTAAAAACTACCACATCCCCCGACTGTAGGGGTGCGCCTATATTTGATATAAGCAGGCGGTCAAGGTGCGTGTATGTGGGGTTCATCGAATCGCCCGACACCACTGCCGTGCGGGCTGCAAATGTAAATATGAGTACAATGGCCACCACCGCCCATATGATGGTCTCGACCCAGTCCATCACCTCATGTTTTAATGAAAACACCTTTTCTTTCTTTTCCATATACCGCTACCTCGTTTTTTATAGTGTGTAAACTTGTATTTTTATAGCAAAAAAGGGCGTATAACGCCCCTTTTTTTCTGCCACCGCTTATCTGCGGATGATTTCTTTGACCTTGGCAGCCTTGCCCACACGGTCACGCAGGTAATAAAGCTTACCACGACGTACACGACCACTGCGAACCAATTCCACCTTCTCGATGTTGGGGGAATGTAGGGGGAACACACGCTCCACGCCCACACCATGAGCCAAACGACGAACGGTGAATGTTTCATTGATACCGCCATGTTTCTTGGCGATAACTGTGCCCTCAAACACCTGTACTCTCTGACGCTCACCTTCCTTGATCCATACATGAACCTTTACGGTGTCGCCGATGCGCACTTCGGGTGCGTTCTCTTTCAGGCTTCCCTGAGAGATGATTTTCAAAGCATCCATTTGATACTTCCTCCTTAATATCCGAACATTCATTCCCGAAATTATAACGAAATCGGCAGCGGACTGTCCGTTTTGGTGTACG
>CAYJGR010000085.1:0-6612 GCA_964370005.1 uncultured Oscillospiraceae bacterium
CGTTAAATACAACATAGCCGGGCTCGTCTTCGCTGCACTTGTAGATGGTGTTGTCCTGGGCTTCGATGGCGTCGTCAGCCGCATCGGCAACCTTGGAGTGGCCGTCGATGATTACAAGGTGGTTGGAAACACGAGCGTCAATGGCAAACGCAAACACTTCTTCGTCACCGCCGGATTTCTCGGTCAGGTAGATTGTACCTACAAGATCCTTGGGGGTGTCGATGGTGTAGTTTTCCATGAGCTTGATTACTACGTTGCCGTGACCTGGGGCTGTAGCCATGTCGGCATTCTTGTCAAAGCGTACCGACTCAACCATAGCACCGCCCACTTCCCACTCTACCGAAACCTTGGCGGCCAGTTTGCCCTCAAAAGGTAGTGAAAGCAGTCCATCGGTTGCATCATCTGCGTTATAGTCTGCAGTGTATCCACCCGCACCAAGACCAAACAGAGAATCTGTAGAATTTGCAATTTCTGTGCCATCGGGAGCATATGCAGTTACATAATCATATGGCTGAGCGCTCGACAAAATATTGGAAAGCGCATATGACGAAACTGTTCCCATTGTGCCATCGTAAGCACCGCCACCGCCCGGCTCAATGTCGAGTAGTCCATAGGACTCACCGGGTTGCAGATGACCATTGGCATCCCCCTCGTGTTCACAACCGCCAATGATGTTGCCGCACCAGATGTGCTCGGCCATTGCCACAGAAGCAGTCGACAGTGCAAGGGTCAGGGCGAGCAGTAGAGCAAGTAGCTTTTTCATGTTTTGTTTCCTCCTCAAAAAATTGTTTTTTATTGCAACAGGTGCAAAGCACCCAACAGCCATCAAAGAGAGATTTAGGCGAGAAAACCGTGATATTGCGCATTTCCACTTCATTCCGATAAAGTTTAGCAAATCAAATAGTTTTTTATATCGTACAAAAGTGCCGATTTGCAAAAAAAAATCCCCCATGTGGGGGATTTTTTTGTACTATTAAGGCATTGCTAAACTTCATGAACTCAAAATATTTTGATAAATCTCCAAATCTTTATCCGTAAATACATTAAACACCACCTTTATATCGCTATTGTTATTTTGCAAGAATGTCGATACGGTTTTTACCGCAATCTCGGCGGCCTCCTGCTGTGGGAAGCAAAACACACCGGTCGAGATACAGCAAAACGCAATGGATTTAACATCATTTTTTGCAGCCTCTTCAAGGCATGAGTTGTAGCAGTCGGCGAGAAGCTTTTTGTCTCGGTCTGTGAGTTTCCCCGAGATAATCGGCCCCACGGTATGCAGTACATATTTACTCGGTAAATTGTAGGCCGGCGTGATTTTGGCCTTGCCCGTCTCCTCCTCATGCCCTTGCTTGTTCATAAGCTCATTGCAGGCCAGTCTAAGCTGTATGCCCGACAGTGTGTGAACGATGTTATCAATACAATTATGCAGAGGTTGGAAACACCCCAGCAGTGCCGAATTTGCCGCATTTACTATGGCATCCACTTTAAGCGCCGTGATATCACCCTGCCAAATATATATCCGTTCATTATATGTTGTGGGCGCAAATGTATCGCTATCGACTATGCCCCTGTGCTCAATTTCCGTTTGTAAGTAGCTATCCTGCACCGCCAAAAACTCCTCGTCTATCGCCTTTGGTGGACGCAGATTAAACAGCGCACGCAGCAGTTTTTTTTGCTCGTCGCTGTCTGTGGGTATTTCTATCGCATTAAATCTCGAGTTCTCCCCCACTAAATAATTTATTAAATACAGCCGCCTCTCCCGTTGTGTCAAAACTTATCCCCCCCACTCCCCTATTTTACCAATATATTATCAAATTTTGTCGGATTTGTCATTCTTTGACTTATAATATGTGCAATCAGACTTTTTTTATCTCCATTGCTTTACAAACTTTATGGACAATGCTAAAATAATATTTAATAACCATGGAGGTGTAATGTTATGGAGAAAAGAACTTTTGGGGAAATAATTCGTTATAGGTTTGACAATCTAATGTCAAAGGGTGCGGTGGCGCTTGTGGGGATTTTGTTTTTAGCCACCACTGTTGTAATTGTGCTTGCGGGTATCATCGCTTTTGCTATGGGCAATGGCAGTATCTCGCAAAATATCTGGGCAAGTGTGATGCATACCATCGATGCCGGTACCATCACAGGTACCGATACATCGGATGTCTCTTTCCTTATAATTATGTCGATAGTAACCCTCGGTGGTATTTTTATCACCAGTATACTTATCGGTATTATCACCACAGGCTTTGAGGAGAAACTTCAATCTCTTAAAAAAGGTAACTCGCTTGTGGTAGAAAAAGATCATACCATCATTTTAGGCTTTAATGAAAATATCTATACCATTATATCCGAGCTCATTTGCGCAAACGAAAACCGCAAAGATGCTTGTATTGTGGTGCTGTCCGACGAGGACAAAGAAACTATGGAAACCGCTATAGCCGAACAGATCGACGACTGCAAAAACACACGCATCATCTGCCGTACAGGTAACATCACCGACCTACCTATGCTCAAAAAATGCTCTATAGATACCTGTCGCAGTGTCATTATCAATCAACAAGAAGATTTTATCACCACCAAAGCCATTTTGGCTATAAATAGCTATTTTGACTCGCAAGAGGGCGAGCGTACCTGTCAGTGCATTGTCGCCCCCATCACCTACAAAGCCAACTTCGAGGCCGCCACTATCGCCGGTGAGGGCAATGTCGAGCTGATACTTGTGCGGGATGCCATCTCACGCATCATTGCCCAAACCTGTAGACAACCCGGCCTGTCCAATGTGCTCATAGAGCTGTTTGACTACAGTGGCAGCGAGCTGTATTTTGAAGTGTTTGCCGAGTTCGACGGCAAGCCTTTCATAGAGACCTTGACCATGTTCGAGCAGGCTGTTGTATTCGGTTACAAGCGGGGTGACCAGGTTGTTATAAATCCCGATAATTACACCATGCTACAGGCCGGCGACAGTCTGATACTGCTCGTCGAGGACGACGGCATGGCCAAAACTCTCACCCAAAAACCCGACCTTGGCAGTGTCGAGTCGCTCAGCTCCTCCGTTCCCATGTCAGAAAAACCCGAGGAAATTTTGGTGTTGGGTATAAATGAGATGCTCCGTCAAATCCTCACCGAGCTTGATAACTACTTTGTAAAGGGTTCGCTTGTGACGGTGGCAAATGATGGCATTGACGAGTCGCTATCCGATTTGCCCCGGTCGCTCTCTAATATTGATATTAAGTTTGTTGATTGTGATATCACCTCCCGAGAGAACCTTGACAGTCTCACCGGTGGCGATTTAAGCCATGTACTCCTACTCAGCGAGGACGAACTGGACACCGAGACCTCGGATGCCATTACTCTGCTTAAACTTATACATCTGCGTGATATCGCCCAAAAACAGGACAAGGTCTTTAATATCACAAGCCAGATGAAAAATGCCGCCAATCAGAAACTTGCAAAGGTTGCAAAGGCGAATGATTTGGTTATAGGTTCCAACATTATAAACCTCATTTTGACCCAAATATCCGAGAACCGTCACCTATCGGAGGTATTCCGTGAAATACTTACCACCGAGGGCAGTGAGATTTACATAAGAAAAGCTTCCCACTATGTAAAACTGCATGAGCCTATGAATTTCTACACCGTCACAGCGATTGTTGCGGCGAACAATGAGATTGCCATCGGCTATAAAAAACAGCTCGATGACACATTTGAAATTCTGCTTAATCCCTCAAAGTCCGAGATGATCACCTTCGAGGATCAGGATTATATCGTGGTGTTGGCCGACGACTGATCAAGAGGATAGAGTAGAGAAAAAATCAACGTTTTTATAAACACACAATGCGCACATCATCACAATGTGCGCATTGTTTATTTTTGCTAATTGTTATTTGCTAAATTTTACATGTTTTTGCTTTTATTCTACATGTAATTGTGTTATAATGTCTTACGTTATAGTATTAGCAGTTTATCATAGTAAAGGGGGATGGCTTGATGGCAGAATATGCTTGGGATCAAAATGCGCTTTTATTCTTATTGTTTTTCTTGCATGGCTTGTGTGCATACGCCCTTGGGATGCAATTCTTAGAAGTTCGATATAATAACAAGCTTGCCCCTATAATATACAGCATATTGTATGCGGCAGTGACCCTTCTTGGACTCGCTATCACCCAAACCATGTCCTTTGTAACCTATATTGGCGTTTTTGTAGTTCTTGTGATAAATACATTAATATTTTTTAAGGCAAATATTATTTCAAAAATGGCCTGCATTTTGGCGGTTTTGATTCATGTGATATGTATACGAACCGTCACCACTGCCGTGTATGCCGCCGCCACAGGGCTTTCATGTTATGTACTGTCACACGGGGAATTTTTATTCATAACATTGGTGGTTATTTATCTGGTGATGTGTCTGATGTCTCTGACGATGCTAAAGCTTGTCAACCCCGTTTATGCCAAGATGATGGTGCACAACCCCAAAAATGTGCTGTTTCTTGCGATTTTACTCGCGCTGTTCAATATATATATGCTCTTTAACTCTACCCTTTATATGAATCCGTATATCGTCAATAGCATAATCCCCCATCAAATTATTGTATCAGTTGTGATGCTTTCCTGCACATATTGGGGGCTTTATTTCCTTGTAAGAATTGAAATTTTCCACTCATACAAAGAAAAAACCGAAATGCTTGAAAAACGTGCCATGCGTGAGGCCTTTTTTAAGGGCATAGTGCTCAGCGATACCGTGGCCTCCTATGAGGTCAACTGCACCAAAGATACATTGGCGGTTTTGTATTCCGGTGGTCAAGAACATACCATGAGCAGTACACTTAATTACAGCAAAGCCATTGCACAAATTGTAAAAAGTTTTGTTCATGAAGATGATATAGAATGGGTCTCCATGCGCCTTATGCCCCAAAACATCCTCAAAGAATATGATGACGGTAACGTTGATTATTCTTTCGAATATCGTCGCATTGTCCGTGACGGTGAGGTGGTCTGGGTACATACCGCCATCAACACATCAGTGGACGCACAAAGTGGCGATGTCATCGCTCTTATCGTCGTTAAAAACATAAACGAGGAAAAGCAGGAGGAACTTGACCTGCGCAATCGTGCCGAGCGTGATTCGCTGACCGGTGCCTATAACAAACAGGCCACCCATCAAAATATCATCTCATTCATGTCGCAACAAAAGAGCGGCGCCCTGCTTATATTGGATGTTGACGACTTCAAATCGGTCAATGACAATATGGGTCATGTTTATGGTGACACCGTGCTGTGTGAAATCGTGGATATCATAAACACGATATTCCGTGACGACGACATCGTAGGGCGTGTGGGCGGCGATGAGTTTATGGTATTTATGAAACACACCTGCTCTATTCCTGTTGTGATGAGCAAAGCAGCCCAGCTGTGTCAGTCCATCGAAAGCACATATCGAGATGCCCCTTATAAGGTGTGTTGCAGTGTTGGTATTTCGATTTTCCCACGCCATGGCGATGCATTCGATGAACTATATCAAAAGGCTGACAGTGCGCTTTATGAGTCAAAAAATAAGGGTAAAAACACCGCCACGATTTACTCGGGCAGCGAATTTACACCACATATGTCCACCCGCACGGCCATAGACAGCGTGACCACTGTGGATAATACCCCTGAGAAAAATTATATAGAGAATGTTTTCAAAATTTTACACAAATCTCCCGACATTCAAACGGCTTTGTGCTCGGTCTTAGAACTGATTTTGGGCACATATAAATTCGAACGTACTCATGTGTACAACTGTACAAAACACAACAGCGACCGTGTAGCACTTCAACCTATGCAAGCCGATGATTCCCATGTTGTGGTCAGTAATTTCAAGACGTCGCAAATTCCTCAATTCCTACTTGAGGCCTTTAATCGACATGGTGGTTTCTTCGTCGAAAATATGGATAACCTTGAAATAACCCAGCGAAATTATATCGGTATAAAAGACTGCAAATCTCAATATATCCTCCCCCTCATTGATGAAGGTGATTTGTTGGCATTTGTCAGCTTTGTCAATTTTGCAAAGCCGTTATCCCTTTCATCCGAACAAGTGGAAGAGCTGAAAATTCTTTGCAATTTGATATCGGTATTTTTCCGCCGACAGCTTCGTAACCACGATTTGGAGGATTACCTCAAAGCCATCACAACCGTGATTGATCGTTCGGATAACTATGTGTACGTAATAGATAAACATGACTACACCGTTCTATTCCTCAACAAAAAAGCCTCCTCGGTCACAGGCGATACCGGCAGTATAGGGCGACCTTGCTATGAAGTGTTTAGAGGGCGCTCCAGCCCCTGTGAGGATTGTCCCATGGCGCAACTTCCAAATGACGGCAGTGATATCCAAAAGACGGTCATGACCTATAATCCAAAACTCGATATGATGTTCAGCACTACGGCCAGTTACCTCAAATGGACAAACGACACAAGGGCCTGCCTGCTTGATAACGCTAAGGTTTAACCCAACCGCAAACTGACCCCACCTGCTCCCTTTTGAGAGCAGGTGGGGTCAGTTTGTGCTGAAGTACACACAAAATATGCTCCTGCGGGAGCGGGTTATCCGCTTACGCTC
>CAYJGR010000086.1:0-6435 GCA_964370005.1 uncultured Oscillospiraceae bacterium
TAAATTCCAATAAGGCTTTTTCACTTAAGAGTTTCTCCATTGCGGAGAAACTCTTCAGCTTGTCAAAAAAGTCCCCAGGACTTTTTTGACAAGCTGAAAGCATCGCTGACACGATGCCATTTTGTGCCCAAGTACGCACAAAATATGCTCCTGCGGGAGCGGGTTATCCGCTTACGCTCGATGCGAAAGAGAACCCTGACGGTTCCCTTTCACACTATCCCTCCCTCCGAGTCGGGTAGGTTTTCGGTTTTTGACAGTCTGTTTTCTATCTACTCAAACAAATTCATCATAAGTTTACCTCCAATATGAACACTATCGCCTACTTATATATGAATACTATATAGCTCATAATTGTGATAGTCAAGGGGGTGATGATAATTATTGTATTTGATAGATTGTGGGACACTATGAAGATAAAAGGTGTTTCAACATATAGACTTCGAGAAGATCATGGATTTAACACCAAAACCATTGCAAAACTGCGTGAAAATGGCAATGTAACAACTGCTACACTTGATAAATTATGCACTATATTGGATTGTGAACTTTCCGATATTGCGCGGCGAGTACCCAATATAGATTGAAAGATGATGTAATGTGTACAGGGTGGAAATTGAGAGATAAAGCACACAGAGAGCGGGTGACAAACAAAATCCCCCCACCCCCTTGCAATTTACACAAAAATAGTCTATAATGAGGGCGTTCCGAGGCCAAAGGGTTTCCTGCGGTGATTTGGATACATAATAAACTTGCGTTCTGACTGTTTGGGTGTGCGCCCGAGCACAAAGGCGACGGGAGCTGTTGCGATGGATAATTCCGTGCCTTTTTGAGGTACGGTTTTTTTGTTTTGTCGGGCAGAGATTTGGCAATAATACAAAGGAGATGTGGGATAATGGACATAGATAATCGTATTGCGGTGGTGAGCATCTTGGTGGAAAACCCGGGTGCGGTTGAGCAAATCAATAAGCTACTGCACGGATTTTCACCGCATATTATCGGGCGTATAGGGATACCTTGTCGCCATCGTGAGGTATCGGTAATTTGCGTGGTGCTCGATGCACCACCCGACATCACCAGTTCTCTGTCGGGCAAAATAGGTATGCTCGATGGGGTAAGCAGTAAAACAGTCACAACAAAACAGTGAATATAAAAGGAGATACGACATGAAAAAAATTACACTTATACTGACGGCACTTGTGCTATCCTTGGTAATGATTGCGGGGTGTGGGTCGTCCGAACCGCTCGCCCCCACAGGGGAGGTCAGCGAAGCACCTGCACAAGAGAGTGCGGTTGAGTCCGAACCCGAACCCGAGGCTATAGAGCCTGTAGCCATACGCATAGGTGGACTGACAGGCCCCACCACTATGGGAATGGTGGGTCTCATTGAGGATGCCGAGCAGGGCATAGCCGGCAATGATTACACCTTCACCATAGCAGGTTCGGCCGATGAGATCACCCCAAAACTCATACAAGGGGAGCTCGATTTTGCGGCAGTGCCCTCCAATTTGGCCTCGGTACTGCACAACAACACCGAGGGTGAAATAATGGTGCTGGCGGCCAACACCCTTGGGGTGCTGTATATTGTCGAGCAGGGTGAAACTCTTGCCGACATCGAGGATATAAAGGGCAAAACCCTCTATGCTACAGGCAAGGGTTCCACCCCCGAATATACTTTACGCTTTATCCTCACCCAAAACGGCATTGACCCCGACACCGATCTGACCATCGAATGGAAGAGCGAACCTGCCGAGATTGTGGCACTGATGCAGCAGGATAACACTGCAATCGCTATGCTTCCTCAGCCCTATGTCACAGCGGCGGGCAGTCAGCTCCCCGACATGCGGGTGGTGTTTGATCTCAACGATTTGTGGTCTGACCTCGGTGTCCAGAGTCAAATCGTGACAGGTGTGCTGGTGGGACGGCGCAGTTTTATCGAGGAAAACCCCGAGAATGTGGCACTTTTCCTTGAGGAATATGCAGCGTCTATTGAATATGTAAACTCCAATGTGACCGAGGCCGCTGTCCTTGTCGAGAAGGTGGGCATAGTGGGTGCGGCTGTGGCCGAAAAAGCTCTACCCGAATGCAACATCACTTACCTTGATGGCGCCGAGCTTCGAAACTCTTTAGAGGGATATTTGACGGTGATTTATGAACAGAATGCACAAGCGGTCGGCGGAACCCTCCCGGGGGATGAATTTTATTACGTCGGCTAAAAGATTTCATAAAATTATAGCGGTGATAGTGGCGGTGGCGACATGGCAAATCGCCGCCCTACTGCTCTCCCAAGAATTGTTGCTGCCCGCCCCGACGACGGTGGTGGTACGGCTTGGGGAGCTGTTGCCGACGGCCGATTTTTGGTCTGCGGTGCTCTTTTCACTGCTGCGTGTCATGGGTGGCTATATACTGGGCATTTTGGTAGGCTCGGTTTTAGCCGCCCTTGCCGCACGCTTTGGCTTTGTGGCAACCCTGCTTTGGCCATGGATGTCGCTTATAAAGGCCACCCCAGTGGCCTCCTTTACCATACTTTGCCTTATATGGCTTTCCTCGGCCCAGTTGTCGGTCTTTATCGCATTTTTGATGGTGCTACCCATCGTATACACCAATCTGCACACCGGCCTACATAGCATCGACCCAAAATTGCTTGAAATGGCAAAGGTATACCGCATGAGTAGACACAGGGTGGCCGTTTATATCACATTGCCCCACCTGCGCCCCTATCTGTTGTCGGCTTGTGGGGTGTCGATGGGCCTTGCATGGAAAGCAGGTGTGGCCGCCGAGGTCATCGGCATACCCACAGGGTCCATGGGTGAACAGCTTTATCAGGCCAAAGTCTATTTCAGTTCCCCCGATCTTTTCGCTTGGACACTTGTGGTGGTACTGCTGAGTGTCGGGCTCGAAAAATGTCTCATGTGGCTATTTCAAGTTGGATTTAATAGATGGGAGGGTCAATGATGACTGATATCGTGATAAGTGGGCTATGTAAATCATATGGCGATACACAGGTGCTCAGCGGCTTCTCGACCACCTTTCCCCATGGGCAGATAACCGCCATCATGGGGGCGTCGGGTTGTGGCAAGACCACCCTGCTGAACATACTGCTCGGACTGCAAAAATCCGACAGCGGGAACATAACAGGCCTGCCCGACACAGCGGCGGCGGTGTTTCAAGAAAACCGCCTTTGTGAGATGTTTACCCCCCTCACAAACCTAACCATGGCCTGTCCCACTCTCACAAAAAAACAGGCCGCAGACCACCTTGCCGGGCTTGGTTTGGGCGAAACACTCTCACGACCCGTGGCACAACTTTCGGGCGGACAAAAACGGCGGGTGGCCATAGCAAGGGCACTGCTGTCTGACGGTGAACTGCTTGTCCTCGATGAGCCTTTCAAGGGACTTGATGCCACCACACTGGCCATAGTGAGCGACTACATGCGGGATAATCGCCGTGGGCGCACCACCCTAATTGTTACCCATAATGAGGAGGAGCTCAAGGGGCTGGGGGAGAACATCTTAAAAATGTAGAATACGACAAAAAAACTCCCACCCGCCACAGTTTGCGGATGGGAGATGTTTTTTGCTCACTCGATATGCGTAAGGTGGGTTATGCCGTCACTCTGTGCCACCTCAAACAATGCCTGCTCGTCATTGTGGATAACCTCGTCAAAACTTACACTATACCCAAGCGCATCGGGATAGTCAAGCACACTTGCCACTACCCGCTTGTCCCTGACAAACAACAGGTGCACCATACCCTCACTTACCATATTCTCATTTAAATGAGGGCTGTTAAACCCCACCGTAAAGGCAATCTCCTCCAAAGAGGTGTAGGGCGGGAAGGTGTAGAGCGTGTCCCACTCAAAGGGTAGAACCTCCCCGAGTGTCACCTGCTCCTCGGTGATGGAGGTAAGCGTCTCTCCTATGACGTTGCTATTTCTCGATAGCGTCACCCTATCCACCGCCCAGGTGACAAACACCACCACGAGGGTGATGCCACCGAGGATGGCTAAAAACTTTTCTTTTTTTGACATAAGTCTTATTCCTCCACAGAGGTATCTTTTACTTCCTCAAGCAGTTTTGCTGCCAGCTCCACTGCCCCAAGACAGCGTTTGCCCTCGACAAACATGCGGGGTTTTATCTCCTCACAGCGCAGGCTACCCATCTCTTTTTTGCATTTTTCTATGAGTAGGGTGGCCTTTTTTGACATATCGGGGCTGTCGTGTGAAGAACCGCCGAGTGGGATATATAAAAACCCCATGGCGGCGATGCCACCGGCTATGGCACCGCACAGCTCCCCACATCCACACCCACCACCAAAACCGCCTACAGCACGGAAGGTGTTTTCGTCCAAATCAAGCCCCCAAGCCTCATTGGCCGAGCGCAAAATTCCCTCGGCGCAGTTGTTGCCATCATCAATATAATATTTTTCCACAAAATCTTTAACCGCCATGTTTACATCTCCAATCTGTATTGTTATGTTATGAGCCCAGTAGCAAATCGCAAAAATGCTCGACCGAAAGTCCCGAAATGTATTGCCCTATACCGCCATCAAGCCCTTGCAGTGCGGTGAGTAGGGCAGTTCTGTCATAGGGTAGGCCTATGAGAAGTTGTTCAAGTTCCTCCTTGTCACGGATGCCAAAGAAGTCGCCGTATATCTTCAGTTCGGCCACACGTCCCCCCTCAAGGCGCAGGGCGGTTTCGACCACACCGCATTCAAAGCGGGCGGTGTGGCGAATGTCACAGCTCGGGGAATGGCCAAAGTTCCAATCCCAGTTGCCGTAGCGCTCGCTCACGAGTTCTTGCAGGGCGGTCTCGTCTTTGTCGGTGAGGGTGTAGGGCTCTATGTCCTCTATATTCTGTAATAAATACCGCTCAAGCCCCGATAAAAACTCCTCGACTGTCATGGGGGTTTTTAGATGTGAGGATATATTGGTCACACGACTGCGCACCGATTTTATACCCTTGCTCTCGATTTTTATATCTTTTGGGCGAAGTGCTCCCACCAAATCACTCATATTCAGCGAGAAAAGCAGTGTGCCGTGGTGCATGATGCGACCGTTCTTGACCGTTTGGGCATTGCCCGATATTTTCATGCCGTCCACCGTCAAATCATTGCGCCCTGATAGTTCGGCATGAACCCCGAGGCTTAAAAGATAATCCCGTATGGGTGCGGTGAATTTATCGTAGTTGTTAAAATCGCCGTCCACATAAGGGGTGACAAATGTAAAGCAGATATTGCCAAGATCCTGAAACACCGCACCGCCACCCGAGAGTCTGCGCACCACTGTGACATCATGATCACGAATAAAGTCGAGGTCCATTTCCTCGGGGGCATTTTGGTTGCGACCGATTATGACCGATTTATCATTGCGCCACAACCGCACCACCTCCTGTGAAAAGCCGGTGAGCATATAGTGGTCGAGGGCGATGTTGTAGGGCGGGGTGTGGCTGTCATTTTGTATTAGTAGCATAATATACTCCAATTCTGATGGGATAAAAAACTCTAAAACATATTATAACGCTTTTTGAGCATTTAGGAAAGATATTTCTTAGGGCATGTTAACACAAAGTTGAATATTTGAGGTGATGAAAAAGTGATTTTTATGTGCCATACGGCACATTCATTTTTTTATAGCGGTTTGATAGAATATACTTGTGGAGTAATCTCCAAATTGTGGGGTTTGTTCTCACATAGACTAAATACCTATGGTAAACGCAAATACTGTAAAATAAAAACGGAAAGGATGCTTGCAATGGGATTATTTGACAAGAAAGACTGTGATATCTGTGGGGAGAAAATAGGATTGCTGGGCAATCGCAAATTGGACGACGGGAACATGTGTAAGGACTGTGCAAAACTGCTCTCGCCTTTGTTTGAGGAGCGTCGTCAATCCACTGTGAGTGATATCAAACAACAGCTTGCATACCGAGAGGAAAACAAAAATACCCTGCGTGCCTTCCATCCTACCATGTCGGCGGGTGCTGATGGCGAAATCAAGGTGGACCAACCAAACGGCACATTTATTTACTGCAAAAAGGATGACTGGCGGGACGAAAACCCCGATGTCATAAACCTTGCACAGGTCATGAGCTGTACCCTCGACATAAAAGAGCGGGAGGAACAACTTTATCGCGAGGGGCGTGACGGTCGCCGAGAGAGCTACAATCCACCCCGCTACAAGACTACATATGAGTTTTGGATTGATATCCAGCTCGACAGCCCTTGGTTTACCGATATAAACTACAGGCTTGATGGAAGTTTTAGTGAGATTGACAACCGCTACAGCGAGGAATACCGTCGCTATGAGCAAATGGGTCATGAAGTTTGTGCGGCTCTTGGCAAACCCATGATGGGTGGATTTGCACCACAAGGAATGCCCATGCAGGGCGGCTACCCACAGCAGGGAATGCCCATGCAGGGCGGCTACCCACAGCAGGG
>CAYJGR010000087.1:0-6433 GCA_964370005.1 uncultured Oscillospiraceae bacterium
AGGATATGGAAGAAATGTATCTTATGACAACAGAAAATGACGAAAGCGAATGAAAGAAGGCCAATGCTCTTGACCGTTGTTATTCCGTATCCAACTTTATGTACAAATCTTCAAGCTCCAACTGCAGAGCTTTAAGCCTTGTGGCAGTGGGATGAGGGTCGCTTTGGGGTACTCCCTCCAATATCATGCTCATACCGTTAAAGGCATGGTAATACAGTTTTTTGTAGTTTACATTTTTATCCGAGCGGGTGTTTGCATCAAGCTGTTTAAGGGTATCATAAACTGTTTTGGCCACGGGGTGGGGCGAGAGTGGCACGACCTGAATTTTTATATCGCTACAATCGTCGGTGCCTATGTTGTCACAATCTTCAAAATCGATGTTTTCTTTTTCGTGGTCATGCATGATTTTGTTCTCCCTTTATATGATTATTTTCATTTTATTATAGAATAATACTTGTTAAAAAACAAGTGTTTTGCATATAAAATAATGATAATTACTTTATATGTGATATGTGAGGAATGAAAATGGATGTTTTGGAACGCTTAGATGCTTTGCGCATACAAAAGGGTTGGACGGTTTACACACTTGCCAAGCAGGCCGATTTAGATGCCACAACTATCACTGCATGGTTTAATAAAGGTAGCTTGCCCAATATATCTTCATTGCAAAAGATATGCGTCGCACTTGATATAACTATGTCACGATTTTTTGCAGATGACGAAGAACCCGTAGTTCTTGCAAAGCATGAAATCGAAATGCTAAACGCTATAGATGGGCTAAATAAATCCCAAAAATCCGCCCTGCTAACACTGATAAAACAAATACCACCGCAAAGATATGATTAGACGATAGTTTTAAGAAATGAAAACAGGGGATATAATTAACAAGTGGATGAACAAAAGTTAAAATCAGATAATCGTATTTATATAGGAAAAAACATAAGAGAAATCAGAAAATCCCGCAACATGGGGCAAACCGAGCTTGTAAGATTGTTACAGCTTGACGCAGTAGCGATGACAAGGGAGGCGCTTGTCAAAATTGAACGTGGTATACAGCATATAACAGCCTCACAGCTCCGAGCCATAAAAAATGTGCTACAAACCACATATGATGAATTGTTGAAATAATGATAATTACTTTATATGTGATATGTGACTGATAGAACAAATACCACCGCAAAAAGACGATTAGGTAAAAGAAAAGGTCAAGGACAACCACGTGGTGTCCTTGACCTTTCTCTCTTCTATCCTCCGGCAATCTGTCCTCTAATAGCCTTGACCCTACTGCTCACTGCTAACTGTCTTGACTGCAATGCCCAGCTCATCCAGACTCTTCTCTTCAACCGGTGTGGGGCATTTCGTCATGAGCTCGCTGGCGTTTTGCACCTTGGGGAAGGCTATTACATCACGGATGCTCTCTTTGTTCAGCATGAGCATTACAAGGCGGTCAAGCCCAAATGCAATGCCACCGTGAGGGGGTGCGCCGTATTTAAATGCATCGAGCAAGAAACCAAATCTGCTGTAGGCCGTCTCCTCGTCAAAGCCGAGGGCGGCAAACATGGCATTTTGTAGCTCGGGGTCGTTTATGCGGATCGAACCGCCACCCACTTCACTGCCGTTGAGCACCATGTCATAGGCACGTGCCCTGCAGGCGCCGGGGTCGGTCGCCAGTTTGTCGACATCGTCAAGATGTGGGCAGGTGAAAGGATGATGCATAGCCACATAACGGTTTTCTTCCTCGTCATGTTCAAATAGGGGGAAGTCGGTGACCCAAAGCAGGTCATAGGTGTCGGCCGGTATTAGGTCAAGTTTTTTTGCAAGCTCGGTGCGCAGTGCGCCCAGTGCATCATACACCACCTTGTTGTCACTGTCGCCCACGATGAGTATAACATCGCCGGTCTTGGCGCCGAGTGTATCACGGATGCCCTGCTTTTCCTCATCGGATAAAAACTTCTCATATGAAGAGGTCTCACCCTCAGCGGTAAGGCGGGTATATGCAAGCCCCTTTGCCTTATATGTCTTGACAAACTCGGTCAGCTTGTCTATCTCCTTGCGGGAAAGCTTTGCGGCGGCATCATTCACTAAAATTGCACGCACCGATCCACCTGCCTGTATCGCCCCCGCAAATACCTTAAATTCACAGTCCTGTAACAGTGGCGAAAGGTCACACAACTCAAGACCAAAGCGGGTATCGGGTTTATCACTGCCGTAGCGTCCCATGGCCTCTTTGTAGGGCAGGCGGGGAAATGGGGTTTTTATATCGACGTTTAGCACCTCTTTGAACACCGTCTTTATAAAGCCCTCATTTATGCTCATGACATCCTCTTCATCCACAAAGGACATCTCAAGGTCGATTTGGGTAAATTCTGGTTGGCGGTCGGCACGCAAATCTTCATCTCTAAAACAACGGGCAATCTGCATATAACGGTCACATCCCGACAGCATGAGAAGTTGTTTGTAGAGCTGAGGGGATTGGGGTAGGGCATAAAAACTGCCGGGGTGTACACGGGAGGGCACAAGGTAATCACGTGCGCCCTCGGGGGTCGAGCCTATAAGGATAGGGGTTTCAACCTCCAAAAATCCATTGCGGTCGTAGTAATCTCTGGCCACCTTTACAATGCGATGGCGCATGATAAGGGCGTTTTGCATCTCACTGCGACGCAAATCAAGATAGCGATAACGCAGGCGAAGTTCCTCACGCACATCGGTGGTGTCGGTGATCTCAAAGGGAGGTGTGTCGGACTTTGCAAGCAGGCGCAAATCCTCGACATATACCTCGATCATACCGGTGGGTATCTCAGTATTGACCGATTCACGCTTTCTCACCTGTCCTTTGGCCATGAGCACAAACTCGGCACGGGCAGAGGTGGCCTTCTCAAATATCTCTCGGGCTGTGCTGTCGTCAAATGCGAGTTGTACAATGCCTGTGCGGTCACGCAAATCTATAAACATAAGGTTGCCAAGGTCACGTGCCTTTTGCACAAATCCCGCCACCACGACCTCACTGCCACAGTCGCTCTCTCTTATATCACCACAGTAGTGGCTACGTCTTAGACCTTTCATAGTATCTGCCATAACTTTATGCTCCATTTCTTTATCAATTTTTTAGGCTGTGCTATGGGGGCGTATCGGCTTTTTCCCTTATGTTTCGTCGATGGGATTGTGGGCATAAGCCCGCCTCCCCCAACAATCCATAAACTCCAACCATTCTCCCCCATCGGGCATAAGCCCACTGCACCCAGCTCCTCACCTAAGAAAAAAATCCACTTCCCTAATTTTCCTCGGTGTATGCTGTGTTTATCAAAATATCACAAAGCAGGTCGCTAAAATCTTCCCCACCAATATCTATAGGCTGTGTTTCACCACTGTCCATATTTTTTAGCTGTGCCTTGCCGTCTTTCAGCTCATCCTCACCTAAAACCATGGTATAACGAGCTCCGAGTTTGTTGGCATACTTCATCTGTGCCTTTATTGAGCGTCCCATGAGGTCACATTCGGCACGCAGTCCCACACGCCGAAGTTCGGTGCAAAGCTCGACCGCCTTTAGCACCCCGCTCTCACCCATGGGTATAAAGTAGACATCACAGGGTGGGGGAGTGGCGATATCTACCCCCGCCGCCTCCATAACCATGAGTAGGCGTTCAAGCCCCATGGCAAATCCAAGACCGGGGGTAGGTGCACCACCCAGGGTCTCGGTCAGGCCGTCGTAACGTCCACCGCCACAAACTGTACCCTGTGCCCCTATCGTATCGGTTATAAACTCAAACACCGTCTTTGTGTAATAATCAAGCCCCCGCACAATGCGTGGATTGACCTCGTAATTGATGCCCATGGTGTCAAGGCGTAGTTTAAGCCCCTCAAAGTGCTCGGCACACTCGGTGCAGAGGTGGTCAAGAATTATGGGCGAATCCTCGGCGATCTCGCCACAGGTGGGATTTTTGCAGTCGAGTATTCGCAGAGGATTTTTCTCAAGGCGGTCGTGACATGTGCCACATAACTGCTCTTTTTTGCCCTCAAAATAAGCCTTTAGGGCGGTGTGATATTGTGGGCGACACTGGGGACAACCTATGGAATTTATCTGTAGTGTCAAATCCTCAAGCCCGATATCGGCCAGCGCCTCGGAGGCCATGGCAATCAGCTCGGCATCGGCGGTGGGGGCGGCGGGGCCGAATACCTCGGCGCCGAACTGGTGAAATTCACGCAGTCGTCCCGCTTGGGGCTTTTCATAGCGAAAACATGAGGTCACATAGCTGACCTTTAATGGCAGTGCGTCGCCGAGCAGTCCGTGCTCGAGCACTGCACGCACCACACCGGCCGTGCCCTCGGGTCGCAGTGTCACCGATCGGTCACCCTTGTCGGTGAAGGTGTACATCTCCTTTTGCACAACGTCGGTGGTGTCGCCCACCGAACGGCAAAAGAGTTCTGTGTGTTCAAATGTGGGGAAACGCATCTCTCTAAAGCCAAAAAGCTCGGCCGAATGCAGTAGAGAAGATTCGATATATTGCCATTTGTGGCTTTGTGCGGGGAGCACGTCTTGTGTTCCTCGTGGGGCTTTTGTCAGCAGTGCCAATGTGTGACATTCCTTTCCGCAGGGGTGTTTTGGCGTGGTGACGCCTCCCTGATTTCATACCCCTCTACGTTACCGCAAAATGGCGGGATTGTCAACCTCGACAGGGCTATATCTCACCATTTTTGGGCGAGTGGACAGATGATTTTTTCCTCGGCCTGTGGTATAATCACCCTATAACTCTATTTTTACCCGTATATTGTAATTTTTAATCGCTATTATACTTATTGTATTGGAGGACAGCATGAAAAAAACAGTTCACACAATCACCTCAAAAATACTCGGCAGACAAACCCGTGTTTGCCTACTCACCCCCGACGGCGACAAGCCCGCCACCCGCCTACTTTACCTACTGCATGGCAATGGTGACGACTGCACCTCTTGGGTCGATTACAGTGACATCGAGGAGTATGTGCAGGGCAGGGATGTGGCCGTGGTCATGCCCGAGGTCGAAAACAGCTACTTTACCGACATGGCAAAGGGCCCCGCATATTTTAGCTATATGTCGCAGGAACTACCAAAGCTGTGCGCCGAGTGGCTTGGCAAGACCTACACACCCGAGCACACCTACACAGCGGGATTATCGGCGGGGGGATATGGCGCACTCAAATGGGCTATGACTTTCCCCGATATGTTCGCCGCCTGCGCCTGTCTGTCCGGTTCAGTCGATATTGCGGGACGTATAAAGCTTTTGCCCGAGTCTCGTTTAGGTGAGTTTCGGGTGATACATGGTGACGAGCTGATCATCGCCCCTGAAAACGACCTGCATGGCCTGACCAAAACTGCCGCCGCACAGAACTGCAAAACCCGCATCTATCTTGCCTGCGGACAACAGGACAGTTTTATAGCGCTTAACCGTGAGTATGAAAAACTACTGGATAGCCTCGATTTTGAATATGAGTATAAAGAGGGATCGGGCGGTCATTCGTGGAGCTTTTGGAACAAATGGATTGTGCCGGCGCTTGGGTATATGTTGGGGGAGTAGGTTGGGGGTATGCGCTGGGTGGAGTAAAAAATAATTGAACAATTTTTTACTAATATGATGTGGGGTGAAATAAAATGAGTTTGCATAATTTTCAAAATTGGATGAGGTCAAATACAGACCTTTCTGAAAATTCAATATATAAGTACACTCGTGCTTTCAACACCATATCAAGGGAGATGTTAGCTATAAACTTTCTCAAAAAAGAGCTAACAAATATGGATTTGGTAGAGCTGGATTTTGCAATAGCAACCATTTTAAGCCATCCCCAATTTATAGATAAAAATACAAGAGGAAACAATATGTACAGCAGTGCCCTTAAACGGTATAGGTTGTTTGCTTATGATACATTCGAGAGTCTTGATACGGTGGAGAAAATAGCAAACAGTATAGAAATAAGCAATATAGAAACAACTGAAAAAGAGGCAATAATTAAATCAAGGGTTGGGCAAGGTCAATATAGAAAAAATATATTGTTAAAATATAAAAATCGATGTGTTGTTACCGGGATAGACCATAAAAAACTTTTAATTGCAAGCCACATAAAACCGTGGACAATCTGCAAAAACAATGAAAGAATTGATACGGAAAATGGTATTTTACTTTGTGCAAATATGGACAAATTGTTTGACAGTGGTCTAATCACTTTTTCAAATGCAGGGAAAATTTTTATTTCATCTTTTTTGAGCAATGAAAACAGGCAAAGGTTAAATATTGATTATCAAACCGAAGTTGATTTAAAGGCAAGTACTCGTATGTTACACTATTTAGAGTTTCATCGTGATGTATTGTTTGTCAAATAATTTAAATATAAATTTAAGGAGGTCCCACCATGAAAAAACTACTAATCGCTCTAACACTCTGCACTCTTGCACTTCTAACCG
>CAYJGR010000088.1:0-6401 GCA_964370005.1 uncultured Oscillospiraceae bacterium
CTGACCTACTGGTTCGTAGCCAGTCACTCTATCCAGCTGAGCTACAAGCGCATTTCCTATAGCCTAAATATATTATCACAGTTATGTCAGAAAGTCAATAAATAACAAAAAAATTTGTATTTTTGCTTAAATTGTCCCCTGAACCCCCTAATTTATAGCTTTTTTGCTTTATTATTAGGCAGTTGTGTGGTAAAATTGTGGGGGAATTTTTGTATGTACCAAATGGAGGGGGCTTTGTGCCCCATTCTTTATTACATTTTTAGGAGGACAACTATGGCGCTGGTTAATATGAGAGAAATGCTTGAGGATGCACGCCGTCGCAGCTACTGCGTGGCGGCATTTGACGTCTGTAACTACGAGATGGCACGCAATGTTGTGGAAGTGGCCGCCGAGGAGAGAGCTCCTGTCATCTTGATGGGGCTAAAAAATGATCTTGTGGATGGGGGTATGCCATATCTCAGCGGCATTTGCAAAACCGCCGCCAACAGTGTGGATGTCCCTGTGGCACTCCACCTCGACCACGCCGTCGATTTTGACATCATAAAGCAGGTGATCGCCGCCGGCTTTACCTCGGTCATGTATGATGGCTCCAAGCTATCCCTTGAGGAAAACATCGCCCGTACCAAGGAAGTCTGCGACTATGCCCATCGCTACGATGTGACCGTCGAGGCCGAATTGGGTCATGTAACCACAGCCATACTGGGCAGCGGTGGCCAAGGCGAAACCGGCCTGCTCGATGAAAGCCATCAAGAAAACCCCGACGACTACCTCACCGACCCACAAGAGGTTGAGCAGTTTGTGAGGGAGACAGGCGTTGACGCTTTGGCAGTGGCCGTGGGCACCGTTCACGGTGTTTACCTCAAAAAACCTGTGATGAGTTTTGAGCGTCTCGATGAGATCAACAAAATATCGACTGTACCTTTGGTGCTTCACGGCGGTTCGGGCACACCCGATGATGATATCCGCCGCTGTGTCGAGCTTGGCATGTGTAAACTCAATATATTCTCCGAAATCCTGCACGCCTACAATGTTGCACTCAAGGAGTCTATAAATAAGCTGGACAACCTGTCGTCTTGGCCCTGTGTCACCTTCAAAGAGGCAAACGAAGCACAGCGTGAGCTAATACGCAATAAAATCCGCTTGTGCTCCTCACATGGCAAGGTTTGACCCCTTTTTGTATGCAAATTACAATTTTATACCCATAATTTTACTGTTCATGTTTTGTTATAATTCCTTTTACAAAACTTTGGTCGATTGTTCACAGCGACGTAACATATAAAATTAAAAGTAGGGGTATAATTAGACCATACCAAGAACGGATCCGCAACCGCTTCAAGGTATGAATCTAACAACCCTCCTCAACATCTACCTCAAAAACACAGAACCCGATGAAAGGCCTTTCCATTATGGAAAGGCCTTTCATCCGTTTAGATATTAGAGATTAGATAGCGTAGGGCGGGGTTTTCTGCCCTCTAAAAAGCCCTTGCCCTTAATTACTAATTATTCTCTTGCCCAGCGCTGTTTTCAGGGCTGTCCACAGTGGGATGGCCAGTATTACCGCTATGGCGGCGTTACTCAGAGAAGCCGCCCCTTTTTGTAGAACGTCGAGCCAGGCGGTGGCCATCTCGGTGCGCAAAAACAGTACATCCTCCACAAAATTCTTGCTAAGATACAGCAGTACATATGTCAGCGACCCGCATATGCCGGCCACGATGTTTCGGGAAAGCTTATCGGCCTTGTGGCCACCACCGTGTGCAATTTTGCCACATACATATGCCAGCAAAAACTTAAAAACAAATGTAAACGGTGCAGAGCTTATATACAGTGGGTTTGTGATGTCAAAAAACGCAGAGCCTATGCCGGCCGCAAGCCCACCGGGTATCCCCCCAAGCAAAAATCCTGACAACAGGCAAAATGCATTGCCCAAATGTATACGACTGATGCCAAGCACGGTGGGAATGTTGATGCTGATGGTCGAGCTGACAAACACCAGCGCCGCCATAAGCCCTATCATGGTGATTTTTTGAATAGACCAAGTGGATTTTTTCATGTAAAGCCCTCACAATCTTTGGGGAATTATCGGAGAAATTCCACCTGTGATATATCAAAGGGGCCGGTAACCTCCCACCACCTCACGATGGGTAAGCCATTCGAGGGTGCGTTCGAGCATCACGCCTTCCCTTGGGTCGCTGGAGTAGCCAAATGTCGTTTTGACGGTCAGTTCCACATAGCGTGTCGCCCTATCCATGGCCATTGGTAGGCTGTCACCTATAAGAAATGATCCTGTGAGCACAGCGGCAAATACATCCCCTGTACCCGGATACGCCACCGGCACATAGTCCCCCACCGCTTTCCAGTAGGCACCACGTCCACGGTCATAACCTATGTTGGCATATTCCCCTGTCGCAAGGGTTACACCTGTTATGACGACTTGTTCGGGGCCTTTTTCACTAAGGCGTGCCAACATGCTTTTGGCCTTGGTAGAGCCGAGGGGTTCATGGCTGTATTGTTCGCCCAAAAGCAGATAGGCCTCGGTGAGATTTGGGGTGATGACCTGTGCCATTTCCACCAAACTGTTCATACCTGTTCGCATATCATCGGTGCAGGTGCGGTAAAGTTTGCCGTGGTCGCCCATAACCGGATCTACCACCACAAGTGCCTCGGGGTAGGCCGCAAAGAACTCACGACAATGTGCTATTTGTGCCGCCGAGCCTAAAAAACCGCTGTAGATGCATTCAAAGTCGAGCCCAAGCCCTCGGTAATGCTCAATGGTTGGCAAGATATAGTCGGTCAAATCTCGCAGCTCGGGGGTGCCAAAACCGCCTGTGTGGCTTGACAGTACAGCCGTGGGCACAGGGCAGGCCTGCACACCCATAGCCGACAGCACCGGCAATATAACACTGAGCGAACAACGTCCCACACCCGACAGGTCGTGTATGGCCGCAACACGTGGCGGTCTGTTTATCATGGTAAATTCCTCCGTGGTTTAAGTATAATTTATGGGATAGATATAGTGCAATTTGCGCAAAAACCTCTATCTAAAAAACAATTTTGTGACTAATGGTTAAATACAAAGGTTTGTTTTGCCTACACTATGGTATAATACACCAACAAAAAAGTAAATACATTTTATAGTAAAATTTTTGTTTTATAATAAATCACAATATTGAGGCGTTGTAAATGTTCTAAGTTATGCAAACAGTAGAAGGGAAGATTTTTGGCAAATGATTTCGGTTGTAGAAATACTGACTGTGGACACAATAAAAATGCTCTAAAAAAATAAATAGTTTGGAGGGAATATCTTGAACCCAAAAATGAGAAATCCCGCAATGACCGGCCTTGCCTTGACTGTGGCTATGGGTGCGGTGGCGGCCTATGCCATGCACAACCGCAGCACCACCTCTCGCCGTCGCGCTATAAAGCGCACCGCCAACAAGGCCTCGAGGGTAGTGGGCAACATGGTGGGCGATGTTGTGGGCAACGTATACGGTATGATGCGCTAAAACCGTGAAAAAGTGAGCAACCTCGCATGTTTGCAAGATTGCTCACTTTATACCTACATCTTATTTTCAAAGGATTCGACGGCATTATACCGCCGTGAAATGGCGAGCCCCAAAGGATAGCCCACGAGGTAACACACAGCAGTTTGACCCGCAAACACCCAAAAAAAGTTGACCCAAAATGAATCCAAAAACAGCAGTGTCAATTCCCCTCCCACAAATACGGCGTTGAAAATCACAGGAGGAAACAATCCGAGAAGTAGTCGCTTGTGTAAATGGGTCGGGGGGATTTTCCTGCCCACATAGGCGGTACACAGGGCGGCGAGTAGGGTGGCCGAGCTCCCCACCACCGCATCGATAAGACCTATAGGGTTTGCCCCCGAAAAAAATCCCACCAAATTTGCGATTGCGCACCCAAGTGTCAAGCCCACCACAGAGGATGGGAAGAACAGCGGGAGCACGGTCAGCGCCTCGGACAAGCGAAACTGCATCATGCCAAAGCTTGCCATGGGTAGTGCCAAGGTCATGGCGGCATAGAGTGCTGCGATCATGGCCGATCGACAGAGCGCCGCCACCGTAAAGTAACGTTCTTTCATAGTTGTATAGTCCCTTTCGTAGTTTTGTTTTTAGGTGATGTCTGCGCTAAGTTGAATATTGATATTCGAGCAGATTTTTCGTCAGGCAAGTCAAATTTTTGAAGGAATAGTGTATCTATTGGGGGGAAATTTGGCGTAGCATGGCAGAAAATATGCCGAAATAGCAATGTTAGGACTTTGCGCGGACGTCGCCATAGTCAGGATTTTGCGAACTGACTACTGCCCACACATGTGGGGACATAATTATACCTTAATATCCAATAATTTGCAATGCCGTAAAAAAGTGTAAAAGCTTGTTGATTTTTTAGGATATTGTGGTACAATATCTTTGAACCAAACAAAACGGAGGTGCAAAAAATGGCATACGTAATTACCGACGAGTGCATCAGCTGTGGTGCTTGTGCAGGCGAATGTCCTGTAGAGGCTATTTCGGCAGGAGACAGCATCTATGTGATAGACGCTAACACCTGCATTGATTGCGGCGCATGTGAGGGCACATGTCCCACAAGTGCTATCAAGCCCGAATAAAAACACTTAGCACAGATGCAACGCAGCCTCGCCCTCGGGTGGGGCTGTCGGACTTTATAAGGAGTGGGGATTATGAGCGGTCGTAAAAATTATATACTTCGTGTAAGCCTTGTGTTGGCGTCAGCGGTGTTTGCCATGTTGGCGTTTTGGGTGGTTATGGATATGACTCCGCCCATAGATGCCCCGCTCTCCGACCTCGTATCCGGGCTTGTCGATGACCGGCTAACCCCCATAGTCATATTTATAACCGATATTGGGGATGTGCAGGTGCTTGTACCTCTCACGTTGGGTATACTGTTTGCATTTTGGATGGCCAAAACCCCAAGCGTGGGGCTTTTGGTGGCGGGGCATCTCGCCTCCTCGGCCTTAATTTGCAACCTCATTCTAAAAAACATATTTGCCCGCCCCCGCCCCTCGGTGGTTCATATGGTGGCGGAACACAGTCACTCTTTCCCCAGTGGTCACAGCTTTGTCGGTATGGCCTTTTACAGTCTGCTCATATATATCATCATTGTACGCATAAAACACCCCATAAAATGGCTACCCTGCACCGCCTTGGGGCTGCTCATACTGTGTATTGGCCTATCACGCATATATCTCGGTGTACATTACCCCAGTGATGTGCTGGCGGGGCTGTGCGGTGGATTTGTGTGGACGGTGGCTACAGTGCATATGCAGATTGTAAGCGACATATTAAAACCCCAACGATCGTGGTGATGTAAAAAATAATATGCCCGCCCCCAAGACGATAGGGGCGGGCATTTTGTTATGCTATTACATCGGCGGTGTGGTCGGCATTTCCCCGCCCGTAGCGCTCTCGGGGGTGAAGTTGTTGCCACTAAGCTCATTCAGGCCACCACCGGCCGATATGCCGTCGTCATCCTCCTCAAAGTCAATATCCACAGTGGGTTTTTTCTCCTTATCATCATCGGTGGGAATTTGTCTTGCCACCGCCATGGCATAAAGCTCGGGGTTATGCTTGATAAGAAAACGTATCTCCTCGGGTGAGGCCGTGCCACTGCTGACCTTGACCGAAATCTCGATACAGGCCATCAATTTTTTTATCTCCTCCATGGTGGCTTCAAGTTGATCCTTTTGGGTCTCGAGTGCCGCCTTGGTAGATTCCATCAGGGCGTTTTGCAGGCGTTTTTCGCCCAGCATATCCTGGGTCTCAAATAAATCCTCTATCTTATCGATAAGTTTCTCTCGCTCCTCATATGCCTCCATGCCTATATCAAGGGTGTGTTCCCGTCCCTCCTGCAAGGCTTTAAGTAGCGTTTCAAGCTTGTGTTTATATTCATATGGCATGTCCAGAGGGTTGTTTTTATAGCTGTCGTAAATTTTAAGCTCCTCGCTTATATCCCTGTCGTGGGTGAAATTATCCCGCCGTTTATTTGATGGGTTGCGTGAGTTTTGCGACGTTACCCCCTGTACCCCTCCCACGGCCTGTACCTTTGTGTCCTGTTTTTTCATGGTCTCGCTGTTTTTGGCTAAACTGTCGATTGATATATTCATCTTCACACCTCCACAGTCCGAAAATCAAACACGTGAGCACAAAAATCCCTCACATAACATAATATCGACCAATTTTGTCAAACTGTAAGGTGGCATAAAAAAACAATCTGACACTTCACCAAAAATGAAACATCAGATTGTGCTTATAGGGGATGTGCTAATAATAGTTAGTAAGCACCTTTTGAGTAGGTCACTTCATAACTATGGGTATAAATTTCAAATACAATACCAAATGGATCTTCAACATAACACATTTTATATG
>CAYJGR010000089.1:0-6378 GCA_964370005.1 uncultured Oscillospiraceae bacterium
ACCATGAAAAAACTACTAATCGCTCTAACACTCTGCACTCTTGCACTTCTAACCGCCTGTGCCCAACCCCAAGATGCCCAAATTCCAAACCCGCTTGTTGAGGCCGAGGGCAGTGACGACTTTGCCGAGATTGGCATTATGCTCAAAGCCCCCGCAGGTGCCGAGGACGCCGCCTATGCCATCATAAATGGCGAGGTTGCCCAAATTGACTACACACTTGACGGTGTGGAATATGGCCTGCGCGCCTCCAAGACTTTGCATGGGGACGAAATCCACGGCATGAACTTCGACTTTGAAGATGAAATGTTGGGTGTGGATGCCGATGGCGACAATTATAGCTACTCTGTCGACGTTAAGATGGTGGCCGACGGCGACGGCGGTGTTGCCATTGCCACTGTGAATGTACAGGACGAAGACCCGCTGTATATCACATTGTCGGTGCTTGACGATATGTCGGCCGACACCCTGCTGAGTATGATCAGCGACATTGTAAACTTGAGCCTTGAAAGCTAAGACAAATAATCCATAGGATTATTTATATCGCACATCTGCGATAGCAGGTGCATACAAATAAACGCCATGTAGATGTGCTTCTATTTAGATGCCGCCCTACGGGCATGGCGAATTTATATTAGCTTTGCTAATATAAATAATCTAACATATTAAGGAGAAATGGCATGAAAATATTAATTTGTAATGTGGGCAGTACCTCACTTAAATATCAACTGCTCGACATGGCCGACGGCGAAAAAAGCCTTGCCCAGGGCAAACAGGAGCGGGTCGGCTCACAGCAGAGCACCTATGCCCACAGCGATGTGAGCGGTAAGCAGGAAAAAGGCGAACGCCCCCTACCCGACCACGGCGCCGGCATAGAACTTATGATGAGCTTTTTGCTCGGCGGTGTTGTGGGTAGTCTTGATGAGATCGCCTGTGTTGGATTCAAGGTGGTGCACGCCAAGGGTGTGACAGGGGTACAGCGTTTGGAGGAAGATGTTCTAAAGGCTATGGAGGATTTTAACTGCATCGCCCCCTCCCACAATCCCCCCTACATCGCCGCCATACGCCAATTTGCAAAGCTCATGCCGGGTGTACCTCTTATCGGCTCGTTCGAGACCGGCTTCCACGCCAACATACCCCCTAAGGCTTATCTTTATTCCATCCCCAAGGAGCTTTCCAAGGAACATGCCATCCGTCGCTATGGTTTTCATGGTGCATCGCATGAGTATGTGTCGGGGCGAGTGGCCGAACTTATGGGGCGGGAGGATTTGCGTATAATCACCTGTCACCTCGGTGGTAGCGGGTCGCTTTGTGCCATAAAAAACGGCGTATCGGTTGACACCACCCTCGGGTTCTCCCTCCAGTGCGGCATCATGCACAACAACCGCTGTGGCGACATCGACCCCTATATCCCCTTCTACCTCATGGAAGAACTTGGCTACAGCCTTGAGGGAGTTAAGGAACTGCTGAACAAAAAAAGTGGCTTTTTAGGGATGTCGGGTATATCGGGGGATTTGCGTGATATAGAACAGGCCGCCGAAAAGGGCGATCGGGATGCAATCGACACCATCGACAGTTACGCCTACAACCTCAAAAAGCAAATTGGTGCTTACGCCGCCGCCATGGGTGGGGTGGATGCCGTGGCATTTTCGGGCGGTATCGGCGAGAATAGCCCCATTGTGCGTCGCCTTGCCCTTGAGGACACCGAATTTTTAGGCATAGAGCTGGACGAAAAGCGCAATGAAATTTGCCGTCCCGACAGTGAAATCTCCAAAGACGGCAGCCGTGTGAGGATATTTGTCATCGGCACAAACGAGGAACTTATTGTCGCCCGCAAGGCCGCCGAGTTTTTAGGCAAGTAGTATAAAGGATTGAGGGATGGAAAATGGATAGCCAAATCACACTTTTTGACCTACAAAAGGATGAAGAAATCCGCACATATATACAGCAAGCCGACGCCTCTCTTGAGGCACTGGGCTATACCGAGCACAGTTTTGCCCATGTGAGCAAATGCGCCCATGCGGCGGGGGATTTGCTCACCGAGCTTGGCTATCCCGAACGGGAGGCCGAGCTTGCCCGCATTGCAGGGTTTATGCACGACATGGGCAATGTGATAAACCGCAATGACCATGCCCAAACAGGTGCGGTCATGGCATTTAGACTTCTACAAAATCGTGGGATGTCACCGCAGGAGGTGGCCGTGGTCATAACGGCTATCGGTCATCACGACGAGCCGACAGCTTTCCCTGTTAACGCTGTGACCGCCGCCCTCATATTGGCCGATAAAACCGATGTGCGCCGCAGTCGTGTGCGCAATCAGCACCCCTCGACCTACGACATCCACGACAGGGTGAACTATTCGGTTGAGCGCTCCGAAATGAAACTTGACCCCTCTAAGTCCACCCTGACTCTGTCACTCTCAATAGACACCACCCACTGCGCTGTCATGGACTACTTCGAAATTTTTCTCGAGCGCATGATGCTCTGTCGCCGTGCTGCCGAGTTCTTTTCGCTGACATTTAAGCTGGATATTAACGGGCTAATGCTGTTGTAGAGTGCGCATAAGCTAACAGTTAAAAGCGGAGGCAAACCCTAGTTTGCCTCCGCTTTTTATATGTGGTGTACTATCATTCCACCCCGCGCATACTAAGCGATATCCTACCCTTTTTCTCATCCACCTCAAGCACCTTGACCTTGACGATGTCGCCAACCTTGACCACTTCGCTGGGGTGTTTTATAAACCTGTCACACAGGCGGGATATGTGTACAAGGCCATCTTGATGCACGCCGATATCTACAAATGCGCCGAAATCGATAACATTACGCACTGTGCCATCCAGCACCATGTCGGGCTTTAGGTCGGCAAGATCCATTACGTCGGTGCGCAGCATGGGGGGAGGGAGCTGGTCACGTGGATCTCTGCCGGGTTTTTGCAGTTCTGTAATTATATCCTGCAGGGTCGGTTCACCCAGCTTTGTCTGCTCACAAATCAGCGCAAAACCAACCTTTTCAGCCTTTTCTTTAAGCGCCGACAACCCACCACCTCTCACATCCTCGGTGGTGTAACCGCAGTGGGTCAACACTGCTCTGGCGGCGGGGTAGCTCTCGGGATGTACCGCTGTGGTATCGAGGATATCCTCACCGTCATACACCCGCAAAAATCCCGCACATTGTTCAGCCGCCTTGGGGCCAAGCTTGGGCACGTCGAGTAGCTCCTTACGACTTCTAAATGCCCCCACCTTTTCACGGTGTGCCACAATATTTTTGGCCAAAGTGGCACTGATGCCGGCCACATGCTCCAGTAGTGAAAACGATGCGGTGTTAAGATCCACCCCCACCGAGTTTACGCAGGTCTCGACCACTCCACCCAGTGTCTGGTCAAGGCGTGCAGGGGGCATGTCGTGCTGATACTGCCCAATACCGATGGCCTTGGGATCGATTTTCACAAGCTCGGCCAATGGGTCTTGCAAACGGCGGGCTATGGATACGGCCGACCTAAGCGACACATCATAATCGGGGAACTCGGCCGCCGCCAATTTTGAGGCCGAATAGACCGATGCCCCCGCCTCACTCACCACCATATATGACAGTGGCATTTTCAGCTCCTTTATAAGCTCGGCCACAAAGGCCTCACTCTCACGACTGGCCGTGCCGTTGCCTATCGAAATCACATTTACCCCATGTTTTTTTATGAGGGTGGTAAGCCGTTTCTTGGCCTCCTCCACCTTGTTGTGGGGATGGGTGGGGTATATGACGGTGGTGTCGAGCACCTTGCCGGTGGCATCTACCACCGCAATTTTACACCCTGTGCGATAGGCGGGGTCAAGCCCAAGCACCACCCTATCCTTTACAGGCGGTTGCATAAGCAGATTTTGCAGGTTTATGCCAAACACCTTTATAGCCTGTTCACTGGCATTTTGAAAGAGATCCCCCAAAAGCTCATTTTCAAGTGAGGGGAACAATAGGCGCTTAAACGAATCGGCCGCCGCTGTCTCGACCTGCTGTGCACAGGGGCTGTCATTCTTCTTCACGCCATGGAGCACAAGCCCAACCGCCCTCTCACTGTCTATATCTATGCCGACTTTGAGCATTTTTTCCTTTGCACCACGATGTAGGGCGAGCATCTGATGCGATACAAGCTTGCTGACCTGCTTTTCAAATTCGTAGTAGTTTGCATATACGCTGTCCTCTTTGGTGGCGGCGGTCGATTTCACCTTGCCCTCATCCCAGAGGAATTTGCGCAGTTTGCCCCGCAAATCGGCATCATCCGAAAGTTGTTCGGCGATGATGTCTCTCGCCCCCGCCAGAGCACTCTCGACATCGGCCACCTCGAGTTCCTCATTTATATATTCGGTGGCAAGAGTGGTGGGGTCGTCGGTGGGGTTTTGGGCAAGCAGTGCCATGGCCAGAGGTTCAAGCCCTTTCTCTCGGGCGACCGAGGCACGGGTTTTGCGCTTTTTCTTGTATGGCATATATAAATCTTCTATGCGGGCAAGCGTCACGGCCTCCTGTATAGCCTTTGCAAGCTCGGGGGTAAGTTTGCCCTGCTCCTCTATGGCCGAGCGCACCTCCTCACGGCGTTTTTCAAGGTTGCGCAGATATGACAAGCGATCAAACAATTCTCGCAATTGGCTATCGTCCAAAGAACCGGTGACCTCCTTGCGATAACGGGCGATAAAGGGAATGGTGTTGCCCTCGTCTATAAGCTCGACCGCTGCACTGACCTGCGACAGCTTTATATTAAGTTCAGCGGCAATACTTTTCATTATGTCCATTTTTAATGCTCCTTTTTTCTGTATAAATTGGGTATTTATTATATTTTTAGGAAAATACTCTGTTTTCCATTATAAATAAAATTAAAAGGGTGGATAATTTTAATATTATAAATCATGTGTGGGCATTTTGAGGGGTGTTTTGCGGACGATTCGTGAATCGCCCCTACGTGTCAGAGGATAGAAAGGTCAAGAACACCGGACGATTATCATTGCCCTTAAATATAAAACAATCGCAAAGCGATACTATCATTGCTAATTCCTCACTCCTAATTGCTAATTGCCCTTTCCCTCCCCACGTGGTACAATAGAAAAAAACATATAGACATATCCTATCACAGGCGGGGGAGCTATGCAAGCCGCCCGCAAAATTTTGAGCTACATATATCTTTAATTTGCAGGGGGTTTTCATATGAATATTTTGGTTGTGGGTGCGGGAAGAATCGGGCGACAACTGGCCGAACAACTTTTTGCAGGCGGACATGATGTGTCGGTGGTTGATCCCTCGCCCGAGCGTCTGGCCGAGCTTTCGGACGACTTTGTGGGGTTCACGGTGTCGGGGGTGGCCATAGACAGCGATGTTTTGCGCCGTGCCGGTATCGAGGGGTGTGACCTTTTGGCCGCCGTCACCGACGATGATAATGTAAATGTTATGGTGGCACAGATGGCAAAGGAGATATTTTCGGTGGGACGTGTTGTGACACTCATCACCGACCCACGCCGTCGGGAAGTATTTGACCAATTTGGCTTAAATACCGTCTGCCAAACAAGCCTTACAGTCAGCGCCCTTGAGTCGATAGTGTTGGGGCAAGAGCACCTACAGGCCACATTTTATCAGGGTTCCACCTTGTCACTGCAGACAACCGACCCAAAGGATTTTGTGGGCAAACGTCTGCATGAGGTGACCACACCCCCCGCCCATAGCCTTGTGGGACTGCTCCGCCACGATGGCGAGATATATATGGCAGGGGATACGGGTAGCGAGGTAATCACCGCAGAGGACAAGCTGATTTTTGCAAAGCTTATAGATTGAGAGGAGGGGACAGAGTATGAATATAACAATAGTAGGTGGCGGAAAAATTGGGTATTATCTCGCCCGCACCCTTGTGGAGGAGGGACACACCCCCCGCATGATCGAGGTTGACCCTGTGCTGAGCAAACGTATTGCAAATGAGCTTAATATATCGGTGTTTTGTGGGGATGGCACAAGTATAAAGATGTTGGAGCTTGCAAAGACCGAGCAGAGTGAGCGATTTATCAGTGTGACCGGCAAGGATGAAAATAATTTGGTGGCTTGCCAACTTGCAAAGCGGGTGTTCGGGGTGCCTATAACGGTGGCCAGAGCCAACAACCCTAAAAATGTTGAGGTTATGACCCGCCTGGGGGTGGATGCCCCCATTTCAAGCACGGCCAATATCGCCGCAATAATTCAGCGTGAGGTCGATGCCTCGGCCATAAATCATATTGTCAGCCTAAACCGAGGAGACGCCTCTATAAATGAGATCACCCTACCCGAAGACTTTACAAAAAACGGTATAAGTCTTATGCAGTTACAACTTCCCTCGACCGCCGTCATAGTTTCAATCACAAGGAATGGCAAGCTTATAAT
>CAYJGR010000090.1:0-5988 GCA_964370005.1 uncultured Oscillospiraceae bacterium
TATCATATGAAAAGATTCGATGCAAAAGATACCTTGTTCTCCGAAATTCAAATAGGTTATAGCAATGATTTTGAGGATGTGCGTACCCTTGAAGGTATAGTTTACGGACCTACCACATCGGATAAAAGTAAGCAGGAAATAAATATAGATAAAATACAAGAATATTTTTTGATTATGCCCTATTTTGATAAGGTATCCGATGGAATAGGAAATGCTTATTTTCTCATTGATGACAAAGCATACTTTATTAGAACTACCGAAAAATTTACCCTCGATAGTTTCGATGGTATGGCTTATGAATGCGATTATGAAGTTTATACTGACATACTTGTTTTTTTTGATCGTTAAATTATCGTCGCCACACATGGCAGAATGGAGTATATAAATGGGATTTTTCTCTAACCTTGGCAAGGGGCTTAAAAAGACCCACGAGAGCATTGTAAAGCGCATAGATCAAGCCGTGACGGTCATAGGCGGTATAGATGAGGACTTGTTTGAGGAGATACTTGACATCCTTATACTGGCCGATGTTGGGGTGGCCACCTCCGAGAAGATTGTTGATCGCCTAAAGGAAGAAATACGCAGTCGTGGGGTGAGTGACCCTGTCGAGATAAAAACAATACTGCGGGAAATCCTCGGTGAAATTTTGGAGGGTGAGGCCGAACTTCGCCTGACCACAAAACCCTCTGTGATACTTGTCATAGGCGTAAACGGCGTGGGCAAGACCACAAGCATTGGCAAATTGGCCGCACGCCTGACGGGTGAGGGCAAAAAGGTGCTACTGGGTGCGGCCGATACCTTCCGTGCCGCCGCCATAGATCAACTTGAAGTCTGGGCAGAGCGTGCAGGGGCGGATATAGTCAAACACGAGGAGGGTTCCGACCCTGCCGCAGTGGTATTTGATGCCATCACAGCGGGTAAAGCCAGGGGTGCCGATGTGATAATCTGTGACACGGCCGGCCGCCTGCACAACAAGAAAAATCTTATGGATGAGCTATCAAAAATCACCCGAGTGGTACAGCGTGAGGCCGCAGGGTGTGATCTCGAATTTTTGCTCGTAGTTGATGCCTCTACAGGTCAAAATGCTGTCAATCAAGCAAAACTATTCGGCGAGAGTGCCGACATCACAGGCATAATACTCACAAAGCTCGACGGCACGGCCAAAGGTGGCGTGGTGGTGGCCATAAAGGATTCGTTGCACATCCCTGTGAAGTTTGTTGGTGTAGGCGAGCAGGTAAACGACCTGCGCCCATTTGTGCCTGAGGAGTTTGTGACCGCCCTGTTTGGCGATGAGGAGGAAAACTGAGTGGAGCTTATTATAGCCACCCGCAACAAGGGGAAACTGGCCGAGTTTGGGCGCATACTAAAACCGCTCGGCATTGAGGTAAAGGGGCAGGAGGAGCTATGCCCCGACCTTGAAGTCGAGGAGACAGGTAGTACATTTGCCGAGAATGCAAGGCTCAAGGCGCAGGCCATATATGAGGCCACCGGCATGACGGCTGTAGCCGATGATTCGGGGCTGTGCGTAGATGCCCTTGATGGTGCCCCGGGGGTATACTCGGCGAGATATGCGGGAGAAAACGCCACCGATGTCGAGCGAATAGAAAAACTGCTGGGGGAAATACAAGACGTTCCCGCCCTGCGGCGCACCGCCCGCTTTGTGTCGGCCATATGTTGTGTGGGTGAGGATTTGCTCATAGAGTGCGAGGGGATATGCGAGGGTGTGATAGGCCATGCACCCACAGGCGAGGGCGGATTTGGTTACGACCCCATATTTTTTGTGGGGGAAAAGAGCTTTGCCGAGATGAGCGCCGAGGAAAAGGATGCCGTAAGCCATCGTGGACAGGCACTGAGAATGTTTTATGAAAGTTTAAAAGGGAGAGTGTGAAGTTTGAAAATAAATTTCAAACTCAATTTATTTTAGAAGCCGTTTTTCTCGTCACTTCGTGACAACCGAAAAACATGGCATAAAATGAGACCATTCTTTTGAGGTCTGTTTTATGCCTTACGCAGAAAGGAAAGATCACATTTATGTTAAGTAGCAAACAAAGAGCCAAACTCAGAGGGCTTGCCAACCCCCTCGATACCATATTACAGGTGGGCAAAGGTGGTGTGGGTGAACAGCTCATAACCCAGGTCAATGATGCCCTTACCGCAAGGGAGCTTATAAAACTGCGGGTACTCGAGACCGCCCCCGAATCGGTCAAAGAGACGGCACAGGAGCTGGCCGAGGCAACAAATTCCGAGGTGGTGCAGACTATAGGTGCAAGATTTGTGCTGTACCGTCGCAATTCGAAAGAACCGGTGATAGATATTGGCAAGTAGACTTGGTATATTCGGTGGCACATTCAACCCCATACATGTGGGACATGTGCAGATGATAAAGGCCGCACGAGAAGAACTGTCCCTTGACAGGGTGCTTATAATTCCCACGGCACTCCCTCCTCACAAACAGGCGCAGGAGCTTGTTTCGGGGGAGCACCGCACCCAGATGTGCCAACTTGCCATGGCGGGGGAGGACTGGGCACAGGTCAGCGATATAGAGATAAGGCGGGGTGGCAGTAGCTACACGGTGGATACCCTAATCGAGATAAAAGCCGACAGGCCTGACACCGAGCTGTTTTTGGTGGTGGGCGGGGATATGCTACTTAGCTTTGAAGACTGGTGGCGATGGGAGGAAATCCTTGAGATGGCCACCCTCTGTGCCGCCCCACGAGCCGATGGCCAAAAGGCAGAACTTGTCGCAAAGGCGGGCGAGTTTTCGAATATTGGTCAAGGATGCATGATTATGAGCACACCGGTGGTTGAAATATCCTCCACCGAGATACGACAGCAGTTAAAAGGGGAGGGCATTCCCACCCTATTGCCCGTGGCGGTGGCGGAATACTGTCGTGAACATGGGCTTTACACAAGGAGTGAGTAAAATAGATTATCAGGCGATTATACGCCCTCACATGAGGGACAAGCGATATAATCACTCCATAGCAGTGGCAGTGCAGGCGGTGCATCTGGCTAAAATATGGGGTGCCGACGAGGAAAAAGCCCACATAGCGGGGACACTCCACGACATCTGCAAGGAGTGGTCAAGAGATGACATGTTGAAACTAATAGAAAAGCATGGTATAATCCTTGATAAAATCACCAAAGGGGAACAGGGACTTTGGCATTCGGCGGTGGGCAGTGCATATATTCGGGAGCTTGGTATAACCGATGATGAAATACTATCGGCGGTGCGGTATCATACCAGTGCCAAGTCCAAGATGACACTGCTTGAAAAGATTATATACCTTGCCGACCTTACCTCGGCCGATCGTGACTATCCCGACATAGATTACATGCGGGGATTATGCGAAAGTTCACTCGATAAAGCTATGTATGAGGCACTGAAATATATAGTAGGTGATCTTGTACAGGGTAATATGGCCATTGTAAAAGATACATGGCAGGCATATAATTATTATTTAGGCAAACAAATCAAAAACGGAGGGCAAATATGACTTCTCTTGAAATGGCAAAAAAGGCCGCAAAGCTACTAAGTGATAAAAAGGCCGAGGATATCTCGGTTATAAAGATCGGCGAGCTTAGCACACTCGGTGACTACTTTGTGGTGGCTTCGGGCGGTAGTACGATACAGGTGCGAGCACTGGCCGACGAGATCGACGAAAAATTTTCGGCCGAGGGGCGTGAACCCAAGCGCATAGAGGGTTATCAGAGTTGCACATGGATTTTGATGGACTATTACGATGTGATGATACACATATTCCTTGAGGAGTCCCGCCAGTTCTACGGTCTCGACCGCCTGTGGGGAGATGCCCCACGTGTCGAGCTTGAAGGCATCGTGGATTAAGACCCCACCCAAGACCTCGGGGACTCTGTCCCCGAACCCCTGCCACCTTTTGTAAAAGGTGGACGAAAACTTTACCCCTCCCGCCCGCCAAGGGCGCGGACGGGAGAGCCTTTATACAAACTATACCGCCAAAACGCACTGCTACGGCGTGGACGTGGCTGCGGATTTGGTGCCTTATCGCCTCGCACGCTCGGCGGGCACCCACCCCGCCCTCACGGGCGTGGCACACCTCTTACGAGGTGAAATCCTCCGCCCCACCCCCACCTACTGCTATGTTTTTATAAACCACCTTGGAGGTACATGTATGTTCGGCGAGAAAAAACAAAAGCGATTTATAAAAAAAGAAGACCAAGGCATGAACGGTGGAGGGGTGCAAATAGTGGTGGACACTAAGACTGGCGTAAACTACCTTATGACCATAGGCTACGGTCCCTCGGGCATAACGCCACTGCTTGACCGGGATGGCAAGGTGGTAATAGATAGATAATCTACCACGCATAGGAGGCGATGCCGATGGATGTCAAAGCACGAATTAAATATTTTTATGAAGTGGTGGTATCTGAAAATATTACCGAGAAGTACGCCGAGTATATACATGAAGATTGTGTCGCACGCTCGGGTGCAGAAATAACCCCCATGGGACTTAGCGGTATGATAGAGCACTCCATCGCAGTTAGAAATACTTACCCCGATATGAAAATGACCGTTATAAATTCTTTTTCGGACAATGAATATGTGATTTGTGAATTTATCATGGAAGGCACACATGTGGGTGAGTGGTTGGGGATGAAACCCACAAATAGAAAACTCAAATTCACAGGTATAAATATCGACAAAGTGATCGACGGTAAAATTGCCGAACATAGCGGGGCTATGAATACGTTTGAAACATTGTTTGGCAATAGTATTATAAAGCCGCCATGGCCGGAGCACCGCCCACGCCGAAGAAGTACTCAACCTTAGAGGTAGATGGAAAAACTCCTTTCACCTGTGTTCTTTGCAGGTGAAAGATTAAAAGTTTTTGATTAAACTTTTTACAAAAAGTTTGCAGGGGTTTGGGGACAGCGTCCCCAAGGTCTTGCTTATATGAGAGGATGTTGGAGATTTGAAGTACGATTTTAAGAGTATTGAGAAAAAATGGCAAAAAAAATGGGCAGATAAAAATGCCTTTGCCGCAACAAATGACTACACAAAGCCAAAATTCTACGCATTGGTGGAGTTTCCCTATCCCTCGGGGCAGGGACTACATGTGGGACATCCACGTTCCTACACGGCGCTGGATATAGTTGCACGCAAGCGTCGTTTGCAGGGCTATAATGTGCTTTACCCCATGGGATGGGATGCCTTTGGCCTACCCACCGAGAACTTTGCCATAAAAAATCATATCCACCCCGAGATTGTCACAAAAAACAATGTGGCAAGGTTTAAGCAGCAGCTTCAAAGCCTGGGGCTTTCCTTTGACTGGAACCGTGAAATTAATACCACCGACCCCGCTTACTTTAAGTGGACACAGTGGATTTTCCTACAGCTGTTTAAGAAGGATCTGGCTTACAAAAAGTCGATGGCTGTAAACTGGTGTACCTCCTGTAAGTGCGTACTTGCCAACGAAGAAGTGGTAAACGGCGTTTGCGAGCGCTGTGCCAGTGAGGTTGTGCGCAAGGTAAAAAGCCAGTGGATGCTGGGCATCACAAAGTATGCACAGCGCCTGATTGATGATATTAACGATGTTAACTACATCGAACGTGTTAAAACATCCCAGGTAAACTGGATTGGTCGCTCGACAGGTGCCGAGGTTGATTTTTCGACCACAGCAGGTGATAACCTTATGGTTTATACCACCCGCCCCGATACCCTATTTGGCGCCACCTACATGGTAATGTCGCCCGAGCATCCTTATATTGAAAAATGGGCCGACCGCCTTTCCAACATGGAGGAGATAGAGGCCTATCAGGAGCAGTCGGCACGCAAATCCGACTTTGAGCGCACCGAGATGGCCAAGGATAAAACCGGTGTAAAGCTTGCCGGTGTTATGGGCATTAACCCTGTAAACGACAAGGAAATCCCTATATTTATATCCGATTATGTACTCATGAGCTACGGTACAGGCGCTATTATGGCTGTGCCGGGGCACGACACCCGTG
>CAYJGR010000091.1:0-5966 GCA_964370005.1 uncultured Oscillospiraceae bacterium
AGCAGTGATTTTCTGATGTCTAAGAAATTAGTTTAGAAGAGACACTGCTGTTTATTCACGAATAAATAATGCAAACACTATTTATATATGGGAGAGCCAATTGATAATAATAAATGCAAACAAATTTTTGTGCACAAATTGGTTATTTTAACAAAAGACGTAGCGTTTTGTATTTGTTTTAAAATACATTTATTAGAAGAAACATATCTACATTACTTGGTTTTCCGTATTTGAACATTAATACACAAAAGAAAACTAAAAAACCTTCAATGTTACAGTATATTTCATAAATCACTCTGAAATTTATTGATATTTACATTAAATATAGCTTGTGATACAGTTTTTACAGTACTTAATAACAAAAAGAGGTGCAAATGAATAAGCGTTATATAGATATCTTGATTAGATTAAAAGATAGCCAAACGCCGTTACAAATAAAGCAAATTGCAAAGGAATTTGGTGTGTCATATCGAACCATTTGGTACGATTTAGAGCATATCAGTGTTCATATGGCAAAATTACAACTTTCATCGTTTGTGCACACAAATTCCGGAATTACATTGGCACCTGATGCAGAGATGTCTACTACATTATCGCGACTTATTCAAAGCATACAAAATGACAACCGATGTTACAGTGCGGATGTTAGACCCTATATGATTATAGCCGGTGTTTTGCAGGGCAAAAAAATGGATATGGAACAGCTTTGTAGTTATTATCAGCTTAGCAAATCCACAATACTCAATGATGTTCGTAGCATTAGATCGATACTGTCCAAATATAAAAATGTTTCGGTTGTTTCCGGAAAGCAAGGTATAGATATTGAATGCGATCAAATATTAAAACGTCAAATATTAGCGAACGCTTGGATGAATCTCATTTCTCACAATGATTTCTTTTCCTTAGTGATAGATAATATGCCACAGACGCAACATGTAATTGAACAGTATTGTTCGAAAGCTTTAATTAGTATGTTGCCATATGCCTATAGGTGTGTATGCAAGCTTAAAAATGATTTACAACTTGAGTGTTCTGATAGCTGGACACAAGCACTTAGTTACCACATAGCTATGTGTACACAAGGCAAGGAGGGTCAACACAAAATCGTATTTAGTCAAGATCAAAAAAGTGAAATTATTTCAACATATAGTTATCCGCTAATTATTGAATGTTTCAGCACATTAAATTCTCAAGGAATAGTCAATATAGCTTACGACGAACAAGTGTTTTTAAGTTTGCTTATTCAGTGTGCAGGATGTAAGCATATAGATTATTACAAAAAAGAAAATCAACTTAAAATTCAAGTTTGTGCGTCGGACATGTTTAATAAGATTTGCAATGAGTTTGAGGAAATATTCCACAATGAGTGCTTTGAACGATTATGTGAACACCTCAGCCACACATACTATCGATTACGATTTGGTATTTTGGATGTTGATAATGACGACTCAAGCAGAATTCCTCAAAATGAAAACTTAGTTGTTGCTGTGCGAAAAAATTGCCAGATGTTTACGCAGCTTGTTGGGTGCGAGATCGGGGAGGATGAAATATATTCCATTGCCTCCATACTATCGCCTGTATTCAATGGAGCTAAGAAAAAATCAATTTCTAAATGTAGGGCTATAATCTTGACCCAATATGGCCCTATTGTATCTGCTTATCTTGAGAATCTATTATGTGAAACATTTGAAAACATCAGTATTCGTCACGTTGTTTCACGGTCGCAATTTGAAAATTTTCACACGCTACCCAAAGCAGATTTTATCATATCAACCTTCCCCATTTCGGGTACAGTAATCCCACATGTTGTAATATCAACATCGCCTGAAAAGTCAGAGCTTCAAAGTATACAAAGGCTAATATCAATTGCCGGTGCTGAGGACTCTCGACTAAACATAGAGGAGCATGAGCTTTTATATGATATTTTCAGGGCATTGCATCAGCGTTTTGGAGATGCAAGTTATCATCAGTTGTGCACCTATCTTTCGGCCGAGTTAGGTTGCAACATAAAAAAATATTTTGATAAGAGAGGTGAAATAATGCTCAAAGATTTGCTTAAACCCGAGGCGATAAGTCTTGGCAGACACGCAAACACGTGGCAAGAAGCCGTTGCTATGGGCGGTGAGATGCTGTCAAAGAATGATTGCGTGGAAGATCGTTATATCAATGGGATGATAAATTTTATTGAAACAAACGGTCCGTACATTGTAATTGCTCCAGGGATCGCTATGCCTCATGCCCGTCCAGAGGATGGAGTTAAGAAAGTTGCAGCAAGCCTTGTAACTCTTGACTCGCCTGTAAGTTTTGGTCATCAATTAAATGATCCTGTGAACATTGTTATTTGTCTTGCTGCTGTTGATAATTCATCTCACTTAAAAGCACTTTCTGAGCTGATGCAAATTTTGGACGATGATCAGAAAAAAGAACGTATTTTAAGTGCGAAAGATCCAAGTGAAATTGTACAGATATTTGATTGCCAATAATAGTAGAGGAGTACGAAAATGAAGAGGTTAAAAATTGTTACAGTTTGCGGTTGTGGTCTTGGAAGCAGTTTGATTGCAAAAATGGCTCTGGAAGACGTCATTGCAGCAACAGATTATTCGGCAAGTATTGATACTGCCGATGGAGGTTCTGCGGCAGGTATAAAGTGCGATTTTTATGTAACAACAGCCGAGTTCGCAGCACGTTTGGAATCTACAGGCATACCTATAGTTGTGGTTACTAACTTTGTAAATCGCGAAGAATTAAAAGAAAAACTTCTGGCTGCACTTGAAAAGTATGCCGGTAGATAAACGACGTGAAAATTAGGAGGGTAAAGTAATGAGTTTTGTGGATTTTTTAATTAACCAAGTTTTTGTGGAAGCTTCGGTGTTTTTGGGGATTATAGCGCTTGTAGGTCTACTGCTTCAAAGGCGCAAATTTGTAGATGTACTTGAAGGGACTATTAAAACTATTGTAGGTGTAATCATACTTAATGCAGGCATCAATGTGTTCTTAGGAGCGCTTATACCGCTTACAAGTACACTTAACAGCGCATTTGGTGTGCAAGCTGTTATGCCCGACTGTTTCGGACCATTTGGTATAGTAATGGGCACTTTGGCGCAAGAAGTTTCGCTGACTTTTGTGGCTGCCTTTATTGTACATCTTATATTGGTAAGAATAATACCCGCAAAAAATTTCAAAAATGTATTTTTAACCGGTCATATTATGCTGTTTCAATCGGCTTGGTTTGTTATGGCAATAAAATATGCCTTGGCTCTTGAGGGGGCTGTTCTTATAGTTACATCGGCAGTCTTTACGGGCATTTTATGGACAGTACTACCCGCCATGGCTCGCCCATTCACAAAAGAAATGACAGGCGATCAGTACACACTTGGCCACCTTAATACATTGGGTGTAATAATACCCGCATGGATAGGCGGTAAGATAAAGAATAGTAAAAAATGTGAGGAACTTGAGCTACCTGGGTTCTTATCTGTATTTAGTGATTATACTGTGCTACTTGCATTCCTTATGCCTATAATCTATATTGCCATGGGATTATTCATAGGTCAAGAAACCATAGCTACTTTGAGCGGCGGTAAACATTGGCTGGTATGGCTGGTGCTCTCGGGCTTTGAGTTTGCCGCAGGCATAGCAGTTGTATTGTTTGGTGTTAGAATGTTCTTGGCTGCGATGCTACCCGCATTTAGAGGTATTTCGCAGAAATTGATCCCAGGTGCTATCCCTGCTCTGGATGACCCCGTTTTCTACCCATTTGCACCTGTAGCCTCTATGCTGGGCTTTGTTTCAAACTTCATAGTGTCGGTATTTATTACTGTCCTACTGATTGTATTCCAGTCGCCAATTGTTATTATACCTGGCCCTATTTTCTTCTTCTTTGATGGGGCGATTGCCGGTGTGTTTGGTGACTACAAAGGCGGTTGGAAAGGCGCTGTAATTGGTGGTGCCATAATGGCTGTAATCGTGCAAATCGGCTCTATTTTCCTTGTAGGATTCCAACCCGAACTGATGGGTAGCGGTCTTGCATTTTCTGGCCCTGACATGGTTCTCTTGCTGCCACTGTTCTATATATTCAAATTTATCGGCGCAATGATGGGCGTAGCCGTGTAATGGTGAGGTGAAAATATGATTAGAAAAATTCCGACACTGACAGGCCTTATAGAGCCATCTGAGCTCGGCAAAACCTATGTACACGAACACATCCTCACTAACCCTCCACCCTCTCGTATGAGGGTGGATGAGGACTACAAGTTGGATGATGCAGAAAAAATCATTGCTGAAGTAAAACTCTTTGAAGGGTGCGGAGGTCGAACTATTGTTGATTGCACCGCTCTGGATTATGGTAGAGATGTAAAGGCAATGCAGGAGGTAGCAAAACAGGTATCGGCGAATATTCTTTGCATCACAGGATTTAATCGTGGCGATTACGTGCAATGGGTGATTGATGGTAACTCGACCGATTTTGCTAAGATGATGCTCAAAGATATTGTGGATGGCATGGACGGCACAGATGTTACCGCCTCACTCATCAAAATTGGCACAAGCTACAATAATATTTTGCCCAGTGAGTATGAGATTATGGATGCTGCAGCAATAGCCCACAAGGAAAGTGGAATACCACTTATCACCCACACCACACTTGGAACAATGGGCTGGGAGCAGATAACATATCTTGACTCCAAGGGGGTTGACCCACAGTTTGTGGCACTGAGCCATGTGGATCAAAATTTAGATTTCTATCAGCTTTGTAACATTGCCAAAGCGGGAGCTTATCTTGAATTTGATGGACCCTCAAAGGTTAAATATGCCCCTGACAGCGCTCGCGTAGAGATGCTTATGCGATTGTGTGACGCAGGACTGGAGGATAACATCCTTATAAGTGGCGACATGGGGAGAAAATCATATCTCGCCTCATATGGTGGTGGCCCCGGATTTGAATTCTTGCTCAAGAAATTTGCTCCAAGACTGTTAGCTGAAGGTTTTACTCAGGAGCTTGTGGATAAGTTTTTCTGTGCCAACCCCCAAAAATATCTCTCGACAGTGGCAAAGTAGGGGGTGAAGCGTATAATGCAAACAGTTTTGCAAGCTGTGCAAAAAGAAAAGGTAATTGCTATTTTGCGTCGTGTACCATCCACGGATGTATTGCACACAGCACAAGCACTTTATGAGGGTGGAATACGCCTTATGGAGGTGACGTTTGATCAATCATCAGATAATGCCTTGCAGACAACCTCGCAAGCTATCAAGGTGATTAAAGCTGAGTTTGGCAGTGATGTGTTTGTAGGTGCTGGCACAGTGCTTAATGATGAGCAGTTGATGGCTGCACATGGGGCAGGTGCGCAGTATATCATATCGCCTCACACCGACCCAAATCTTATAAAACGAACTATTGAACTGGGATTGGTATCTATGCCGGGGGCATATACTCCAAGTGAGGTGATGAACGCATACAGTGTAGGTGCAGCAGCGGTGAAGATATTCCCGACCGGGAGTAATGCCATAGAGTATATTAAGGCCATACGTGCACCACTGAGCCACATCCCCATGTTGGCGGTGGGCGGAGTGACTGCTGATAATATGAGTGAATTTCTAAAAGCAGGTGCTGTTGCTGTTGGGGTGGGGTCAAACCTTGTAAACCTTAATGCCATAAAAAATGGTGACTTTGCAAAGATTACGGATACTGCAAAGAGTTACACAGGGAAGGTTTAGAAATTTTCATTTGATATACCAAAACATATTCAGAATAAGCAAAAGCTTCATCCCACCAAACTTGTTTGGTGGGATGAAGTGACTTCCGCATGGGGGAATGTATTTATAAGTTTCATATAATAGATCTGCTAAAACTCTATAGATGGTCTGTTACATTCACTTGATCCTAATAAAGATTTGCAACCGATTCTCGTTCCACAATGGACGGACGTAAATTTATGCGTGAAATATCTGTGTCAGGAGTTACGATATTT
>CAYJGR010000092.1:0-5909 GCA_964370005.1 uncultured Oscillospiraceae bacterium
AAAATGGTCATAATTATGCCATGTTTTTCGGTTGTCACAAAGTGACGAGAAAAACGGCTTCTAAATATGAGTTTGAAATTTATTTTCAAACTTTCATTCTCCTAAACTTATTTTTATTAATTGTTGACTAATTTAAGTTCATTATAGTATGATCAAAATAACATTTCTGTTGTGTAGACAACAAAAGGAGCTTTTATGGAGAAAAATTATAATAAAATAATGACCAACAAGCTTTTTAATAATATTTCAGAAAATGATTTTTATTCTATGCTTAATTGTCTTATGGTAAAAACGAAATTATTTTAAACGTGGGAGATAGTATAAACTTTGTTGGGGCAGTGCTTGAAGGCTCTGTAAAAATAATCAAAACAGACTACGATGGAAATGAGTCAATTATAGCCGAAGTTTTAGAGGGAGATATTTTTGCCGAAGTTTTTGCCTGTGCAGAAATTTTTAGAAGTCCTGTATCGATTATCTCTGCTACTCAAAGTAAAGTTTTATTTTTTGATTATCGAAAAATAATTACATCTTGCAGTTCATCTTGTATTTTTCATCAAAAGCTAATTTCTAATATGTTAAATGTTGTTGCAAATAAAAGCTTATATCTTCACAGAAGAATAGATATAATTTCTAAAAAATCATTAAGAGACAAAATACTGACATATTTTCATTATGAAAGAATGGGACGAAAGCGTTTTTTTATATCCATGAACCGAGAAGAGCTTGCAAGTTTTTTATGTGCGGATAGAAGTGCATTATCAAATGAACTCTCAAAAATGAAAAAAGATGAGTTAATTGATTATTCTAAAAATGAGTTTGTCCTATTAAAATAAACATAGATACCATGTTAGTAGTATTTGATTTATCAATGTGCTACAACTCCTTGCTATATTCCCACTATATCCCGGGTATAAAACGGTGCGCTATGTTGTCTATATCAATTGCCCCCCGATATCCAAACCATAATATCCTCAGCCACCCCCGCAGCTTGTAGTAATCCTGTCGCAGTTTATCTTATCGAGGTTGATGGCGTAGGCGGCGAGGGTCTTGCCGGCGTTTTGGTGCATGGTGACCCGGCGGGTTGTGGCCATGATAGAAGATAGATAAGGTCAAGAACACCCACACGGATGCCCTTGACCTTATCTATCTTCTGTTTTTCTGTTCTCTAACAAACTAATTCCCCACCCTGTCAGAAAACAGGGCGGGGGTTATCTGTTTACAGCGAAAATAATTCTAATTTAGATTTATTTCTTAAGCGAAACAGCACCGGCAACGATCAGCGACAGGGTAGCCAGAGCAGCTGCTACACCAACAACATCATTTGCACCTGTGTCGGCATAGTCAGCCTGCAGGGTGAATGCGGCATCATTTGTAAATGTGGGCGAACCACCGAATAGCACTCGATGTCAGCATCCTGATCGCCGTGGCTAAGTTTTAGCTTATAAGTTGTGCTTGAATTGTGCCACTGTACAAAAAAACTTGTTTTTTGGCTAAGGTTGTTTACAATTTTTTTTGGTCTGATACAATTTAAATGTATGTCGAAAAGCAGAAGATATAAGCACGATTAGGACAATAAAGGAGATTGGATGAAAAACGCATTAATAAAAGTGACATCGTTAGCATTGGCTTTTGCCATAACCTTAATGATTTACTCCCCCCAAACCGTATATGCGGCTGACGTTACTTCCACGTTGGAAAATGAAAACTCTGATATATCGGTTGACGGCACTATCGTAGCAGCCGGCGGTACAATTGATTACGACGATATAAAAGATAGCGGGTTTATCCTTAACCTTAGTTTTGATATCCCCGTACTTGGAGATGACCCTGACCCTGCAAACCCCACTATCCCTAGAGTAGACTATGGTGATACCGCAACCTATACCCTGACAGATAGCGAACATCTTGTGCTAAACTCTGTCAATGTTACAGATATTCCTATTTACACATCAACTAATATAAATCTGGGAACAGTTTCCTTCACTAAGCCTTCGCCTACCGACCCCATACAAGCTACAATTACATTTAATGGTGACGCAGATATCTTTAACGGAAATTCTGACAATGTCAAAGGCGAGCTTGAGGTGGGCATAGGACTCACAGGCCTTTCCATAGGCGATACCGAGCAAAATATCCCCATCACTGTTTTTGGCAAGAACTACACCATAAACATCCCCGCCACCGCCATCGATTACGGCCTTACAAAAGACGGTGTGCTAAGCGACGGTAAAATTACATGGACAGTACAGGCCTCTCGCACACAAGGTTCCACCCCTCTCTCTTTAGATGGTTATGTGTTCGAGGATAATTTATCCGCCGCCGGCACATATGTGGATGGGTCATTTGCGGTAGGCGGTGCGTCCGCTACCCCCACACACTCAGGTAATACACTGAGCTATACATTTCCCGCAGGTACTACAGGTGCCCAAACCATCACATACCAAACTGACGTTATAGATTCATCAAACCCCATTAATGGCAACAAAAACATGGTAAACACCGCCACCCTAAACAGCCCTGCCGGAAGCGAAGTTAAAGAGGTGCAGGATACCGTTACCGTATCCCAAAACTGGATCTCAAAAGAGGCCACTGCAGTTAATGAGCTTAGCGGTGAGATAACATGGACGATTATTTTTAACCATCTGGGGCTTACACTACAGAACGTTGTGCTGCATGAAGATTTAAGTGACGGCGAAATTAAAGCTATATCCTATGTGACAAGTGCCGATGGAACAACGACAAGCTGGAATACCACATCTAACTCAGTTCACATTTCAAGCTCAACTCAAACTTCTTTTAATTTGGGCGCTATAACCGGCCCAATAAAAATAACAGTTACCTCCGAGACTGATTTGGGTAGTGGGCTTGTTACGCAGAAAGAAAGTGTTACCAATACAGCTTTCTTTACATGGCAGGGATACTCCGGCAATAGCGTTATAGACTACGACACGGTGGACATAGGCTACACCGCCATGGGCAAAAACGGCACTGCTAATAAAAGCGATGGCACCGTTGACTGGACTGTAAGCATTGATCCTAATACTCAGGCATTTACAGACTCGGTTATATATGACGCACTTATATACGGCGAGTCGGGCACGATTAATTGGGGCAGTGTGACCAGCACAGGAGCTACATCCGCCATTTTGCAAAGGCTCACTCCAAGTTACGGGATGGCTTATAAAGATGGGTCTATTACATCGTCAAGTGACACCGTAATACTGCCCCTAATGAGTGGCAGTGTCCGTGTAGGTGATCTGATAAAGGTCACCGACAATGATGGTGATGCCACAAATGCAATCAGCTTTTCCTACACATCACATGTGCTTGATGCCGGCTACTTAGTGGGTGACGGCACCACTATAACAAACACAGCCTCACTTTTTACAGACGATACCTTTTTGATTAGTGCGGCAGGCAGTGTCATCTCGGTGGACAACGTATCAAAGGTTGCCCTGCCCAGAAATAATACCACTCTAACAAACTTCACATCGCTTATTAATGCTACCGCCGCCGCCACCTCGGCCAGCTTTAACTACGATGACCAAACCGTGGTATTTCGCATTAAAACCAATTTGAATGGGCTTGACGGCGCAAGCATAGGACATAGTATCCCCTCTCACGAGCTTGGCGATATAGTCTACACCGACACCCTGCCCACGGGCTGGGAATTTGTGCCCTTTGAGAGTGGTGATGACTATTATATCTATGATGCAAGCGGAGCACCGGCCGATTTTTCCTCATCTGCGGACGCATTGGTGTTTAGTAAAGCTATAGTTGGGGGTAACCACACCGCAAGCTTTACATTTGCGCAGGATGTGGTAAAGCCCTACACCATCTTTTTGCGGGCACAGCCCACCGACTCTACCACACTAAAGACATATTTTGCAAAAAACGGCTCTACCACCGTGACAAATAATGTAGATGTTTATAAAGAAGGCAGTAGTGTCCCTCTTGGTAGCTCCGATGAGGACGTGGTCATAAACAGTGAGATATTATCAAAAAATCATGTCGCAGACGAGTCCACAGGTGTTGTAACTTGGGATATATTCTACAACCCAAATCAGCAACCCGTCATTGACAGTAGCACCACACTTCTCGACACGCTGCCAGATGGCGTAGACCTTCGAACAGACGCAAAGTCCAATATATTCTTTACAGATGCGTCGGGCAATGTGAATGTTGCAATTTACGAGGTGCCCATAAATGCTGACGGCACTCTCGGTAGTCCCATCGGCTCCAATCTTGCTGATGCAAGCACTGTTTCATTCGACCCCATAACACGCATAATTACATTTAAGATACCTAATGCCGCTAAGGCCTATAAGTACACCTACACCACCGATATAACCTGTGCAGGCAATGTGGTGGCCAAAAATAACGTGCGTTTTAGCAGTGGCGAAGCGGGTAATTTGGAGCAGTCCTCGCAGTACGATATATCTGTGGCGGCCGCCTCTGCAAGTATGGGGCGTAATAAGTATATTAGCCTCATTACCACCGATCACTTTACATCTGCACCGCTGGACGGCGCGGAGTTCACCCTGTTTTCCACAGGCGTGGCTGTAATAAACCTTAAGGGCACAAACAGCATCGAGATAACCCATATCCCCGCAGGCACTTCTTATACCGTGCTTCTTGATGGATACAATACCGATAAATATGAAGTGTTGGGCAAAGAGGGACGCTCCCGCACAGGTGTAATTGTGCAGGACGCCACCCAATTCGAGGGTTTTAGCGTGAGAATTCGTCCCACAACAGCCTATCTCAACACTATGGTCTATTCCACCGACACCACTACCACCGATGCCTCAAACAGCAATGGTGATCAAAACCCCAATACACGCGAAAGCACAAATGTGTATGCATGGGCAATGTGTGCCGCTCTTTCACTGGCAGGTATGACCTATGCTTATGTGAATTTGCGAAAAAAAGAAAATAATCTTTCATTCACCCATTCCAAAAAGTAATGCATACATAAATATAATCCGAACCGCCACACAGTAAACACTGTTGATAAGCGGTTCGGATTTTTCATTTGCCTCGGGCTATATTTTCTTGGCTACCACCACAAAACGCCCATCCTCAAGGGTGTATTCACAGGTGGATAATGTTAAGAGCTTGTCACCGTACTGCGCTGTGACACCTGTTTCATAAAGCGCATATGATTTAATCTGCTCCATGTACTGTGCAAATTTCACTTCATCCATATCAGTGTAATCGGTGTAAAAAAATTCGCCAATATCAACATCAATCTTAAAGGCCGCTATTATTTCGTACTCGCCGTAGCCCGACATAGTATCAAAGTTTATTGTGCTATGCTCTAGGTAGTAGCCGGCCTCTTCATAGTTCAGCAGTGCTCTGAACATGCTACCATCCGTCATGCTGTGCCCATATATAATGATATTGCTTGATACATCCGGGGTGCATTTTTCGTCAATATAAGGGACACCGTAATCTGAATACTCCCCATTAAAATCTCGTTTTAGGTAGTAATCGGGGCTGTCAAGCGTTTGCATTACAGGATAATCAAGCTTTGTTCCCTCTATTTCTATCCAGCCCACAAAATCCGGGTTGGTGTCATGTAGTTCTTTGTATTTTTCGTGGGCTGTGAGCTGTGCTTGTGGGGTGTTGTCGGCGCTGTGCGGGCTCATACCTTGAGCGTCATCTGCAACAAGCTGTGCCATCTGCTCAAAATTTTGATTGCTTTCTCTGCTATTTATGCCGTACTCTATCAGAACAAAAGCGGAGACTATAAAAAATATGCTGCACAAAACCCCTAAAATCTTTATTGCCGTTCTTTTTTTTACTTGCATATGAAAAACATCCTCTTATATGGTTTAAGATAAGCTCAAGTGGTTTTCTATCAATTCATCGCTTTAATCTTAATAGGTACTATTTTACCATAAAAA
>CAYJGR010000093.1:0-5674 GCA_964370005.1 uncultured Oscillospiraceae bacterium
TACGGAAAATGCCGACTAACTATTTATAAACTCCCCGAAAATGGACAGTTCCACGGCATCACGATAGAGGAGTGAAACGGCACAGAAGGCGCTGCTTATAGGGTGAATTTGTATTCGAGGGGGATGTGGTGAGGTGTTGAGGGAGAAATAGTTTTGCTGTGAGGATATAAAAAAAGCGCTGTGACGAGTTTGGATAGTCACAGCGCTTTTTAGAATGCAGAAGATATTAAAATACTGATATATGCTGCCAAATAACCGCACCGATTGTGGATTTTTTGGTAATTGTTGTTTTGGGCTTAACATTTTGTTTTTTTACTATTTCCATCCATCTGATAAAGTCTATCGGTTGAGAGATGCAGTGAGAATTTACATTCTTTTTTAGAATGGTGCATAAAGAATCCTGCAGTTCATCCACACCATTAATTTTGTGTGGTATGGCGGTCGCGTTGGTAAGCTTATCATCGATTTTCAGTATATATGGAGTAGAGAAAGAGCATGATGTGATGTAAATATTATTGGAATAGCCCACTGCTGAGAGACTGTGAACTGCCCCGATGTAGTTGGTGGCAGACAGCACCGTCCGTTTGCTCTCCCCGATTATATTGCAACAATAAATAGCATTGGAGTTACTTGAGCTAAAAAGAAGATTGCCGTTACTTAGATGGCACATGCGGATGCGGGTATCGGCATCTTTTTGGCACTCGGGGTGCAAAACCCATCGCTTGCCCGGGGTGGGGGATAGGGCATTTTTCCAATAGTAAAGTGTGCCCTCGCCTCTGTTGACTACAATTAGGCTATCATTTTCAAGCTGTATAAAGGGAGGTAATTCGTCAAATAAAAAGCCGTGAGGCATGGGATAACTGATTTTGGAACGATCCTCTAACTTTATGGAGGTAAGCTCGTGGATGTTGTCATCATAGGTGAAAATATGGCCGTTTGTGACACCTAAGAATCTGCCATTCTCATCAATATATTCTTTTTTACAAGTAAAATCATGTGTAGATATACTGTAGTAGTATTTGGTGGAGTTATAGTTTACAACTGTGATGGTGTCGTCGCTTACATGGCATGACAAAAACCTATCTTCAGTAAAATCTTCATCTTCGAGCTGAATATATTTTGTTTCATTTACATTGAAATCAAAAAGAGCGATGTGATTTTTTTTGAAGGGCAACAAAACCAATAGATTTTTGCATCTGTCAGCGACAGTATACAGACGTCGGTTGTCAAATGGATACTTGTCCATTGTAGCCACATAGTACATTTTTTCACTCTCGATATCCATCTTAAACAGTCCATTGCAGTTTATATCAAATATCCATATATATCCGTCAGCTTCCAAACCTCCTGTGCCCGAATAAAAAGAGGTTGTCTCCCACCAATCCCTCTCAAAGATATCGGGAATAACATAAGACGGTTTGCTAAGTTGAGTATAAAGTCTGTAAACAGAGCTGCGGATGGTTCCTATGTAAGCATCGGACAATGCTAAACTTCGGTGTAGGTCGGGGGTATCATCATAGATGCCATTATCCATAGCACGGAATATCTCCACCTTTTTTTTATACTCATTGAGAATGTGAGGATCTGTATCAAAAGATTTAAAAGTATCCTGCATGAGGGGGTGGGGTCGCCAAAGCACAGCGATATCCTTATCACTGCACATAATATCCATAATATAATCTAACATGCCCAAGAACTTATCGGGGGTTACCATGGCACTGGTGAGGTGGGTGTTGAAGAAAAACACTTTTCTACCATCCATCTTTGCCTGCCAATCACGGGGGACATCTTTTAGGCTGTAATTGAACAGAGCATCGAGCTTGGGACTACCCAGTGCAACAACTTTTTCAGAAGGATATTTTGCCAAATACTGACCCTTAATCGAATCAGGGATAACGACCCTCCAAGCATTTTGCACCCCGGGCATATCGGGCATGTGTGCAAAAGTTCGCCCTATCGAAAAGAAATACGGTACATAGACAAGATAGGGGGTAATTTTTTGCAGATTTCGCGAAAAAAACTCGGAGTGAACCTGTGTCACCGAATTGCGATCATCATAGGGGTTGTGATAAAAGATGACATCGGGGGACAGTTTCTCGAGCGGGCACTTTTTATAGTCAACAAGGGGTAGGTCTTGGGGGAACTGCTCATACTCAAAATTATCGGCAGTAACCTGTCCTTTTTTACTTATTGAGTAATAGGGGACGGGCAGCACATGCACATCCCAATCATCATCCAGCATGGCTTCCCGACATATACTGTCCAGGCAGTCCCACATGGAGGCCATGTAGGGCAAAAAGGCCACCACCATTTTTTCCTTTGGAATGTCAGTTGCGATTTTACTCTGTATGATTGAGATATGTTTATCGCACACATCAAGAAGCTGCAAAAACCCATCACTGCGCATATTCTCCACACAACTAAGTTGATAGATATTTTCGCAATATACCTCAAGTAAAGAGACGATATTTTTATTTACCTCTGTATTTGTTGACTGTTCTTCCAAGGTTTGCCCGACAGATATGGCTACATCTTGGCATAGCATCAAAAAATTTATCAGCTCATCGGACCGGTGCAAAGAGCGAATATGCCCATGGCACTCAATAATACTTGATACGGCCTGTGAAATTTTATTATGCAGGTTAATTTTCATTTAATATTCCTCGATATGGGCATATAAATTTTTCATGCACAGATTATAATAAATCGGGTTACCATTTATTATTGGGTGGAAATAAGTCATCAAAATTCACACGCTCAAAAACCTCAAGATAGCCCCCGCGAGTGGCATTATAGATCTTAACGCCCATTTCTTTTGTGACCTGCTGGGCTTTGGTGTAGGCATGATACATGGAATTTTGGACTTCGGTAGTTGTCGGTGTAGTAGTCCTTGGAAAAGTGCGCATCCTCGACGTTTTTATGCTTGTCATAACTAAAATCTACGCCTAAGAGATATATCTCGCTAAATCCCATGTAGACTGCCATTTGAATGCAGGTGTAGGTGACGGTTCGCCCATTTATAATTTTTTTAGTGATGTCGGTTGAAAATTCAAACATATCATGCTCATCTGTTTGTAAAAATGCGCTATCTGAAAATATTGGATATATATTTTCGATATTACGAAAAGTTTTATCCCAAAAACTTTTTTTTCTCGCATCAATAAATTTATTTGGGATGTCAGTCTCAATAACTAAATCGCTCCATACTGATATAGCCTTTATATCCATTATCACATAATAATCGGGTCTCCATTGTGTTTTATCAAAGCTAGGCATGATATTATTCATACTAAAAGTGACAACTCGATTTTTATTTAAAGTATCTAAATCATCCATATTTAAACTGGGACCTGTTGCCACGATGAAACACTTTTCACCTTTATGTTTGTTCTTAAATTTAGCTAATTCTTCGTTTCCATATCCTAAATCATGAGTATCAAGCTTATACGCATTATGTACGGTGCAATTCATCTTGCGCCTCAAAATAGCTTCCTGTTTTGATCCGCGATTAGAATATAAAAGCAAATCGTTTTTACCTAATTTGGTTATTTCCATTGCCCATGGTGTTATATTAAAATCAACTGTTTTATCATATGAAAATGCAGATTCATATGAATTATCAATTATCATTCTTACATCATAGTTTTTGCTTTTAAGATACCAAAATAAAGCCATAGAATAAAGGGTATTTCCATATACTCCAATCATGATATCATAACTCAAATCACGAAGATCCGGCATAAAATCAAACTCGCTATAAAACCAACTCTCTATTGGGCAGGCCGGCAAAATAAAATACTTAGTTATATTGTAAGACCGAAGCCTTTCGACAATTTGACCATGTATATTAGGAGATATAATAATGTAATATTCATTGTAATGGTCTATATAATGCTCAAGGGTGATTATTTCAATTCCATTATAATACGTTCCTATTAATTCTTTATCGCTATCAATTATGGCTATTATGGTATTATTTGTATCAGATTCCAAATAAGCTTTGCCATAGTTGCCTACACCCCACAATACAAACTTATTATTATTTAAATTAGTTTGAATCTTCATTTGATACCTCAGGGAATATTATTTTCTCTCCTGCAAAAACTCACCTACAACTCCCGCTATATGTATGCTCTCTTGTGCGGTAAGCCTGTCTTCACTTTGTTTGTACCCATGAATCTTGGCCACAAATTCACTTAGCTCATAACGCAGGCCACTTCCTGCAAAATTTGTTTGATACACCCGATTTTCTCTTGTGTCCTCAAAACAAACCTCAAACTCTTTCATGAGCCACCAAGGGGATTTTGCCCGGATATATCCCTTCGTGCCGGAAATCAGGAGTTGCCCGTCTGACTTTACTCCAAGACCGGTCTTGGAGGTGGCAAAGCCTTTTTCAAAGGTGAAGTGTGCTTTTGTATAGATGTCAACACCGTTTTCGGCCTTTATGCTACCAAACTGAACATCCTTGTAGCTTGTACCCATAAGTTTGAAGATCACCATAAGATTATGGCCGGAAAGCTCGGTAAAACTGCCACCATACTCTATATCGACAAGTTCTCTTAAATCTTTAGAGTGCGGTAACTTGGTAAAACAGGCCTCCACATCTCGCACATTACCAATAATACCGTTGCGTATTATTCCCATCATCTGGACAAATCCGGGGGCATACGCAATTTTTATAGCCTCCATAAGAATACAGTTCTGTGCATTTGCAAGTTCAAAAGCAGTAATGGCTTGTTCCTTCTCCAGCACCATGGGCTTCTCACACAACACGTGTTTTTTGTGGTTGAGTGCCTGCATTATGTAGTCGTAGTGGGTCTGGTGGGGGGAAGCTATGTATACCGCATCCACCTTGTCCCAAAAATCTTCGATATTATCAGCATAGTCAAGCTTATATTTATCGGCAAATCGTTCGGCACTCTCGGCATTGGGATTGTAAACACAGCTGGCCTCAATACCACTGACATATTTAATTTCACTCATAAATCGAGCAGTAATACGTCCTGTTCCAATTATTCCCACACGTATAAGGGGATAGTTTTGTGTTCGTAGCTGGGTGCTGGAGATGTTTTTTGTACGCTCCAAATAGACCACCTCGCAGTAATCTCTAAGGTAGTCAAACGCCCCTATCCAGTCTGAACCAACAACAAAAGTGTCAATGTCGTATTTGAGCACGTCCTCGAGCTTTTGTCCGGCGTGGCCTTCGGAGATTACTTTGTCGGCAAAACCGCTTTGGCGCACGTTTTGACACCGCACCTCATGTGGCTGTATTATGTTGAGTTTACCCCGAAGCTCATCGTAATGGTCGGTGGTGACACCCACGATGAGATAGTCACCAAGCGCCTTTGCACGCTCAAGAATTTTTAAATGACCTTCATGGAGCATATCAAAAGATCCGTATGTAATGATTTTCTTCATAATTCAGCCCTCATTTACCTCAAATTAAACAAGCATACACTGTTAGCTGTTTATAGTCGTGGTCAAATCGAAAATTATTTATTGCAAAAGACATTTTTCTACAATTTTCTTTACATATACTATCATATTTTATCTTAATTGGCAACTTACATGTGGTTTATACTTTAGATTTAAGCACAGCGCATAGTTTGAAAACAAAGCAAAACATAACCCCACCCCCACCTGCATATACATAACACAAGACATGTAGACAGGT
>CAYJGR010000094.1:0-5384 GCA_964370005.1 uncultured Oscillospiraceae bacterium
ATTAGCTTTGCTAATATAAATTCGCCATGTGCGGGGTCGCACTGACCAATCCCCCACCCGCACACACAGGGCGTGTGCCCCCTCCCCCTCGGGGGAGGCGACGCAGGGGGCATTGGCATAAACAAAACGATTTACCCCGCACCACACATTGTAGGGAGCGACGCCCTCGTCGCTCTGACGTTGCAAATTAAAACAACGACTATGCAGTACGCATTATTTATAACAGGTTCTGCGATGTAAATCGGTGCACCGTGACACATAGCGATGGTAATACACCTCGCCTTTGGTGGTCATATCGGGGTTGTCACCCTGTCCGCACAGTCTTGCAAATACATCGCCTATATTGATACACCCCGAGCCCCGCTCACACAACAAATACTGTGTAAAGGCTAGCGAATCGACTATTATTTCGTAGTCATTTTTTGAGATTTTGCGCACTGTTTCAAAAAATGTGCTAAGGGTAGTTTGCTGTAGTATCGAGTTTTTGGAGTGGGTTTGCTCCACCTTGGCCACCACATAGGCAAACAATGCCTTTTTTTGTTTGGCAACCTCCGAGCTGTCCCATGGGCGCCACAATCGTAGCAGACGGCGTGCATACCTGCGGCCGAGATACCTTGCCCGCTGTAAATTTCCGTTGTCCCGCTGGGTCAAAAATTCGTCTGCCTCACTGTCGGCCGGGGTCTGTCTGTCGGTTTTTTCGGGTTTTGAGGGGAAGATTTTTACCCCCTCCTCAATCACGGTGGAATATGTGTACCCATCGGCTATACATGCACTCACGCTCATTCACCTCCGCTATAAAGCTTACTTTGTCATCTTTTCTTTTTTCATCGCACTGCTAAGTGTCCTTGCAAATTGGTCGGGGCAGGAGGTCGATTTTCGGCCACAAGTCACCCCTTTAAGTACCGATATAAGCTTTTGGGCGGGTTGTCCCTCGCATAGCAGTGCCACCCCTTTGAGGTTACCGTCACAACCCCGCTCGAACTTCACCTCGCTGACAATGCCATCACTATCGATGTGAAAACTCACCGAATTTGAACATACACCTTTAAGTTTGCAAATATGTGTCACACTAATCTCCATTCTGTGCACAGCACAAATAGTTTGGAAAAATCTCACAACAGAATCGAGATTATTTCGGCATCTCGCCCGTCCTCGGGCGAGGCCATCTAAATAAGGTTTTTGCGTGATTTTTCACGCTACATTTCCTTATCTAAATCTAAATTCCTTTGGACTTTGCGCAGTCAAAAAGCCTTGCTATGTTACCCCCATCGGCCACGCATGTGCCTATGGGGTTTGGGGGCGAGGCGTTACTGCCGTGAAAATCACTGCCACCTGTGCATATAAGGTCATATCGTGAGGCCATGCCCTCTATGCAGCGCTTGCCCTCGGCGTTCGCTCTGGGGTGGTGCAGTTCCACACCGTCCAAAAGTTTCTCACGCCCCAGCTCCTCGATCAGATCAAAGTTGCCACCGAACTCGCAAGGATGTGCCATGACCGCCACACCCCCCGCACTTCGCACCACATTTATTACCTGACGCACATCGGGGTACTCACTCGGCACAAAACAGCTTCCATCTTTAGAGCTAAACAGAGTTTTATATAGCTCGGAGTAGACCCTATCGGTATAACCGAGGTTCATAAGCGCCTGCATGATATGGGTTTTATATATGGCTTGACTGCCGTGGGCACATCTAATGACCTGTTCTTCGGTCACAGGGTAGTAACACATGACCTTTTTTATCATCTCTACGGCCACTTTGTTGCGGTTTTGCAGTACCTTTGTGCATAGGCTTAGTATGCGTTGGGGTTTCTTGGGTAGGTAACACAAAATATGCACCTTTTTGCCGTCACGCTCCATATCGGCCGCAGATAGTTCAACCCCCGCTATCACCCTGATACCATGGCGTTTGCCCACGACCTCGGCACGGTTTACCCCTGCCATTGTGTCGTGGTCGGTTATGGCTACAAAGTCCATACCCCCTCTTTTGGCTGAAAACACCAAATCTTCAATGCCGGTAGAGCCATCAGAAAGCAGGGTATGACAATGCAAATCACCAATCACAGGAGAACACCTCCCTTTGCCAAAATTACATACACTTATATTATACACCTAAAAACGGGCTCTGTGCAACAAAAACATTCAAAGTATATGCACCATAATTTCCCAATAAAAAATGTGTAGAAATATATGGCGTATTTTTCTACGTATTTATGTGAATTTGGTAGTGGGCAAAAACAATATTTTTATGTTATAATTGCTTAGCATGGATAATGGAAAATGGGGAATAAAAATGCAACACATCCTCAAGAAAAACGGTTTTAAGTATTGTGGCACTATAATATTTGATAATAGTGCAAAGATCGCATTTGATAAACAGTTTTAGAAGAGGTGCAGTAATGTATGATGGTAATTTGAGAATTGAGTTGTTGAAAAAAAGCGAATGGAATAATATTTCCAGTCTATCGGTCGCAACTAATCAAGAAGGATTTATAGAAACCTCTGCAAAATGCCTTGATGATGCTCAAAATGATGCTTATGGAATGAAGTGGGATTTTTATGGAGTTTATGACGAACTTAATTTAGTTGGATTTGCAATGCATGGTAGGCAGGAATTTTGGCCGTTACCGTATTCACAAGTTTGGCTTGATAGATTTATGATTGATAAAAAATATCAGGGTAAGGGGTACGGAAAACAAGCCATGGTATTGATTATTAAGCGGTTATTTTATTATTATAAATGTAAGAAAATATATTTATCTGTTCATGCGGATAATGTTGCGGCTATAAAACTATATGAAAATCTGGGGTTTAAGAAAACTTGGATGAGAGACCTAAAAGGTGAACGTATCATGACACGAGTAAAATAAACACCCCATAACTACTTGCTAATCTTTAATATCTAAGCAACAAAAAAGGAGCTACCACATTGCATTATCAACCTAACATTACCCTACAAGGTGGCATATTTGCCATTCCGGCCTCCATTGTGGACAAGTATTTGCGTCTTGCCACGGCAACACAACTGAAAACCTTGCTGTTTTTACTACGCAGTCCCGAGCAGAGTCGCACAGCCGCCGAGGTGGCGGGGGCACTCAGCATAGACCAAAATGAGGCGGCAGACTGTCTGTCCTTCTGGGCCCAGGAGAAACTGCTGTGGGAAGTAAACGCCCAGGAGCAAGCCCCAAAAGAGCAAACACCTGCCCCTCCCCTACCCACACCCAAAAAGCCCACCACCCCTGAAAAGACCCACATCTCACCCGAAGGGCAAAAGGTGACCACACGAGGACGCATCCCCTTTTCTGCGGCCGATGTCAATCGCCTTGCTAAAAAAGACCCCAATATTCCCCTGCTGTTGCAAGAGACCCAACAACTTTTGGGGCGGGAACTCTCCCCCAATCAAACCGATTTTCTCCTTTATCTCTATAACGATTTGGGGCTATCGACCCACTACATATTTACACTTATCGGCTACTGTGTCTCGATTGGCAAACGGAGTATTAGCTATATGGAGCGCATGGCCGTGGGCTGGGTCGAGCAAGGTATCGACACCGTGGATGCCGCCGAGATGTATATATCCCGCCTTGAAAAGTCACGCTCTAATCGAGAGCAGGTAAAGTCGGCCTTTGGCATATTTGATCGTGAACTCTCGAGCAATCAAAAGGCCTTGGTTGATCGCTGGATTGACGGACTGAAGATGCCACTTGATATGATAAAGCTCTCTTACGACCTCACGCTGGATGCCACCGGCAAGATGTCGTTTCCCTATATGGATAAGATCCTCACCCGCTGGCAAGCCGAGGGGATTTTGACCACCTCTGCCGCCATGGAACAGGCCTCGCAGCGCAAATCGGAGCAAAAAAAATCATCTCCCGAAAAATCTGCACAGGAGCCATCCTATAACATGGATAAAATCAAATCCCGCTTTGCACTCGGGAAAATCAAGTAATTAGGGGGCAAATCCCATGTATAATACTCAAATCACAGGCGAGGCGCTACGACAGTTGTCTGAGCGTCGCAGTCGGGCTATTTCGGTCGCCGAACAGCGCCGCCGAGAGCTACTATCGGCCTGCCCTCGCCTTGGAGAGATCGCCACACAGCTCTCACGTCTGGGCTCCGAGGTGGGACGGCTTGCCCTGTCGGGGTCGGGCAACCTAAAAGCACGCATAGATGAGCTGTCCACCAAGAGTCTTTCATTGCAGGAGGAACGCCGTCAACTTCTTGCCCAAATGGAACTTGACGAGGGGTATTTGGAGCCGCCGTTTATCTGTGCCCGGTGTGAGGACAGCGGATATATTGACGGCAAACGGTGCGTCTGTCTCACTACACTGCTAAAAAATGAGGCCTGTAAACAACTACCCGCCCCAGAGCGTCTACACGACTACTGTTTTGATACATTCTCCCTTGATTACTACCCCGCACACATAACGGTGGATGGGGTGGCACTTAGAGAGCATATGCAGAGTCTTTTGCGCAAGTGCCGTACATATGCCGACAGCTTTCCGGCAGGTGGTGAAAGCCTGCTGTTTTATGGCGGTACAGGGCTTGGTAAGACCCACCTGTCACTGGCTATCGCCCAGCAGGTGGCAGGACAGGGGTTTGGGGTGGCTTACAGCTCGTCACAGGAGCTTGTGGACCGTGCCGAGAGGGCAAAATTCGGACGGGATGCAAGTGGACAGGACGATTTGTTTGTTCAAACTGCCCTTAGTTGTGACCTGCTGGTATTGGATGATTTGGGCTCGGAGTTCTCGACCGCCCTATCGGTGGCCACATTGTTCCATGTCATAAACACCCGCCAACTCGAACACCGACCCACCATAATCAGTAGTAATTTATCCCCCGAACAAATGCAGCAGCGCTATTCCGAACGCCTTGTCTCCCGCATCCTTTGCGGTTACTCGGTGCTACCCTTTGTGGGGGAAGATGTGCGGATGCAGAAGAGTGTTGGGGAGTAAGCACAGGTGAGCATAAAAAGAAAATATTCCCGTGAGGAAGTGTGGCAGCATATGTCGGGCAGGGTGTATATTAACCGTGATGATACAAATATTTTTGTTAAAAGAAAGAGTTTTGGCTCTTGGACAATGAATTTGGGCAATAAATGGTCTTGGGTCATTATTGGTGTCGAGTTAGTAGTGATTACAGCTATACTTTGGATGATATTATAAAAACATAACGGTAGGTGGGGGCGGGGCGTAGGCTCGCCCCTGCGCCGTTTGCAGGGGGCATGTGCGCATTTTGCACATGCAGTCGGCCGCCGAGTGTGCGAGGCTAGGGACGACCGAGCCGTAGCCCCGCCCCCGCCGAAGCAGTGCGTATGGATACGGAGACGGCATAAAAGTTTTGCCCACCCGCGTTTTTTTCGGGTGGGCGTTTTAAGTTTTTATCG
>CAYJGR010000095.1:0-5364 GCA_964370005.1 uncultured Oscillospiraceae bacterium
AACGTACGCCGGGGAGATCCTTTACACGTCCGCCACGGATAAGCACAACGCTATGTTCTTGCAGGTTGTGTCCGATGCCGGGAATGTAAGCGGTAACTTCCATGCTGTTGGACAGACGTACTCTGGCCACCTTACGAAGTGCCGAGTTGGGCTTCTTAGGTGTCTGGGTTCTGATAGCGGTGCAAACGCCTCTCTTTTGGGGAGAGTTTTGATCGGTTGCGGTACGCTTTTTCGAGTTCCAGCCCTTAAGCAGCGCAGGAGCAGTCGACTTGGTGATTACAGCCTCACGTCCTTTGCGAACCAGTTGGTTAAAGGTTGGCATGTTTTTCCTCCTTTCCTGTAAAAATTTATCCAAATCCCCCAAAGGTCACCCCTCGGGGGAATAGATGCAATAAAGCATTTCCAATGTGTTATTTTAGCAAAGCATTATCGCTTTGTCAACAAATTGTTTGTAAGTTTTTTATAAGCTTTTTAACTACGACAAGGAATCAACCGCAAAGTCGCTAAGCTCCTCCACCATCTGAAGTTCTTCCTCATACTCCACAGTCGGTACAATGACTTCGGCAGGTTCTTCCTCAGCCACCATACCTGTACCGGCCGGCACAAGTTTACCGATGATGACGTTCTCTTTAAGGCCGAGCAAAGGATCACTCTTGCCCTTGATAGCCGCCTCGGTAAGCACACGGGTGGTCTCCTGGAACGACGCCGCCGACATGAATGAATCTGTGGCAAGTGATGCCTTGGTGATACCCAAAATTACCGGTGTGACCTCGACCACAGGGGCAGGTTCTCCACCTTCTATAGGACGAGCTAAAATCTCACGGTTGAGGGTATCCACCTCTTGACGATCAGCCAAAGAACCGGGGATAAGTCCGCTGTCTCCACCGTCGTCCACACGCACTTTCTTCATCATCTGGCGCACGATAACCTCGATATGCTTATCGTTGATATCAACACCTTGTGTGCGGTAAACCATCTGCACCTGCTGGATGATATAATCCTGTACGGCAACTTCGCCGTTTACAAGCAGTATCTCACTGGGTTCGGCCGAGCCTTCGGTGATGAACTCGCCCTTCTTGACGACATCGCCCTCCTTGACCCGGAGTTTAGATCCGTATACCACCTGCTTCTCAAAGCGTTCGTCGGTCGCCTCATTTGTCACTATGACAAGGTCGGCACCCTTGAGATCCTTCTCAAATGAGATGACACCGTCACAATGGGCTATGACTGCGGCATTCTTGGGCTTTCTGGCCTCGAACAGCTCTTCAACACGGGGTAGACCCTGTGTGATATCGGCCGCCGATGCAACACCACCTGTGTGGAAGGTACGCATGGTCAGCTGTGTGCCGGGCTCGCCTATCGACTGGGCAGCGATAACACCTACCGCCTCACCGATGGCCACAGGCTGATCGGTGGCAAGATTGTTACCATAACACTTGGCACAAACACCGTTGGGTGAATGACACTTTATTATAGAACGGATGGTAAGACTCTCGATGCCCGCACCTATTACCTTGGCGGTGTCGGCATCGTCCATCATCTTATCTTTAGATACAAGCAGTTCACCGGTGGCGGGATCTACGCAGTCCTGCACAAGGTATCGGCCGTACATACGCTCGGCAAATTCCTCGATGACACGACCCTCATCGGTGATCTTGGCGATCACAAGACCCTCGGTTGCACCGCAGTCCTCTTCACGGATGATAACCTCCTGCGAAACGTCAACCAGACGGCGGGTAAGGTAACCCGAGTCGGCTGTACGCAAAGCGGTATCGGCAAGACCCTTACGGGCACCACGTGACGAGTTGAAGTACTCCAGAATATTAAGACCCTCACGGTAGTTAGCACGGATGGGGATCTCGATAGCCTTACCCGAGGTGTTGGCGATGATGCCACGCATACCGGCCAGCTGACGGATCTGTTCCATCGAACCACGCGCACCCGAATCGGCCATCATATAGATGGGGTTGCTCTTCTCAAGGTTGTCTTTAAGCGCCTCTTTGACCTTGTTGGTCGTTTCATCCCATACCTTTATGGTGCGTTCGTAGCGCACATCCTCGGTGATAAGACCACGGTCAAAACGCTTGCGGATATCGTCAACCTTTTTCTCGGCCTCGGCCAAATACTCGGCCTTTTGAGGCGGAATAACAGCATCACACACCGCCACGGTTACAGCACCCTTGGTCGAATACTTAAAGCCCTGCGATTTGACCTGATCGAGCACCTCTGAGGTACGGGCGGTGCCGTGCTTTTTGATACACTTCTCTATGATGCGGGAAAGTTGTTTTTTATCGACAAGTCTGTCAATCTCGAGGCTAAAGACGTTGTCGGGGTTGGTGCGATCGACAAATCCCAAGTCCTGCGGGATGGGGGTATTGAATATGAGACGTCCGACAGTTGTATCTATGAGCTTACTGCGACGCTCCTCACCGATTTCACGGCTAATTCTCACCTTTACAGGGGCATGGAGACCGACTGTGCCCTCTTGGTAGGCCATGATGGCTTCATTTACATCACGGAAATACTTGCCATGTCCGTACTCATCCTCCACAAGCATGGTGAGGTAATACGAACCGAGTACCATATCCTGTGTGGGCACTGCCACAGGGCGACCATCCGAGGGTTTGAGCAGGTTGTTGGCGGCCAGCATGAGGAAACGTGCCTCGGCTTGTGCCTCGGCCGACAACGGTACGTGCACGGCCATCTGGTCGCCGTCAAAGTCGGCGTTGTATGCGGTACAAACCAGCGGATGCAGTTTAAGCGCACGACCCTCAACCAGTACAGGTTCAAAGGCTTGGATGCCCAAACGGTGAAGTGTGGGGGCACGGTTGAGCAGTACGGGGTGATCCTTTATGACCACCTCAAGGGCGTCCCACACCTCTTTAAGGTTGGCACGCTCAACCATCTTGCGAGCCTTCTTTATATTCTCGGCCACTTTCTGATCCACAAGGCGTTTCATAACAAATGGCTTAAATAGCTCAAGCGCCATCTCCTTGGGCAGACCGCACTGATACATTTTCAGTTCGGGGCCTACAACGATAACCGAACGACCCGAGTAGTCAACACGTTTGCCGAGCAGATTCTGTCTAAAGCGACCCTGTTTGCCCTTTAGCATGTCAGACAGCGACTTTAGAGGGCGGTTGTTGGGGCCTGTGACAGGGCGACCACGACGACCGTTATCGATAAGCGCATCGACAGCCTCCTGCAGCATTCTCTTTTCGTTGCGCACAATGATATCGGGCGCACCGAGTTCCAGTAGCTTTTTCAGGCGGTTGTTACGGTTTATAACACGACGATAAAGGTCATTTAGGTCGGAGGTAGCAAAGCGTCCGCCATCGAGTTGCACCATGGGGCGGATGTCGGGAGGGATAACCGGCAAAGCCTCCAAAATCATCCATTCGGGGCGGTTGCCACTTTGGCGGAAAGCCTCGACAACTTCAAGGCGTTTTAGAAGTTTTGCACGCTTTTGTCCCGAGGCCTTTTCAAGCTCGGCACGGATTTCGGTCATGATGGTGTCAAGGTTTAGCTCAGCGAGCAGTTCGCTGATGGCCTCGGCACCCATGCCGGCCTTAAATTCGTCCTCATAGGCCTCACGGTATTCACGGTACTCCTTCTCATTGAGAAGGTCGTACTTGCGCAGTTTTGTAATGCCCGGATCTATCACAATATAAGAGGCAAAATACAGCACCTTTTCAAGCAGACGGGGGGACATATTCAGCAGAAGCCCCATGCGAGAGGAGGTTCCTTTGAAATACCAGATGTGCGACACGGGAGCCGCAAGTTCAATGTGACCCATGCGCTCACGGCGAACCTTGGAGCGTGTTATTTCAACGCCACAACGCTCACACACCTTACCCTTAAAGCGAATTCTCTTATATTTGCCGCAGTAACACTCCCAGTCCTTCATGGGGCCAAAGATGCGTTCGCAAAATAGGCCGTCACGCTCGGATTTAAGTGTGCGGTAGTTGATAGTTTCGGGCTTTTTGACCTCTCCGCAGGACCACTGACGGATACTGTCGGGAGAAGCCAGACCAATTTTCATCGAATCAAATACTGTAAATTCCAAATCGTATGCCCTCCTTGGAAATGATGGTGTATCCCGAACTTTTATGACATGTGATGACAGGCTGTTTTACAATAATCACAGCTCATCATCCCCGAGTAGTTCTTCTTGCTCATCGTCCTCACTCTCATCTATCAAGCTGTCATCCGAGCTTTCTGTGAGGGGATTTCCCTCGGCATTCTCAAAGCCGAAGCCTGCAAAGTCGCCTTGCACCTCAACATTTTCCTGATCGAAGTCCACAGGGGGAAGCCCCATGTTGTCATCCTCTTCAAAACTTTGTTTGAGGTCGATTTCATCGCCGAGTTTATCCAGCACTTTTATATCGAGACAAAGTGACTGTAACTCCTTTATGAGCACCTTGAATGATTCGGGGATGCCGGGTTTGGGCACATTGAGACCCTTTACAATAGACTCAAAGGTCTTTACACGTCCCACAACGTCATCCGACTTTACGGTTAGTATCTCCTGCAGGGTGTAGGCGGCGCCGTAAGCTTCGAGCGCCCACACTTCCATCTCGCCGAAACGCTGTCCGCCGAACTGTGCCTTACCGCCCAGAGGCTGCTGTGTTACCAGCGAATAAGGCCCTGTGGAGCGGGCATGGATCTTATCGTCAACCAGATGATGGAGTTTGAGGTAGTACATATATCCCACCGTCACTCGGTTGTCAAACTTCTCGCCTGTTCGGCCGTCATATACATCGAACTTGCCGTCCTCGGCCATTCCCGCCTCGTTAAAGCAGGCACGGATGTCACTCTCGTGTGCGCCGTCGAATACAGGGGTCATGACCTTCCAACCCAGTGCAGTAGCTGCCATGCCCAGATGAACCTCAAGCACCTGTCCGATGTTCATACGGGAGGGCACGCCCAGAGGATTGAGCACGATGTCAAGCGGTGTGCCGTCCTCAAGGAAAGGCATATCTTCTTGGGGCAGTATGCGAGAGACAACACCCTTATTGCCATGGCGACCCGCCATCTTATCACCCACGCTGATTTTGCGCTTTTGGGCGATGTAGCAGCGCACCACCATGTTGACACCGGGGGAAAGCTCGTCACAGTTATCACGTGTAAATACCTTTACATCTACGATTATGCCATACTCACCATGGGGCACACGCAGTGAGGTATCACGCACTTCTCTGGCCTTTTCGCCGAATATAGCACGTAGTAGTCGCTCCTCGGCATTAAGCTCGGTTTCACCCTTGGGTGTTACCTTGCCCACCAGAATATCACCGGCACGCACCTCGGCACCTATGCGGATAATTCCACGCTCATCAAGCTCTTTGAGGGCATCATCACCCACGT
>CAYJGR010000096.1:0-5284 GCA_964370005.1 uncultured Oscillospiraceae bacterium
GTGGCGGTGGCGTCACGGTACAGCCAATAGCCTTTTTGGTGCTAAAGGGTGGTAATGTACAGCTTTTACAGCTGGCCGAGAAGGGACAAACCATCGATAGAGTACTAAATCTTGTGCCCGAAGCCATGGACAAGGTGAGTGATTTCCTTTCGAAGGACAAGCCAAAGAAAAAAGCGCCCGACGAGAGCGCAACCGCAAAAGACGAATAATGATAAAAACGGCAGATAGCTATGGAGGAAGTTCCAAGGCTGTCTGCCGTTTTTTACTATCCACCCCCTGTAATGAAACCCCGCCCACCCCGCATACATATAAAAAGACAACTTGGCGGAGGTGATGTGGGATGAGGGTTAAAAAAGCGATAGCGGGGATTTTGGCGGTATGTATTTGTATTAGCTGTATACCGTCTGCGAGGGCGGGCGAAATGTTGCCACTCTCACAGCCCGATGTATGGGCTAAAGGGGCGGTGGTCATGGAGGCCGAGACAGGTAGGTTATTATACGCCCACGATGGTGGACTTGTGACCCCCATGGCCAGCACCACCAAAATTATGACCACTCTCGTGGTGCTTGAGCAGGCGGTCGGGCGTCTGGACTCCCCCTTTGTCGTAAACGCCGATGCAGTCAAGGCCGAGGGTTCCTCCATGGGGCTACGTGTGGGGGATACCGTCACCCTGCGGGCTTTGTGTTACGGCATGATGCTACCCTCGGGCAACGATGCCGCCAATGTGGCCGCCGTCAAGGTTGGGGGCAGTATAGAGGGCTTTACAGCGCTTATGAACCAAAAAGCGGCCGAGCTGGGCATGGAACAAACCCACTTTGTCACCCCGTCGGGACTGGATGCCGAAGCTCATCACAGCACCGCCTACGACATGGCACTTTTGATGCGTGCCGCCATGCAAAACCCCGAGTTTGTGGCCATAACCGGTACCGAAAGCATCCGCCTATCCTATGGCAATCCCCCCTATGAGCGTACATTGTCAAATCATAATCGCCTTTTGGGTGATGATGGTATTATAGGGGGCAAAACAGGGTTTACCGACGATGCGGGGCGCTGTCTTGTCACGGTAGCACACAGGGAAGGGATCACCCTGATTTGTGTCACACTGGATTGTTCTGACGACTGGAATGCCCACAGAAATTTATATGATTTATGCTTCCCACTACTTGAACTTGTAGATGTGGGGGCGGTGCTTGATACCCTGCGTCTACCTGTGGTAGGGGGTGTGGGAGACATCCACCCCGTGGCAAACCATTCCATGATGTTACCCCTTACGCCCCAAGAGATAGAGATGCTTGATATACAGGTGCTTTGTCAACCGCTTATTTATGCACCTGTGAGCGAGGGGGCACTCGTGGGCGAAATGGTGTGCAGTTTTCAGGACAGGGTGATATGGCGATGTGAGCTGTTAAGCGCCACCGACATCCCGCTTTCATTTGAACCTGTATCATCCAAAAATCTGTTTGAAAGATTGTGGGATTTTATAACCGGCGCATAATTGTTGTGGCAATGTATTTATGTACTACAGCCATATAAATGCCTTTTATCTCCATTTTTTCATTTAAATGTGGGTAAAATTCGACTTGTTTTGACCTGATTGTGCAAAAAGTATAAATACCGCCTGCAATGCCTGTGAAAATTTGCAGTTTAATTTTTGTATAGTTATAGAAAACACGACCTAATTTGTGTTACAATAATGATGTATAAAGCTAATCACTTGGATTTAGTGAGAAAAGGAAGTATAAATAATGGCAACAATGCGTATACAAAAACTGCTGTCCGATCAGGGTATTATGTCACGCCGCAAGGCCGAGCAATACATCGCTGCCGGACGCATCACAGTCAACGGACATACAGCAAGACCCGGCCACCCCGTCAATGCGGCACGTGATATTGTGGCGGTGGATGGACATAGGGTGAACTTTGTCCGCAAAAAAGAAAATGTCTATATAGCACTTTATAAGCCTCGTGGCTATGTGACCACTACAAGCGATGAGCTTGGTCGCAAATGTATCACCGAGCTTACAAAGGATGCACCCTCTCGGGTGTATCCGGTTGGACGTCTGGACAAGCTGTCCGAGGGGCTTATACTACTTACAAATGACGGCGAGTTTGCCAACAGGGTCATGCACCCCTCCCACAGCATAAAAAAGACATACCGTGTGACGGTGAGCGGTCCTGTGACCGAAGAGCAGGCTATAGCACTTTCGGCGGGGCTTGACATCGGCGAGGGAGAGCGCACCGCCCCTTGCAACGTGATAATACTTGAGAAATCCCCCACCCGCAGTGTTATGCAGATGGTGATTGCCGAGGGTAAAAACCGTCAAATTCGCCGTATGTGTGAGGCTGTAAAACTTGAAGTTGTGCGACTGCGGCGCACAGCGATAGGCCCTGTAAAACTTGGGATGTTACAACCCGGCAAATGGCGAGCACTCACAGGGGCTGAGGTGGCGGCACTTCGAAATGCCACTGCAAAAAGCTCCACCCCCACCCCAAAAAAGAAGCCATCGAGATAACCATACATGAAGAGGATGTTTGATTATGATGACCATGTTACCCGCATCGAAACAAAGAACCGAGGAACTATGTGCAAGAAGCGGAGCGCCCTTGGCTGAATTTTGTTATGAAGCCATGGAAAAAGATATTAGCCTTGGGTTTGTGCTTTACAATCAGCACGAGGGACTTTTGACCATCACGGCTTTGTGTGTTGATGAGACACTGGCCGATGGACTTCTCAGGGCGGCATTTCACGGCGGCGAGCTGGCAGGATGCGACAGATTTGCCTTTACCACACAGGTGGTGGTCATATGGGGCAAACGCCTACGTGATATGGGTTACAACTTAGAGGGTGGTAACTTCAAGGAGTTTTTTGCTACCCCCTGCAAAAAGCAATAAATGAAATATTTTAAAATAAGCTATTGTGATTTCAGCATAAAAATTGTATAATTTCCATTAACGTATAAAAGTTGTAAACGTCAGTGGCATATATAGTCGCTGAAATTATAAGGGAGGCACAACAATGGCAAAAGTAAAGATAACCGAGACTGTTCTTCGTGATGCACATCAATCCCTCATTGCAACTCGTATGACGATAGATGAGATGCTACCGATGCTTGCGGCGATGGACGATGTAGGATTTTATTCGGCAGAAGTGTGGGGCGGGGCAACATTTGACGCATGTCTGCGCTTTTTGGGGGAAGATCCCTGGGATCGCCTGCGTACCATCCGCAAACATATGCCAAACACCAAGCTCCAGATGCTCTTCCGTGGGCAAAACATGCTGGGCTATCGTCACTACGCCGACGATGTTCTCGAATACTTTGTCCAAAAGTCTGTGGATAACGGCATAGATATCCTTCGCATATTTGATGCACTAAATGATATCCGCAACCTCGAAGGCTCTATAAAGGCGGCTAAAAAGATGGGCGCACATGTACAGGGTGCGATCTCTTACACCACAGGCCCCGTTTTCACCACCGAGTATTTTGTAAATTACGCAAAACAACTCGAGGATACCGGCGCCGATTCCATCTGTATAAAGGATATGGCGGCACTTATCACCCCTTATGGTGCATACGAATTGGTATCGGCTCTTAAAAAAGCCGTCAAGGTTCCCATCCAAATGCATTCCCATTACACCTCGGGGCTTGCCTCAATGGCTCATCTCAAGGCGATAGAGGCCGGTGTGGATGTTTTAGACACTGCCATGTCTCCCTTGGCACTCGGTACCTCTCACCCCGCCACCGAGACCATGGTAGCGGCACTCGACGGCACCGAATACGACACAGGTCTTGATCTGAAAAAACTCAACGTGGTGCGTGCCCATGTGGCAAAACTGCGTGATAAATACCTCGAGAGCGGTCAACTTGTACCCAAACTCCTTGGTGTAGACGCAAACACCCTGCTTTATCAGGTACCCGGCGGAATGCTCTCCAACTTGGTATCTCAGCTTGCCCAAGCCGGCAAATCCGATTTGCTTGAGGATGTACTCAATGAGGTTCCCCGTGTGCGTGAAGAGTCGGGCTATCCCCCGCTTGTCACCCCCACTTCCCAGATTGTTGGCACACAGGCTGTGTTTAACATCATAAACGGCGAGCGTTACAAGATGGTCACCACTGAGTTCCGCAACATGGTTCAGGGCAAGTACGGCCGTACCCCCGTAGCCATCGACCCCGAGTTCCGCAAGAAGATTATCGGCGATGATGAGGCTATTGAATGTCGTCCCGCCGACCTTATAGCCCCCGAGCTTGAAAAGCTCCGCAGTGAGCTTCCCGCGAAGTTTAACGAGCAAGAAGAAGATGTGCTCAGCTACGCCATGTTCGACAAGGTGGCCACCAAGTTCTTTGAAGAGCGTCTGGCAAAGAAAGAGGGCAAGGCTCCCCCCTCCCCCGCACCTGCCGCCGCTCCCGCTGCAGCACCTGCCCCCGCCACACCCGCAACATCAGCGGCCACCCGTAGCTTTACTGTGGCTGTAAACGGACAAAATTATGCTGTGCAGGTGGTTGAGGGCGAGGGTGCCACTTTGACCGCCCCCGCACCTGTAGTGGCCACACCGGCTCCCGCCTCCGCACCTGCCCCTGCCCCCGCCGCACCTGTGGCAGGTGGCACAAAGATTGAAAGCCCCATGCCCGGCACCATCCTTGATATAAAGGTGCAGGTGGGTCAGGCTGTACAACAGGGCGATGTGGTCGCCGTACTTGAGGCCATGAAGATGGAAAACGACATCTCGGCCCCCGCCGCCGGCAAAGTGTTGTCGGTCGATGTAAAGAAGGGCGACTCGGTAACCACCGGCACACTGCTTGTGGTTATTGGATAAACGCTTTAAGGGCATGTAGAGGCGACCTGTGGTCGTCAACCATTTAGAGATTAGATAAGGTCAAGGGTATCACACAGATACCCTTGACCTTTAATGTTTGATGTATGCCCACGGCGGGCGGGCGGATATTATCCGCCCCTGCCGAAAACATGCACATTTTTTATTGACAAAATACGACATTTATTATACTATAACGACAGGGCACTGCACAGACGGCAGGCGGTTGGCTATATCCTCCGAAAGGAGGTGATGCTATGATCATTTTGCGTTTGACTTTATACATCGGTATGTTCTCTGTAACGATTGTTTTAAAACGTAAAAACCGCCATTCCTGATCCGAATGACGGTTTTTTGAGCGATGGTTCCTAAAACGTTGCTCACAAAAAATCCAAATTCTTAGGTCAACCGCTTGTCGCAGTGCCCTTTTGTATTTTTATTATAATCAAACACATACAATTTGTCAAGGGTGCA
>CAYJGR010000097.1:0-4938 GCA_964370005.1 uncultured Oscillospiraceae bacterium
ACGGAAAAGCGGGGTGGAGGCACCCACATTGCCCCCTATGCCCTTGAGCTTTTCTCTCCTCTGTCCTCCGGCAATCTGTCCTCTAATATATGAACACGCTATTAACCTTTGTTGTGGAGCTTGATTATTTTTTGTGATTTTGGTACAATGGGGAGTAATTGTGGGGCAGTGTATCATAATCTAAACCATAAACAAAAAAGAAAAGGTAGGATCTAAACTTTGGAAATTTCAGATTGGCCGTCATATTTACTTTTGGTGGTACTCATTGGGCTGTCAGCCTTTTTCTCGGCCAGCGAGATGGCATTCTCATCGGTCAACCTCATGCGCATGAAAAGCATGTCGCAAGATGGCAACCGCAAAGCCACTGCTGTGTTGAGCATTGTAGAAAACTTTGATAAAACACTTACGACCATACTCATCGGCAACAACGTGGTGAATATCGCCTCGGCCTCCTTGGCCACACTTATTGCCACCGAGGCCTTTGGTTCGGGTGCGGTGGCGGCCTCGACCGCTGTTATGACCGTCCTCGTTTTGATATTCGGCGAGATACTTCCTAAAAGTTTCGCCAAGCAAAATGCCGACCGTTTTACCCTTACTATTTCGTCGATCATGCTGCTGCTTATGCGCCTTTTGGCCCCTATTGTTTGGCCGTTTCTCAAGCTGAAAAACATGCGCAAACAGGATAGCTCGGGCGAAGAACTTCCCACCATGACCGAGCAGGAACTCATGTATATGATTGAGGCCATTGAAGAAGAGGGTGTATTGGAGGAGCAGGAGAGCGAGCTTGTACAATCGGCGCTTGAATTTGATGACACCTCGGTGCAGGAGATTTTGACCCCTCGTGTCGATGTCGCCGCACTCAATATTTCCTCGGCCAGCTCGGAACTTTTGCGCATAGTGATGCATGAAAACTACTCCCGCCTGCCGGTCTATCAAGACAGCATAGACAATGTACGGGGTGTAGTGCGCACACGTGATGTGTTGGAGGCCGCATTGTCCGACCGTGATAACATCGATATAGAAGCACTTATGACCGAATGTGTCTACATCCATAAGACCATGAAACTTTCTCATCTTCTGGGCATGTTCCAGCGTAGCAAAAGCCATTTAGCCGTTGTCACCGACGATTACGGCGGGATGCTGGGTATTGTAACCCTTGAGGATGTGCTCGAACAACTTGTGGGGGATATCTGGGACGAGAGTGACGAGGTGGTACAGGGTATAGTCCACACCGAGGATGACACCTACCTTGTGACCGGCGATCAGAGCATATACGATGTGTTTGAGGAGATGGACTACTCCCCTCGCGCATTTGACAGCGACTACAACACCATGGCGGGATGGGCTATGGAACAGTTTCAGCGCATCCCCCATGTGGGCGACAGCTTTGAACATGGCCGTCTGCGCATCACAGTGACCGAAATGGACGAAACCCGCATAACCCGCCTACAGGTGGAACTTTTACCCGAGCAGGAATAAAAGAGGTGTATAAAATGGACGCATTCCAAACATCCAAACGACTTGTGATAAAGGTGGGCTCCTCCACCCTCACCTACCCCTCGGGTGGGATAAATCTTCGCCGTATCGATAGCCTTGTAAAGGTGCTTTCCGACATAAAAAACAGCGGTCGTCAGATTATACTTGTGACCTCGGGAGCTGTGGCGGCCGGTGTGGGCAAGCTTGGACTGCGGGAACGCCCAAGCGATACCCCCGGCAAACAGGCTGCCGCCGCTGTGGGGCAAAGCGAGCTTATGTATCTGTATGACAAGGGTTTTGGGGAGTATAACCACTCGGTGGGACAGGTACTGCTCACCTACGACTCTGTGGAGCACTCCACCCGCCGTACCAACATACACAACACCCTCGGCCGTCTGCTCGACATGGGTGTGATACCCATAGTCAACGAGAATGACACTGTTTCTACCGAGGAGTTGGCCTTTGGTGACAATGACAATTTGTCGGCCGAGGTGGCAATACTTACCGATGCTGATGCGCTTGTAGTATTCAGCGATATCGACGGGCTTTTTACAGGCAATCCCACCGACGACCCCTGCGCCACCCTCATACCCCTTGTGAGCAAGATAGATGCCGACGTCCAAAATCTTGCGGGCGGGGCGGGCAGTAACCGTGGCACAGGTGGCATGCAGACAAAACTCGGAGCCGCCCAAAAGGCCGGTTCACACGGCATACCCATGGCCATACTCAACGGCAACAACCCCCACAACCTCTATGACCTGCTCGAAGGCAAAGAGGTGGGCACCCGCTTTATACTCAGCGATAAGCAGTAAAACGACAGTCCGTACATATAAAGGCAAGGAGGAGCGAGACATGACATCTGTAAAAGAGCTTGGCAAGACAGCCAAGGGGACCGCTCGCATATTCTCACAATGTAGCGCACAGGAGCGAAACAATGCCCTTTTGGCCATCGCATCGGCGCTAATAGAGCAAACAGATGCTATTGTGCAGGCCAACAAACTGGATATAGAGACCGCTGTGCAAAACGGCATGTCCGCTGCCATGCAGGACAGGTTGACCCTGACCCCCGAGCGCATACTTGACATCTCACAGGCCGTGCGCCATGTTGTGGGGCTGCCCGACCCTGTGGGCAAATCCGACAATGGTACTCTTCGCCCCAACGGCCTGCGCATATATAAAACAAAGGTGCCTTTGGGGGTTGTGGGTATCATATATGAATCCCGCCCCAATGTGACGGTAGATGCCGCCGCGCTGTGCATAAAGTCGGGCAATGTCTGCATTTTGCGTGGGGGCAAGGAGGCTATTCACTCAAATACACTGCTTTGTAAGGTGATGGGTGATGCACTTGCGTCCTGTGGCCTGCCCCGCACAGTGGTGCAACTTGTTGAGAATACCGACCGTGAATCGGCCAGGGAAATGATGAGCCTGCGGGGTTATCTCGATGTGCTTATACCCCGAGGCGGTGCGGGACTTATTCAGGCAGTGGTGGAGGGTTCGACTGTGCCGGTGATCGAAACCGGTGTGGGCAACTGTCATATATATGTAGATGTCGGTGCCAATCTTAATATGGCGGTGAATATAACGGTCAACGCCAAAACCTCGAGGCCATCGGTCTGCAACGCCGCCGAGACACTGCTTGTGCATAAGGATATCGCACAGGAATTTTTGCCCATGGTAGAAAAGGCTTTGAAGGACAAAAATACCGAACTGCGTTGTGACGACCGAGCAAGGGATATACTACCCGATACCACCTCGGCCACCGAGGAGGATTTTGCGGCCGAGTTTGGCGATTACATTTTAGCGGTGGGGATTGTGGATGACCTGTCACAGGCCATAGATCATATCGCCCGCTACACCACAGGACACAGCGAGGCCATTGTCACCGAGAACTACAGCCACGCCCAGAGATTTCTCACCGAGGTTGATGCTGCCGCTGTTTATGTCAACGCCTCGACCCGTTTTACCGACGGTGGGGAGTTTGGCTTTGGTGCTGAGATAGGTATATCGACACAGAAACTTCACGCCCGTGGCCCCATGGGATTGGAGGAGCTGACCACACAGAAGTACATCGTGTATGGTGAAGGACAAATCCGATAAGTGATTATAGCCACATTTCAAGGAGGTATTACAATATGGCAGAACATACCGCCCGCACAGGGCGTAGGCGCAAAAATGCCGCCCCAATAGGCCTTGTATTTATTTTACTGGCCATTGCAGGGCTTGTGGCGGTGCTTGTACTCACCGTCAATATGACATTTGATTTTATAAGCAATTCCGATCGCACGGCACAGTTTGAGGAATTTATTCGTCCGGTACTCATGTTTGACCCCGTACCTTACGAGGACCCCAACGACATAGACCCCGCATTTTTACTTCGTTCGGCCATGTGGTCGGCACTTTTAGGTGAAAAGCGAGGAAATTATCAGTATGACGAAATGCGTCTGCTCATAGTCCCCTCATCCGACTTGGACGTACAGGCCACCGAGCTTTTTGGCCCCGATGTGGAACTTCAGCATCAGTCCTTCGGTAGTTATGATGCCACATTTGTGTATGACGAGGAGACCGAAACCTATCGTGTGCCCATTGTGGCACAGATAGGCAACTACACCCCCCGCATAGATGAAATCACCCAAGATGGCGAGGAAATCCGCCTGCGAGTGGGCTACATCCCCCCCGAGACCCTATGGACAGCCGACCAAGCCCAAGCAGAGGAGGATGGCGAACGTCTACCCGATAAGTACATGATATATGTGCTCGAGGAGTACCGTGACGGCTATTATATCTCGGCCATTCGAGATATTGAGGGCGCAGGCCTACCCGGTGGCGACTACTCGGGCAGTGAAGTTGTGGTGCCTACCCTCCCCGGCATGCCTGAGGAGGAATCCGCTGCATCCCAAACGACTGAGGAGGAGCAATCCGACTCTGAGGTTTTAGATGAGTCGTCGTCAGACTCCGAGGAAACCGAGGAAGAGTAACTGTATTTCTACAACGTAAAACGCATATTAAAAACCAAGGGAGCGCCCACGGCGTTCCCTTGGTTTTATGTTTTAGCTTAGCTCAATTTTTACACTTTGTCCGCTCGCTTTATAGCCCTATTACCCTATTCCCTGCCGATATCGTAATGGTATACTCGGGCATTGCGCCAAATGTGCTCTTTAATGTTATAAGCACGGTGTCGCCGTCGGCCTGCGAAACAATATTCGCTATCTGGGTGGCGCTTAGGGTGATGTTGGCTATGCTGTTGTTGATGCGTAGCCCGCTAAGACCTGACAAAACGTCGGGGTCAAGCTTTACTATAATGCCGGTGGGGCCCACGCCTACCACGTTTATTGTGGTGCTACCGCCCTCTATGATAGCGGTGGTGGTGGCCTCGTCGAGGATTTGGGTGAAGGTGGCCTGGCTGGGTGCGCCGACTATGCCAAAGGCTGTGCCGCCTGCACTACCACTGCCACCGCCTATGCC
>CAYJGR010000098.1:0-4748 GCA_964370005.1 uncultured Oscillospiraceae bacterium
TTCCGATCTACCACCCTTTAGCACCAAAAAGGCTATTGGCTGTACCGTGACGCCACCGCCACTGCCACCGCCGAATTTATTGGCCTCGGCTGTCTTGCCGGTGTCGGCACCGCCCGCCGCAAATGCAAACGATACCTTCGACACGGGTATTATGGTAGCACCTTCGGCGGTGTGTATAGCCTCTCCGATTATAGTATCGGCACCGACCATGTTTTTAAGATTGCCCAGCACATTATCATTGAGTGAATTAAGATTTTCTTTGCCCATAAACGTCCCTCCCACAGCGGTAAATTTTAAGACCCTATGTTTGTTATGACTATTATATACGACTTATCCCTTTCGGGCAAGTGTTTGGCGCATCAATCGAGCTAAAATACCACATAAAAACAAAATAGCCCCCACAATTATCGTGCCGAGTGCCACTCTAAACAAAACCGACACATAGGCGCTGTCTTTTTCGCCCAAGAAGTCGGGGTATATCAAAATCTCCTTTGGTGGCATCACCTGCGCACAGGGCTGTAAAAGTGACAAGGCGGTGTGTACCCCTGCATTGGCTTGTCCGTAGGCAATGGCGGTTGCGGCGACATCTTCTCGGGCTATTTGCAGGCGCACCACAATATCACAAACCCTCGTGTGGCGCAATATAAAGCCGGCACCCCTGCCCAAACTGCGCAAAAGGGTGGGAATCCACTCCAAATAATCGGTGACGGTTTGGCTTTGCGATGAGGACTTTTTCTTTTTGGGAGGTTCCTCTTCGTCCTCATCGGTTGATATTTCAATTTTAGAGGTTTTTTTCTTTCCTCGCGGGAAGAGTGTTATACGCACGAACATATAACGCAAGACAACTCGCACCTGCCCATCGTAGCTTGCATATAGGCATACAGGCAGTAGCATGAGCAGCGCAATTACCGCCATTACGGCAACAAAGACCTCCAACGTCACTCACCTCCACGGCATTACAGTTCAAGTTGCAATTGTTCGTCGGATATGTCGTCCCCAAAGGCCATTTGACCCTCGAGTGGTTGTTCCTGGGTCAGTGGCGGTTCTTCCTCGACAGGTTCGGTCAGCGGGGGCAGGTCGGACAGCCCCGAGAAACCGAATGTCCGCAAAAAATGGGTTGTAGTGCGGTAGGATATGGGTCGTCCGGGAAGCTCAAGCCTGCCCGCCTCCTCTATAAGTCCCTTTTCGGTCAGAGAGGTGACAACGCCACCGCTGTCCACGCCACGCACCTGATCGACAAAACTGCGGGTCACAGGTTGGTTATAGGCCACCACCGCAAGCACCTCCATGGCGGCCTGTGAGAGCGGGGTGTTTCGGCGCACCTCAAGGGTGGATTTTATAATGTCGGCATATGCGGGGCGGGTCGAGAGCTGATAACGTCCCTCAAAGCACTGTAGCTGTATGGGGCTGTCGCTTTCGTCGAGGTAATCACCAACCGACCTAATAAGCTTTTGTGTCGTTTCGACCTCTTGTTCGAGAACCTGGGCTATGCGTTCGCATTCCAAAGGCTCGCCACAGGCAAACAGCACTGCAAATATCTCTTTTTGTGAAGGGCTTAACACCACGGCAAATACCGCCTTTCGCTAAGATTGGGTGGCACCCTCGGACGACGGCGTCGTGCGGGGGGTGCGGTGGAATGTGAGCTGTGCATTTTCATCATCTATGCTCACTCTTTTTGACTTTATAAGTTCGAGTACGGCCAAGAATGTGGCCACCATCTCACTGCGGCCGGCATCGCTCGGTACAAAAAGTTTGCTCATACGCAGGGTGCTCTTGTGGTACATTCGGCGCATTATATGCATGATGCGGGAGGCCACCGATACCATAGGGCGTGCCACAAGTGGGGAGAATGTGCTTTGCTCTGGGGGGAGACGGCGACGACCCTTGCCGGCGGCGTCGAGGTAAGCTCGCAGGAGTTCCTCGGGCAGATGGCTAAGGCGGTAGGTGAGGTCCATTTCGATTTGTGCGGGGGAGCGGGTGAAAATGACCTGTCCCAGGTTGCGGGTAGAAAGCTCAGCGGCGGCACGTTTGCAGGCGGCGTACTCTATGAGCTGTCCCACAAGCTCAGCCTTTTCTTTCTCCTGTTCCTCTTCATGGCGGGGGAGTAGGCTTATGGTTTTAAGATGTATAAGGCGGGAGGCCATGTCCAAAAATTCGCTGGCTATTTCAAGATTTTGTCTCTCCCAATTTGAAATATGTTCAAGATATTGCGCCAACAGCACAGATATCTCTATATCTTCGATATTAAGCTTATGTTTTGATATGAGATAAAGCAGTAAATCGAGCGGCCCTTCGTACTCGGCCACCTTATATGAGAGCTTGTCCATACGCTCCCTCCTTTCTTTTGGGGTGATATGAAAATATTAAAATCTTCCAAGGAAGAATGTCATAGCATCCAAGAGACTCAAGATAAGATTGGTCAAGAGGTTTAGGGGCATACTCAGCACCCCTGTCCACAGCAGCACAAAGACGCCGAGGAATATAAACTGCTCATAGCGCATGATTTGGAAATAGTAGCGCTCGGGCAGGAAGTAGAACAGCAGGCGGGAGCCGTCCAGTGGCGGTACGGGTAGCAGGTTGAACACTGCCAGATACACATTTGTGGATATCATAATAGACAGTATGGTTGCTACCATATAGAGTGCTGAGGCACCGCTTATAAGGCCGATACTCACCAGCAGCTTATATATTATCATAAGCACCAGTCCAAGCAGTATGTTGGACACAGGGCCTGCAAGGCTGGAAAGAGCCATGCCGAGTTTTGGGTTTTGGAAGTTGCGAGGGTTTATAGGAACGGGCTTTGCCCAGCCCACCCCCACAAATAGGAGCATCAGTGTACCGATGGGGTCGAGATGGGAGAGGGGATTGAGGGTGAGACGACCTTGATAGCGGGCGGTGTTGTCCCCCAAGCGGTAGGCCACATAGGCGTGGGCGAACTCATGCACAGGCAGGGCGGTGGCCGCCACCATGAGCAGTACAATTTTTTCAAACATAAAATCCATAATGTTTTTTTCTCCTATCAAATACATGTGACAAATTTTGTCCATGGTATGTTTTGCCGAGTGTCGCTATTATACCGCCGATACGAAAAAAATACAAGCCGAACACCCCCGATAATCCCAATGTTTAATAAAAATTCAAACTTTATTTGCAAAAGTGAGAAAAAGGCCTTGCTTTTCGTCGCTGTGTCTGGTAGAATATTTTTGTTTCGCGAATCTAACTGTGAATAGGAGGTGCAGCAGTATGGCTAAGTGCGACATCTGTGGAAAGGGTGTTACTTTTGGAATTAAAGTTTCTCACTCCCACCGTAGATCGAATAGGTGCTGGAAACCAAATGTCAAGCGAGTGAAGGCTATTGTAGCAGGGTCCCCTTGTCACATCCACGCCTGCACCCGTTGTCTTCGTTCCGGCAAGGTGCAACGCGCCGTCTAAGTGTCGGCCACATACGCAATGAAAAAGAAATCACCCACTTTGGGTGGTTTTTTTTCTTTTATAGAGATTTATTCACTCACCCCTTGACGAATATAATCATTTCTGATATAATTTCGCTGTTAACGCAATATGCGAGTTAACGTCCTTGCCTTGCACAAGGTTTGCAAGGCCTAATGACCATAAGGAGGTGTAATAAAATGGCAATTCTTTCCGGTAAGTATGAGGCGATTTTTGTGTTCAGCATTGCGGGTGGTCCCGAGAAGGCTACAGCTCTTTGCGAGAAGTTCACTGCATTGATCACAAAAAATGGCACCATCGACAGCACCGAGGAGTGGGGCAACCGCCGCTTGGCATACCCCATCAACGACGAGAATGAGGGCTACTATCTGCTTGTAAACTTCACAAGCGCCCCCGATTTCCCCGCCGAACTCGACCGTGTGCTTAAGATCACAGACGGCGTACTACGTTCGCTTGTTGTGGTTAAGTCCGAGAAGAGCGGACAACCCGCCCCAAGGCGTGAGAGACCCGCTCCCGCTGCTCCCGCAGCACAACCCGAAGCTGACAACCAGTAATCCATCATAGGAGGCCTTGTCATGTTTAACAAAGCGATTTTAATCGGTCGACTTGTGGCCGATCCCGAACTCAAAACCACCCCGAGTGGGGTATCTGTGGTTTCGTTTCGCATCGCCTGTGACAGGCGTTTTTCGGGCAAAGACGGTGAGCGCAAGGCGGATTTTATCAACATTGTAGCTTGGCGTCAGACAGCCGAATTTGTCAGTAAGTACTTCACAAAGGGCAGACCCATCGGTATTGAGGGTTCTATTCAGACCCGTGAGTATACCGATAAAGAGGGAAACAAGCGTTACGCATTTGAAGTTGTGGCCGACAATTGTTTCTTTGTGGGTAGCAAAAACGAGGCGGGTGGCGGATCGTTTGCCGCACCCCACTCTGATGCCCCACCTGCCCCACCGCTGTCCTACGCAAGCGGTGATGCCGGAGATTTTGAGGAAGTGGAGACCGATAGCGACCTCCCCTTCTAAACCCGATTATTTGATTAAAAGGAGGTTTCGACCTTGGAGAGAAATGAGCGTCCACGTGGCAGAAAGCCAAGAAGAAAAGTTTGCTCTTTCTGCGTAGATCGCATTGAGGAAATCGATTACAAAGATGTTCCTCGTCTGCGCAAGTACCTGTCCGAGCGTGCAAAGATTGTGCCTCGCCGTGTAACAGGCACCTGTGCACGTCATCAGCGCCAACTTACAGTGGCAATCAAGCGTGCCCGTCACATCGCATTGCTACCTTATGTAAGCGACTGATAA
>CAYJGR010000099.1:0-2670 GCA_964370005.1 uncultured Oscillospiraceae bacterium
CAGCGGTATGTCGGCTGTCATCAGCACAGGCGTGGGACGCTTGATGGGCGGTTGGCGTAAGAACAAGAAACTGTACGAGGAAGAGGATTATGGTAGCGAACGCGGAGGTTTGTCGAAAATATTCACCGACAGCACCGTGGTCACATGTCTACTTATGACCATCGTTCTGGGCGGCATCTGCATTCTGGCCGGCAAGGATTACATAGTTGAACACAGTGGTAATACGCACTGGGTAGTATGGACACTTGAGCTTGGTGCAAGCTTTACAGTTGGTATCGTAGTACTGCTAACGGGTGTTCGCATGATGATCGCCGAATTGGTTCCTGCATTTAAGGGAATTTCGGATAAACTCATCCCCAACGCTGTTCCTGCACTGGATATGCCCGTATTCTACCCGCTGGCACCTTTTGCCTCGGTTCTCGGATTTATCGGCGCATTTATCGGCGAATTTATCGGATTCTTTGTACTGCTTGCAATCGGTTCCCCCATCCTCATGATCCCTGGTATCATTGCAACCTTCTTTGATGGTGGTATAGCCGGTGTATTCGGATTTAAGTACGGTGGCAAAAAGGCAGCTTTTGTCAGTGGCCTTGTATGCGGTCTTGTGCAGATTTTGGGCGGCGTGTTCTTTACACAGTGGTCCGGACTTGCCGAGCTTGGTGCCACATACGGCAATACTGACTTCGGTTCGTTGTGGCTCATAATCACTCCCCTTATGCAAATTCTCGGAAATGTATGGGTATTCGTTGCCATACTTCTGGCTGTTTTTGTAGGAGCATGTTTCCTACTCAAACCAAAAGAAGAAAAAGTGGAGGCTTCCAGCGCAAACTAACCTCCCTATATAAACCGGTGGGTGCCCCCACACCCACCGGTTGGCAAACCTATAACTGATGTAAATGTGCGCAAAACGTGTTATAATGCAAATAAATCTCATTATAATTTGGGTATACTTGCATTGAAGGAACACCAAATTAAATAACAACTTGGGGCGAGGTGTAAACAATGATTGCAGTGGAAAGACAGAACTATATACTCAAGCGATTGCGCACAGACAATGTGGTTTCGGTTCAAGAACTTGCGAAGGAATTTAACATCACAGAAATGACCGTGCGCCGTGACTTGGCACTCTTGGAGAAAAAAGAGCTCATAACCAGAAGCTATGGCGGTGCGGTCATGAATAAAAAAGTTGCGCTTGAATCCAACTTTTCAAGCAGGCAAGAAGAGCACCCTGATGTCAAAAAAAGAATTGCGGCCAAGGCAGCTTCACTGGTCTCAGACGGCGACAGCATAGGTATAGATATTGGTACAACCTCATTTGAGATAGCAAGGCTCATAAAAGACAGACAGAAACTTAATGTGCTAACGGCATCACTACCCGTACTTACAGAGCTCAGCAGTGCGCCTAATATCAAGGTGGTGTGTACCGGTGGAGAGCTGTCCTCCACAGATTTTTCTTTCAAAGGCCACATTGCTATAAATACAATCCGAGAGTATATCTTAGACAAGATGTTTGTGGGTGTGGCCGGCATTTCATTTGAACGTGGATATACGCTATACGATGTTCAAGATACTCTTGTCAAACGCGAATTTATCAGCCGCGCAAGTGAAACCATAATTATTGCAGATTCAAGCAAGATTGGACTGGAAAAATACTCTTTTTTGTGTGAAATCGAAACTGCTACAAAGATAGTAACAGATTCAGGCATAAGCGATAGGGATCGTATAAGGTTTGAAAATTGCGGTGTGGAAGTGATTTTGGCTGGTGACGATTAATTAGACAGACAGGGCTACAGTACATACGCGCATCACAAAAACAAATATAATGAGGAGGGGACTATATGTTAAAGGTTTATACCGTATGTGTAAACGGAATGGGCTCAAGTCTCATACTGAGAATGACGGTTGAAAAGTCACTTGAGCAATTGGGTCATGAAGCATCGGTAACAGCTATAGATCTTGGTAACTTCAAGGGCATGAAAACTCCAGACCTGGTAGTCACTACCCCTACACTGGCTGCGTCGATTGCTCCTGTAGAAAACATGGCTATCGCCACCATTACAAACTTTACAGATGTACAAACCACAAAAGAAAAAATTCGGGATGCCTTAGCTAAAATAGGCATATCCTGAAGAGTTTTCAAGCGGAGGTACACAGAATGTGGATAAATGAAATATGTAATAACGATAAAGTTGTTGTGGGAATGGTACATCTTGATGCCTTGCCCGGAGCGGTGGGTTACGATGCAGATGGCGGGCTTGAAAAAATTATAGCAAATGCCAAAGCAGATTACGAAAATCTTGTAGACGGTGGCATAGACAGTGTGATTTTTTGCAACGAAAATGACAAACCCTACTCAAAACTGGTTTCACCTCAAGTTATTTCGGCCATGACTGCGATAATCTGCAATGTAGTGGGTACAACCCCTCGCATACCATTTGGTGTGGACGTCCAGTGGGATGCCAAGGCGGCCATCGCCATCGCCATGGCTACCGGTGCCTCATTTATACGTGGGATAGTTTGTGGGACGTTTTGCGGGGATTTGGGCTTTTTTACCCCCGACACAGAGGAAATTATTAAGTTTCGAAGTGCTATAGGCGCCCAAAGAGTAAAAATTTTAACAAATTTGTGTCCCGAATTTTCCTATACTCTCGACAAACGTCCCATAGATTT
>CAYJGR010000099.1:2770-4456 GCA_964370005.1 uncultured Oscillospiraceae bacterium
TAACAAATTTGTGTCCCGAATTTTCCTATACTCTCGACAAACGTCCCATAGATTTAGTTGCCAAAACCACTGTAAAAAGTTCTGTAGTGGACGGACTTTGTGTCTCGGGAGTTATGGCCGGCACTTCGGCAAATTATGATGATTTGATAAGTGTTAGAAAGGCTGTGCCGAGCCTGCCAATATTTGCAAATACAGGCGTTACGATAGGGAATATACAGGATATACTTGAGATTGCCAATGCCTGCGTGGTGGCCACGTGTCTAAAGGTAGATCACAACCCCCACAACAGGATAGATCGAAAAAATGTTGAAAAGCTTATGGCATATGCAAAAGCCACGTGAAAAAAGGAGGATAAGATTATGAGTCGAATTGAGACCGTACTCGGTGCGATTGCACCACAGGAATTGGGTTCTACCAACTACCACGACCACCTCATCACTATTGGTGGTGGCGAAGAAAAGGCCGACAGAGACCTTCGCCTTGATCGTGTAGATTTTGCCATAGATGCGATGAAAAAGTTTAAGGCAGCAGGTGGCGACACTTTAGTGGACATGAACCCAATTGACTGTGGACGTCAGGTTGAGATGCTTCGTGAAATTTCCACCGCATCAGGGGTACATATTATAGCTTGTACAGGTTTTCAGCGATCGGTCTACTATGATGCAGAGCATTGGGTAAGTAAGTATCCTGTGGAGGAGATAGCTCGCTTAATAGCCGAGGAAGTCACAGATGGCGTTGAGATAAATAACTATGCCGGTCCCATTATCAAGCGAAGTGTGGCAAAGGCGGGTGTTATAAAATTTGCAACCCACTACAACTGCATCATGCCCATGGAAATGAGAGCCATGGAGGCCGGATGCAAGGCGGCTATACAAACAGGTGCGCCGGTATCTACCCATACCGAGAGGGGAACAATGGGTCTTGAGGTCATCGATTTGGTTGAGAAATTCGGGCTTGACCCACAGCGTGTTACTCTGGGGCATGTGGACAGAAACCCCGATCTTAACTATCACAAGAAATTGGCCGCCCGCGGTGTGACACTCGGTTATGATGGCCCAAGCCGTGCCAAGTACTGGCCCGACAGCGTGCTTATTGACCTTATAAAAGGCATGTGTGATGCGGGTTATTCGGATAATATTATGCTGGGTGGTGACAATGGTCGCGCCTCCATGTGGCCACAGTACAAGGGTGGTTATGGGCATAACTATATTATCGAAAAATTCATCCCTCGCCTGTTGGAGGAAGGAATACCACAGGAGTATGTTGACAAATTCCTACTACACAATCCACGCCGCCAGTTTTCGTTTCGAGACTGAGGGGGTAGTGTGATATGAGCAGCAAACTATTTGGGGAACGTATTTATGCTCGACTAAAGGCTGTCGATTGGAATGATGCAGTGGATGTAGCGGGAAAATTTTGGCTGGATAGTGGTGCTTGTGAGCAGAAGTACATCGACCTCATAAAGGAACAACTGTCCACAAACAATGCCTACGCCGTTATAATTCCTGGGCTGGTTCTACTTCATGCCACATCGGGATATGGGGTGAGGGAAAACTCACTTATGCTTATAACGCTCGATGAACCTGTGGCATTTGGGCATGAACAAAATGATCCTGTAAAGGTCATGATATGCTTTACATCATTGGGCAAAGACGATCACTTAAACAGCATGAAGTGCATAGCAAG
>CAYJGR010000100.1:0-3235 GCA_964370005.1 uncultured Oscillospiraceae bacterium
CGCCCGGGTGGTCGAGTAGGTCATCGGTTGGGAAGTCGGTCACATAACAGCGCACCAGCTTTTCATCCAAGGCCTCCAATATGTCAGGGGTGCTCACAAGCTCGCCGCGGGCAAAGTTGAGAATGCGCACGCCGTGCTTCATCATCTGTATGGTTTGGGAATTTATCATGCCCTTTGTCTCGTGGGTCATGGGTACATGCAGGGTAATAAAGTCACAGGTCTCGTATATCTCTTTAAGGCTACCCGCCTTGTGTACACTGCGAGACAACCCCCAAGCGGCATCTATCGAGAGATACGGGTCGTAGCCGTAGACCTCCATACCGAAATGGCGTGCGAAGTTGGCCACCATAACCCCGATAGCACCAAGGCCGATAACACCGAGTTTTTTGCCTTCAAGTTCAGGGCCTGCAAACTTGCTCTTGCCCTTTTCTACCAATGCGGGAACCTCATCGCCCTTGCCTTTAAGGGTCTTTGCCCACTCCATCGAGGGGTAAATCTTACGAGCCGACAAAAGCAGTCCCGCCATAACCATCTCTTTTACAGCATTGGCATTTGCGCCGGGGGTGTTAAAGACCACCACACCCTTTTCGGTGCACTTGTCCAGCGGGATGTTGTTCACACCCGCACCTGCCCTGGCTATGGCTTTGAGGGAGGGGGGCAGTTCCATGTCATGCATACTTGCCGAGCGCACTAATATTGCGTCGGGTGCCTCGACCTCATCAGAGCAAATATACTGTGTCTTATCGAATATATCAATTCCCACGGGCGAGATTTTATTGAGCGTATATATTTGTTTCATGCGGTATACTCCTCTTTTCTTAGGCGTTTTTGCTCTCGAAATCCTTCATAAAGTCAATAAGTGCCTGCACAGAGCTCTGCTCCATAGCATTGTACATAGACGCTCTCATGCCACCGACCGAGCGGTGACCCTTGAGGTTTACAAAGCCGGCCTCCTTGGCCTCCTTTACAAACTTCTTGTCCAAATCCTCATTGCCGGTCACAAAGGGGATGTTCATGAGTGAGCGGTCGGCCTTTTCGACTGTACCACTGAACATAGCCGAGCTGTCAAGATAGCTGTAAAACGCCTCGGCTTTTGCCCTGTTGCGCTCTGCCATCTTTTCAAGCCCACCGATGTCCTTCTCTATCCATTCAAGCACAAGCTTACACATATAAATGGGATAGCAAGGAGGGGTATTGTACATAGAACCGCTGTCGGCATGGATTTTATAATCCATCATGGCCGAAGTGTTCTCAGGAGCTTTGCCGATGAGGTCATCACGAATTATAACCACCGTCACACCTGCGGGGCCGAGGTTCTTTTGTGCACCCGCATAAATCATGCCATAGCGGGACACATCCACCGGCTCGGACATAAAGCAAGAGGACATGTCTGAAATTAGGGGTACATCGCCTGTGTCGGGTAGCTCCCACACGGTGGTACCATATATGGTATTATTCTGGCAGATGTGGAAATAGTCGGCCTCGGGATCGAAGGTGGCGGGGTCGAGCTTTGGGATGTAGGAAAATGTCTTGTCGGCACTGGTGGCCACGACATTCACCTTGCCCTCCTTTGCACCCTCGGCGGCGGCTTTTTTTGCCCACATGCCTGTCACAACATAGTCGGCCTTGCCACTGCCTGTCATGAGGTTTTGGGCGAGCATACTGAATTGCAGGCTTGCACCGCCCTGCAAAAACAGCACCTTATAATTGTCGGGCACGCCAAGCACTCGACGGAGTGTCGCCTCGCAATCCCCTATAATCTTTTCATATTCGGGAGATCGGTGGCTCATCTCCATGACTGATTGTCCTGAATTTTGATATTCAAGCAGCTCGGATGCCGCTATTTTCAGAACCGATTCGGGCAACTGGGATGGGCCTGCGGAAAAGTTGTGTACTCTTGCCATAACGCAATCTCCTTTTTTGTGTGGTATGTAGAACCATTTGTGAGGGCTCACGTACTATTATAAGTTTTTGCAAAATAAATGTCAACGAGTTTGAAGGACAATTAGTAATTAGAAGTTAAGGGCAAAGGGCAAGGGCAACTACCCTTAAATACAAATCCATCGCAAAGCGATTCCATAATTACTCATTACTCATTCCTAATTGCCCTTTTCTCCCCTCTGTCCTCCGGCAATCTCTCATCTAATATACAAATCATTCCCCAGTGTGTCTATTATCACGGTCACAGGGAAATCTACCACCTCAAAGCGGTGGATAGCCTCGGTGCCCAGTTCGGGGTAGCAAATGACGGTACTGCTACAGATACAGCGGGAAAGCAGTGCCCCCGCCCCGCCGATAGCACCAAAGTATACGCATCCGTGTTTTTTCATGGCGCTCACTACCTCGGCACTGCGTTTGCCCTTGCCAATCATGCCCCTAAGTCCCTTTGCGATGAGGCGGGGGGCATAGCTGTCCATGCGGGAGGAGGTGGTGGGCCCCGCCGAACCGACCGCATGACCGGGCGGTGCAGGGGTGGGGCCGACGTAATATATTACCTCGTCGCTAAAATCGACCGGCAGGTTTTTGCCCTCATCGAGCAATGCGCACAACTTTTTGTGTGCGGCATCCCGCCCTGTGAGCAGTGGGCCGGTGAGCAGCACCTGATCCCCCGCGCGTAGGGCACGGGCGGTCAGTTCATCCATGGGCAAGGTTATGCGTTTTATATCGCTCATGTGTGGCCTCCCTCAAAAAAACAATCTTGTTCCCATGTGGCGGGATTGTGTTCTATGTAGTTCCATATTTTTTGGTATGATTTTTCGTTTCGGATTATGTGGTCGTGGTATCCTCGTTGCCATATTTCGGGCGATGGGGATAATATGTGTATCTTTTTTGACACATTCATTTTCAAAAATCCTATAATTTTTGATAATTCGGAACGTTTTTGTAGGGGCGATTCACGAATCGCCCGAAGGGTCTCACCAGATAAAAATACGATTAGGTGAATATGGTTTGGCATAATAACATGTTTTTCAATTTTAGCTTCTGCAAATCTAACAGATAATATTTTTATAATTTCATCAACTATCTTACCATATCTTGATAAACGAACGCTCATTTCTTGAACCTCGGGCGATTCGTGAATCGCCCCTACAGAGGTAATATTTATTTCTTCTTGATGGGCGGATGTGGCAACAACCTCCCCAAACAAACACTTTCTCTTATAGGCACATATCGTCACAAAATACGCACCATTTTGCGAATAATCGTAATCTTTTAACCGCAATGGTTTTCGTTT
>CAYJGR010000100.1:3335-4438 GCA_964370005.1 uncultured Oscillospiraceae bacterium
CGGGCGGCATGGCAACATATATTGACCGCCACCGGCATACCCGCAATATGGGTGGGTGCCCATTCAACGTTGACCCCAAGCGCCGTGGTTATCCCACCCAGTCCTGCGGGGCCTATATCCAATTTGTTTATAGCTATCAGCAGTTTCTCTTCAAGCAGGGCATAATTCATATCGGGGTGGTGGCTGTCTATGGGGCGGGCGGTGGCGTATTTGGCCATAAGGGCGGCCTGTTCCATCGTCCCCCCTATCCCCACACCCACCACAAGGGGCGGGCAGGGGTTGGGGCCCGCCTCGCGCACACGCTCCAGCACATAATTCATCACACCCTCCTCGCCGTCGGCGGGAGTTAGCATGGCAATACCGCTCATATTCTCACTACCGAACCCCTTGAGGGTGACCGTTATATCCAGTGAATCCCCCTCCACTATGCGGGTGTGAATTATTGCAGGGGTGTTGTCCCCTGTGTTTTTGCGCTCATACAACGGATCACTCACCACCGATTTGCGCAGATATCCCTCATCATAGGCACGGCGCACACCCTCATTTATGGCCTCGGTAAAATCGCCCTCGGTTATGTGTACCTCCTGCCCAAGCTCTATAAAGAATATAGCCATGCCTGTATCTTGACAGATGGCCAGTTTTTGTTCGGCGGCAATGTGGTAGTTCTCGGCAAGGCGAGACAACACTTCCCGCCCTGTGGGGGAGGCCTCGGTCTGTGCCGCCTGTCCCACGGCCTGATATATATCATCCCCTATGTGAAAACTTGCCTGCAGTATCATTTCACACACCTTGTCGGAAATTTTGTCGGCTGTGATATTGCGCATAAGAAATACCTCGCATGTCAAAATATTGTTGTCAAATAAATTAGCAGAGCCACCTGTGCCACCACGATGAGGGGCAGACCGAGGGTGAATTTTAGATGTAAGGTTTTATGGCGCAGTATGTACATCCCCGCCCAGACCCCGAGACTGCCACCCAATACCGCTATGGTCATTATGGTGCGTTCAGGGGTACGCCGTCGGCCGAGCTTTGCCGCCCGCTTGTCATGTAGCATTATCACAAGACCCGCAAGGTTTATGGCGACGAGATAGAGTGGGGGGAGT
>CAYJGR010000101.1:0-4374 GCA_964370005.1 uncultured Oscillospiraceae bacterium
CATATAATACAATTATAGTATGTTTTATCAAGTTGTCAATTAATTTATGACTCTCATTATTTAATTTGTACTAATATTATACATAGTTGTTGTGAATAAAGGAGTATTTTATAAATAAGGGTTGACAATAAATAGGTAAAATAGTATATTATCTTCAACATTGGTCTTACCACTTTACCATCATATGGTTTGGTGCGGATGTTAAAAAAACTTAGGAGGCTTTATTATGAAGAAAAGAATTTTATCCCTATTTTTGGTATTGGTGTTGGTTTTTAGTTTGACAGCATGCCAATCCGACGAGACAGCAGCACCTGAGGCTACCCCCGAAGAAGGCGCAGGAGAGGCAGCAGAACCCATCGTGTTCAAGGTGGCACATGTTAATGCACCCAGTCATCCTGCACATCAAGGTCTACTGATGTTCAAAGAGAAAGTAGAAGCCGAGACCGAGGGCGCAATTGTGGTAGATATCTATGACAGTGGCGTACTGGGTGGCGAATTGGAAGAAATTCAGCAGGTTATATCGGGAAGTCTTTCGGCAGCCGTTATAATGGGCGCATCTAACTGGCAGACCATGGCACCCGAGGCAGCTATTGAAGAACTACCCTTTATGTACCCCGATGTTGAATCTGCCCGCATGGCTTTCGATGGCGAATACGGCGCAAAGCTCGCCTCGGATGTTATTGAACCCACAGGCGTAAAGGTTTTGACCTACTGGGAAAGCGGATTCCGTCACTTCACAAATAATGTTCGTCCTATCGTAGAACCCTCAGATATGCAGGGCATCAAGTTCCGCACTGCTGAATCCGAGATCCGTCTAAAGATGTTTGATGCACTCGATTCATCTGCCGTTCCTATGAGCTTTAACGAGCTTTACACAGCACTACAGCAGGGTACAGTTGATGGACAAGAAAACCCTCTATCCATCATCACATCCTCGGCATTTTATGAGGTGCAGGATTACCTATCGCTGTCGGGACATTTTTACAGCACCGCTTTGTTTATAGTTAATCCCGATTTCTATGCCACAATCCCTGCCGAGTATCAAGAGATCATTCAAAACGCTTCCGAGGAGAGCCGTGATTACATGCGTCAGCTCTCGTCCGAAAGCGAAGAAACTATGATCCAAACCTGTATAGACAACGGTATGGAAGTAAATGAGATCAACGCAGAGGCATTTGCAGATTTGATGGGCGAAGTTTGGACACTTTACACAGACGAATTTGGCACAGAGCTCGTTGAGCTCGCCCAAAAATCTTCAGGTCAATAATTATTTGTCCCATTTGTAGAGAAAAGGCGCTTGCTTTTGGTAAAACAATTTTTTATGATTGCCCATTGTAAGTGCCTTTTCTCTTTTAATTTACTCGCACAATATGCATATATTCCTTTGCTCGTTAACCTTCGAGGTAACGATAAATTGCTGTATGTAATTTGGGAGGTATGATGAAATTATTAAAAATAATCCAGACTATACTGGAAAAAACTTGCGCTGCACTGATGATAATCATGGCCTTGGCTTCTTTTGCACAGGTTATAAATAGATTTGTCTTTGATGGGAGCTTTTTCTGGACTGACGAAATAATCATTTTCTCCATGGTTTGGCTTACGTTTATGGGTTCGGCGTTGGCAGTCAGCAAAAATTCGCACACAAGGATAGACTTCTTTATTACCCTTTTGCCCGAAACATTCAGAAAATATGTCGTCGCATTTGGAAACCTTGTATGTGCAGTCTTTGTCGCCGTGTTGGTGTACTTTTCGATACCCGTATTTGAGATGAATATGAGTATTATCAGTCCGGCACTCAACTGGCCTATGAGTGTTAGCTACGTTGCAATAATTTTAGGCTCTATAATTATGTTTGTATTTTTTGTGATGCTTGCTATTGATCAGATTTGGACAAGTCCTAAAAAGGAGGTGTCAGAATAAGTGGTAGTTGTATTATTTGTGGTGCTAATAATCTGCTTGATAATCGGTATACCTGTCGGTTTTTCTGTGGGTATAGGTTGTATGGCATATATCCTGACCTCCGATGTAAGCAGTATGATACTTATTCAAAGAATGGTTGGAGGCGTTGGTTCTTTTACACTGATGGCACTGCCTATGTTTATGCTCTCGGGGGCTATCATGGCCTACGGAAGCTCCCCACGTCTCATGCGCTTGGCAAAACTACTGCTCGGCAAAGCGCCGGGTGGGTTGGGTGCCGCTGCTTGTGGAGCACTCGGATTTTTCGGCGCAGTGTCCGGTTCGGGCGTTGCAAGTACCGCCGCAGTTGGCGGAATAGTCGGTCCCGAAATGGTTAAGGAAGGTTACGGAAAAGGTTTGACAGCATCCATTATGGCGGCCGGAGGAGCGATGGCAAGTCTCATTCCCCCAAGCCTTGTAATGGTAGTGTATGGGGCATCTGCAGGTGCATCTATAGGCGAGATGTTCTTTGCCGGCATTATCCCCGGTCTTATGACAATATTGGGACTGATGATTTTAGTGATGGTACTGGCTAAAAAAAGAAACTACCCCAGCGCCTATGTAAAAACAACGACTGCTGAGAAAATTCATATTGTCGTGGATGCGTTATTGCCACTTATGATGCCTGTAATTGTTTTGGGCGGGGTAATGTCAGGGGTATTCACCCCGACAGAATCCGCAGTTATAGCAACTATATATTCATTTTTCTTAGCGGTATTTGTGTATAAAGAACTTACCCTGAAAAAATTTATCGAGGTGGCTACAAACAGTGCGATTTCCAGTTCCATTATACTCCTGATAATTTCTGCGGCGACACCATTTGGCTGGATACTTACCGTCACCAATGTCCCCCAGAATTTTACAGAATGGCTACTGACACTGAGCTCTAATCCCATTATCATAATCGGTGTTATTACCATATTGCTGCTGCTTGAAGGCACGTTTATGGAAACGGTTTCCATCATCATTCTAATGACCCCGATACTACTGCCTATTATGACCGATTTTGGTATTACGCCGGTGCATTTTGGAATTATGATGCTCATGAATACAGCAGTGGGTTCACTTACACCTCCTCTCTCGGTATGCCTATTTACCGGATGCAGAATTGTGGGTATACGAATTGAGGAAAGTTTCCCTGATATATTGTATGTTATTGGGGTAGTGCTAATAGTTCTTATATTGACTATCATTTTCCCCGGACTTAGCACATTCCTACCAAATGCACTATTAAAATAATATTTTAAGGTTGGGTTAATCTTATGAAAAGAAGTTTTAAGGATCTATTAAAAGAGGGAAATCGTCCCCTTGGAATTTTTGTAAATACCGGAAGTCCTGAGATGATTGAAATTACCGCTCAGGCAGGATTTGATTTTGTGTTTATTGACAATGAACACGGTGGTTGGGACGGCGAGAACAACGCCCACCTGATAAGGGCGGCCGAGTCGTTTGATTCAATTCCTCTGGTGAGGGTGCCCAATATCGATGAAACCGCCATCAAATACGCCTTGGATTGCGGGGCGGCAGGCATTGTTATCCCGGGTGTATCGAGTGTGGATGACGCAAAACAGGCTATAGAATATGCTAAGTTTATGCCGGATGGAAGACGCGGCGCTTGTCCATATGTAAGAGCAAATAAATACGTGGGCAAGAACAGTGATTTCTTTGTCGATTCCAACAAGGATGTTGCAGTGGTACTTCTTATCGAGGGCGCAAACGGCATAGCGGCATACGATGACATCATCAATCTTCCCGATGTGGACTGTGTATTCTTCGGCCCATACGACATGTCGGTGTCCTTGGGCATTCCCGGGCAGGTCGATGACCCCAAAGTAAAAGATGCTATTAAAGAGATGATTAAAAAGGCCAACGACAAAGGCGTATATGCCGGTATGCTCGGTATAACCACCCAATCTTCTAAGTTTTGGTTTGAGTGTGGGGCTGATTATATTGTGGGCGTGGGCGATATGGCCTTGTTTTACGAAGCTTGCAAGGGCATGGTGGATGGCATCAGAAAATGATAGATGCGTGATGCTGAAGATTATTACTTGACACACTTACCTCGCAGTGGTGTGCTTTCCTCTTAAATGCAAAAGTTTCCAAAAACGGGATAGCGATTGACACTTAGTGGTGTCACGCTATCCCGTTTTTGGGGGTGGGGACTTAAGGGCTGAGATGTGCAAAATATGCAAAAATAAATGCAGGCGTTTATAGCCTCTCCATATTTGTGTTGGTAACCGTCAAACGATTCCGTGAGTTTCGAAATCCAAACACACGGGGTCGTGATTCATGTAGGCACTTTGCAATGTTCGGGAGCATGCGCTGGTAACAGTGGCGCCACCCAATCCACCTCAGACTGATCTAAATTGGGTGCCGTGTTGAAGATGTGGAGCAGATATCGGTAGGGATCGAGCC
>CAYJGR010000102.1:0-4263 GCA_964370005.1 uncultured Oscillospiraceae bacterium
ACAACAGCTTCCCAAGCTGTGGTTGTGGGTTCGATTCCCATCATCCGCTCCAAAAAATCCTTCGCAGTGATGCGGAGGATTTTTACATCCAATCAATTAGGTGATATTATGCAGTTAGCAACAAGAAAAATTTAAGGTTAAAAGATTATGATTATTCACAGCATGGGGCATATTTTGTGACGATATGTACATATAATCGTGAATGTTTGTTGGGTGATATTGTAGGGGAGGGCTTCCATGCCCTCCCGCATTCTACGAACGACATACCCAGTGTCAAATTATCACAGATTGGAATTGAAATAAACCGATCAATAATTTTTACACACGAGAAATATGACTGCATTGACAAGTATATTATTATGCCTAATCATATTCATATGGTTGTGGAATTTGGCCAAGCGGACAGGCATGGAAGCCTGTCCCTACAAGATGTCGTAGGTCGAATAAAATCATTTACCACATTGAAATACAATGAAATCAACAATACCAAATATGTGCATTTATGGCAACGATCCTACCATGACCACATAATCCGAAACGAAAAAGAATACCTAAAAATATGGGAATATATTGACACAAATCCATCCAATTGGGAACAAGATAGCTTATATACAATAAAAGCGATACCATAATTCCTAATTGCCCTTACCCTCCGGCAATCCATTCTCCAAAACAATACTCACCACCTGTGGCCTATTGCACATTCTCAGTAGCCACACATTTTTTTTGGAAAGCCCACGGCTTACCACCATGCGAGTACGGCCAAGTTTATACATATCGTCGGTGTAGGCGGGGAAAAAACCTTGGCCGGGGGAGTAAAACCCTTTTAGGATACCGGGTATGCGCCATTGTCCGCCGTGGGCGTGGCCACACATCACCAAATCATACGGATAGGCACGGTAGGCGTCTATGTGTTCGGGGCGGTGGGTCAACAGGATGTTGAAGTCGTCGGGATTAAGACTATTTCCAAGCCGTGCAAGCTCGGCTGAGAACATTTCCAGTAGCCCCTCGGGATCCTCAAGCCCCACGAGGTTCACCCCCGTGGCTATATGCTGAGAGGTGTTTTGCAGTACATTTACACCGCAGCTTGTCACATTTTTTCGTATGTCATCGAGGTGTAGGGTGCGGTATTCGTGGTTGCCGGTGACGAGATAACAGGGGTAGCGTTCCCCCAGTATGCGCAGTAATTCATAGGCGGGGGGAGTGGGGCGGTGGTCGTCGATGGTGTCGCCACCAAACAGCACAAAATCAGGATTTTGACGCTCTATTTTGCGCAGGAGATGCTTGTTGCCCTTGCCAAAACGACTGCTGTGCAAATCGCAAAGCAACACAATGCGCAGTGGCTTTGTGATTTTTGCGTCCTGTATGTGATAAGTTTTCACTGAGAGATGCAGTGAAAACAAAAGCCCCAAGCACACGCCCCCAAGAAGTCCCCCCACGGCCTCGGGCCAGTACTCTAAAATCCAATTCAGTATGATATCAAACGGTTGCATTCGCAGTCTCCCCTCGGATTTCGCCCCTCACAGGCTTATAGTAGCTGTTCCAGTTCGGCAAAGCTTTTTGCTAAACGTGGGTTGTTAAATCGCCTTTTTGCGCCCTGTAAAATGTCGGTGGCGGTCTCTTTGTCGCCATTTTGCAGCGCCATGCATGTCTCTATAACAGCGATGTTGCCACCGTAAGACTCACCATCTGCAAATCGGTCAAAAGTGGCTTTGTGGGCGGTGTAGTAGTCTGTTGCCTCCTCGGTTTTACCGCCGAAAAAGAGATTGACAAACATATTTATATCGTAAACGATTTTTACATTGGCGGGCAGACGTTCCCCCGCTATGTCCTTTAACAGCAGGACGGCACGGTCATATTGTTTTAGATCGTAATACCCCGCACTGAGGTTGACGGTTAGCAGGTTCTTGAGGTAGCGATTTTTCACGGTGGTCACCATGGGTTCTATCTCGGCTACAAACTGCCGCGTCTTGCCCTGCTCGAGCAGTGAGGCCAGCGACCTAAGGCGCCCCGTGTAGCGTGCAAAATATATGCTGTTTACCACGATGGCCAAAAAAACCACCCCTATGGCAAAATAGATGTAGTACCGCCAAAACGTGACATCATCCACCTTGAAAAACAATTGTAGCGCAAGCGCTGCCAATCCAAAAATTACACCGAATATCAAAATTCTTAAAATGCGTTTCATCTATATCCTCCAAGTCTTTGCATAACATTTTAACTATATGGGAATGTGGGACGGTTGTCAAGTTTTCAGAGTTTTTTGAGCGTGTTTTTTGGCTTGAATAAATCAAATTATCGTGCTATACTAACAGATAAGCACTCTATACGACCGAGCCGGACGGCAGCGTGTGCATACCTAAAGGTCGCACATGAGGAAAGTCCGGGCATCGCAGGGCAGGATAGCTGCTAACGGCAGCCGGAGGTGACTTTAGGGATAGTGCAACAGAAAGATACCGCCTGTCGCATGACAGGTAAGGATGGAAAGGCGAGGTAAGAGCTCACCGGCGTGGGGGAGACCTCACGGCCATGTAAACCCTATCCGATGCAACACCGCAGTGGGAAGGTGACTTAGGTCACACGGTTGCCCGCCGTTTTCCCCGAGGTGGCTTTACCCACAGGGCGACCTGTGGGATAGACAGATTGTCGTCCACGACAGAACCCGGCTTATAGGCTCGGTCGTATAAGAGAAAACAAAAAGACAAAAAAACTTGGGGGTTTTACATAACTATGGAGCACCAAAAAGTACTGATACTTGATTTTGGCGGACAGTATAATCAACTTATCGCCCGCAGGGTGAGGGAATGCGATGTATATTGCGAGGTGAAATCTTACAAGACAACGCTTGAGGAAATACGCAAAATGAACCCGATAGGCATCATCTATACAGGTGGGCCGAGCAGTGTGTATCTTGAGGATGCGCCCAAGGTGGATGCGGGTATTTACGAGCTGGGCATACCTGTTTTGGGCATATGCTACGGCGTACAGCTCATGGCGCAGGATTTGGGTGGAGTTGTGGTTTCGCCCGAAGGGCGGGAGTACGGCCATACCGATACCAAATTTGACACCAAGAGTGTGCTGTTTAAGGGACTGCAAAAAATCGGTACGACCTGGATGAGCCACACCGATTATATAGAGAAACTGCCCGAGGGATTTACGGCGGTGGCCACGACCGAGCAATGCCCCACGGCGGCCATGCAAAACCCACAAAAGAGGTTATATGGACTACAATTTCACCCCGAGGTGATGCACACCGAAAACGGCACTCAAATACTGCGCAACTTCCTGTATGAGGTGTGTGAGGCTGAGGGCGACTGGACGATGAGCAGTTATGCAAAGAGCGAGATAGAGAACCTGCGCACCACCATCGGCGATGGCAAGGTACTACTTGGGCTATCGGGCGGAGTGGATAGTTCGGTGTGTGCGGGACTGCTCTCCAAGGCAATAGGCAGTAATCTCACCTGTATTTTTGTGGATCACGGCCTCATGCGCAAGGACGAGGGTGACGAGGTCGAGCAGGCTTTTGAGGATTGGGATATAAATTTTGTAAGAGTGGATGCAAAGGACAGATTCCTCCAAAAACTCGACGGCATAACCGATCCCGAGCGCAAGCGCAAGATAATCGGCGAGGAATTTATAAGGGTATTTGAGGACGAGGCCAAGAAGATCGGCAAGGTGGATTTTTTGGCACAGGGCACGATATATCCCGACGTGATAGAGTCGGGCACAGGCGATGCAGCGGTGATAAAGAGCCACCACAACGTGGGCGGCCTACCGGATTTTGTGGATTTCAAAGAGATAGTCGAACCACTGCGCCTGCTATTTAAGGACGAAGTGCGCACATTGGGCGAAGAGCTTGGCCTACCCGATTATTTGGTATGGCGTCAGCCCTTCCCGGGCCCCGGTCTTGCGGTGCGTGTAATCGGCGCTATCACCGAGGACAAGCTCAAAATCCTCAGAGAGGCCGACTACATCTTCCGAGATGAGCTAGCGCAGGCCGGCATAGACCGCGACATATCGCAATATTTTGCGGTACTGACCGACATGCGTTCGGTCGGAGTAATGGGCGACAGCCGCACATACGACTACACCGTAGCCCTAAGAGCCGTCACCACCACCGACTTCATGACGGCCGACTGGGCACAAATCCCCATGGACATCCTAAAGAAAGTCAGCAGTAGAATAGTCAACGAAGTTCGCCATGTCAACAGAATTGTGTATGATATTACGAGCAAGCCTCCGGCGACGATTGAGTGGGAGTAA
>CAYJGR010000103.1:0-4259 GCA_964370005.1 uncultured Oscillospiraceae bacterium
ACCACCTTTTGGGCGAGGTGAATAATCCCCTCGACATCCTCCATTGTTTCGGTGGGTAGTCCCAACATAAAGTATAGTTTTACGGCGGTGTAGCCACCCTCAAAAGCTCTGCGACAGGTGTCGAGCACCACCTGTTCTGTGATATTTTTGTTTATAACATCCCGCATACGCTGGGTGCCGGCCTCGGGGGCAAAGGTCAGCCCCGATTTGCGCACCTTTTTGACATGTTCAAGCAGTTTTTCCGAGAAGTTATCCACCCGCAATGATGGCAGGCTTATGCCCACGTAGTTGCCCTCACTCCATGGCATCAGGCTGTCAAGCAGGGGTTCAAGCCCCTCATAGTCGCTGGTCGAGAGGGAAAGCAGGGACAAATCGTCGTACCCTGTGGCTTGACATAGCGCCTTTGCATCCCTCTCGAGGACATCGGCTGATTTTTGGCGGTTGGGGCGATAGAGATATCCCGCCTGACAAAAACGGCACCCCCTGATACATCCCCGCATGACCTCCACACTGGCACGGTTGTGCACCACATCAAGGTATGGCACCACAAAATCCTGCGGGTAGTACACATTGTCTATGTCCTTTACAATGCGTTTTTTTATCGGCAGGGGTGCGTCCTGTTTGGCAGTGAGTTCCTTTATCGTTCCATCTTCGTTATACGATACATCGTAGAGTGATGGCACATATACCCCTTTTATCTCTGCGGCACGGCGCAAAAACTCAGCCTTGGAGATACCCTCGGCCTTGGCCTTTATCAGGGCGTCACATAGCTCGGGGAGCACCTCTTCACCCTCGCCGGGCAGACATATATCCACAAAATCGGCTATGGGTTCAGGGTTACAGACACATGGCCCCCCCGCCACCACAAGTGGGGTGAGTGCATCACGCTCATCACTGCGCACCGCCACCCCCGCAAGGTCAAGCATACCCAGCATAGTGGTGTAACAAAGCTCGTACTGTAGCGAAAACCCGATTATATCAAACTGCCCTATGCCATCAAAGCTTTCAAGGCCATAAAGGGGTATATCGAGCTCCCGCAGTTGTTTTTCCATATCGATATCAGGGGCAAAGACCCGCTCACACCATATATCGGGGCGCTCATTTAAGAGGGAGTATATGATTTTCATGCCCAGATGTGACATGCCCACCTCGTACAAATCGGGGAAACACATGGCAAAGCGTAGTGCGACCTCCTCGGGGGATTTTATCACACTGCCCTGCTCACCCCCGACATAACGCCCGGGTTTTTGCACCTTGATCAGGCTATTTTCGAGTTGTACACGTTTTTGTAAGTTCATATTTATTTTCCTTTTGGTTATGTTGTTTTCTGCTCCTCGGACCGCATTGTGTGCGTTTCTTACACTGTCCTCTATAATACTATAGCTGCGCCCCTTGTTCAACCTTTGGCGCATAAAAATATTGCTGTGGGCAGTGTGGGCATAAGTAGTATAGTGATATTCTCGGGGTGCATGAAGTAGAGTGTCACCCCCATCCCCCAAAGTCCCATTAGACTTATCACCGATAAGGTAGCGACTACGCTCTCGCACCTATACCGAGAAAATCGCCACAATATGAGGTTTTTTATCACACTACCCCCATCAAGTCCCCTTACAGGTAGCAGATTAAACACCCCCATCACAAGATTTAGCGCTGAAAAAAGCTGTATCGAAGGGTTTGGACTGTTATGGCATACTCCCGCCAGTGTAAGATTTACCCCACTGCCGGCTATGAGTGCCACGAGTTCGCAAGGGTAAGATACCCCTTGTTCTGCTCGGGTGATGCGCCCACCTGTCCATGCCAGATGTAGCCCTGTGGGTTTCATTTTCAGCATTCCCATGGCGATGATATGCCCCAGCTCGTGACATATCGCCCCACACATCCCCATGAGCACCACCCCCCCGGGGTCGAGTACAACCCCCAAGCAAAGCACAAAACAAAACCAAAAATCTATAGTCAATCGAAAACTTCCAAGGCGCCAGCAAATCCCACTCATACCAAATCAAAGGCACACAGCGGGTCGGCCGACATCTGCTGTACTTTGAGTTCAAGATGCAGGTGAGGGCCTGTGGATATGCCGGTACTGCCAACAATCGCTATGCGCTCCCCCGCCCTTATGTTTGCCCCTTCCTCGGCCAAAATTTCAATGCAATGGCTGTAGGTGGTCATCACCCCGCCTCCGTGGTCGATATTTATGTAGTTTCCGTAAATGGCAGAAGTCCCGACCTCGGCCACTACCCCCGGGTAAATGGCTAAAATCGGGGCTCCCATCGGTGCCGCAATATCTATGCCTGTATGAAAATCCTCCTGCTCGGATATGGGATGCACTCTAAAACCAAACTCGCTGGTCAACACCCCCGTGACGGGGTGTGTAGCTCTTGATGATAACATGGGTTGGAGTGCCGTTGTACCGCTCGGTGTGGGGCGAGGGGCGTTCTCGGGTGTTTCTTCTTCATCGTCACCCCACGGCCACCACCCGCCCTGACCTGTAAGCCCCTGTGTATCACTCACCGCCGAGAGTGAGGACATCGCCCCCGCTATAAAGCCGAGCGGTAGAGAGTTTTCCGACTGTGCCACAGCCGTATCTGAGCTCGATGAGGGCAATGTGGCATCGGTGGACTGCGCCGACTGCTCTGCCCCCGCATAGACAAGCACCGCCTCTTCCAATTGCCAAAACACCTCCTGCACACCGCTTTGTTCTATGACCTCCCGCCAGACTGTGACGCTTTGGTTCATGGGGGTCTGCAAAAGGCGGTGGTAGGAACTGCGCACCCAGACAGCCCCCGGGCTTTGATCACTGCGTATCATCATGGCCATGATAATGAGCCCCACCACCATAACACTCCTGGCCACAGTACAGCGAAAAATCGTGTCATCAGCCGTTGATTTTTTCTCGGAATCCGAAAAATCATGAAAATCATGCGTTTTACTTCTCCTGCGTGTGCGGGGACGCTCATACTCAAACTGATCAAACTCCTGATCCATTGTCTTTCCCTCCTGTGCTGTCGTATGGCTTTTATAGCATTATATGCGTTACATGTCCTGTGACAGAACCCCGAGAGCTTGCTTTGAGCAATCGGACACTGTCGTACCCCTTTGCACACAACCTTTGCCAAAACGTCTGCGAAGATCGTCCATGGTCTGTTCGACACGCTCACCGTATAACTCCGGCGGGTCGAATAAGCTCAGCTGTATCGGCTCATCCTGTGGCACAAGGCCTATACCCCGCAGTCCCACACTGCGCAGTGGAGCACCAAAACGATATTTTGTGCAAAATATCTCCATCGCCTTGTCCACAAGTTCGGTGCTCACAAAACTTGGGCGATCCAGTTTTGCCTGACGCTCACAACTGATAAAACTGTTGTCCCGCAAGGATATCTGCACCGCTGTGCATTTAAGCTCGTGCTTACGTAGTCTTGTGGCCACTGTGTCGGCCAGCTTTTGAAACACAGCCCTGACTTCCTCGACGGTTTTTAGATCTTTTGGGGTGGTGGTGCTGTTGCCCACCGATTTTATCATGCCCTCATCGCCGTTTGCCCGTACCCTGTCGGTGTCCTGCCCATTGGCAAAGTGGTGGAGCATCAGGCCGTTTTTGCCCAGCACCCGCCGCACATAGGCCTCATTTGCCATCGCCAAATCCCCGATGGTAAAGATCATCATGCGGCGCAGTTTGGCCGTTGTGGCGGGGCCAACATATAAAAGCTCCGACACAGCCAGTGGCCAAACCTTCTCACGGTAATTTTCCCGGGTTATAACCGTGGTGGCGTCGGGCTTTTTCATATCACTGCCAAGTTTGGCAAATATTTTATTATAACTCACCCCCACTGAAACTGTCACCCCAAGTTCTGTGCGAATTTGCCTACGGATTTTATCGGCAATGACCACGCCATCACCGAACAAATCGGTACTGCCACTCACATCGAGCCAAGCCTCATCTATGCCAAAACTCTCGGTGCGGTCAGTATAATGGCCGTATATCTCTTTTGCAAGCTTTGAGTATTTTATATACCTATCGAAATTGGGCGACACCGTGACAAGTTCCGGGCATTTACGTTTGGCCATCCAGATGGTCTCCCCTGTTTTGACCCCAAAACGCTTTGCAAGCTGATTTTTTGCAAGCACAATGCCATGGCGTGTCTCGGGGTTGCCACACACTGCCACCGCTCTGCCCGCAAGCTCGGGCCGATAACGACATTCCACCGACGCATAAAAATTGTTAAGATCGGAATGTAATATAACCCTGTCCATAAATACACCTCATC
>CAYJGR010000104.1:0-4003 GCA_964370005.1 uncultured Oscillospiraceae bacterium
ATTATTTATATTTCAATGAGCATAATAATTGGCCACCCTTGCATACAATGTGCATGGGTGGCCAAATTTTGTGATGGGGGTTAAAATATGAGGACAACCAATGTTTTTGACAAAAAAAGAAAGCAAAATAAAAATCCCACCGAAAAAAACAAGGCGGCAAAGTTTGCCGAGTACATAGTGCTGTGCTGTTTTTTCGGAGGGCTTGTCATAGGGCGTTTTGCGGCGGCCATGCTCAGCCCCGAAAGTGCACAGGCGGCGCAGGAACTATTGTTTGGCTATCTCACCACCGAGACAGGCTCGAGCTTCGGCGAAATATTTGTATCAGGCATGTCGGGCAATTTTTTTATGCTACTTGTACTGATATTCTGTTCCTACTGCGCCATAGGTATCCCCATAATATTTCTTTTGATTATATGCCAAGGGGCGGGGATAGGGCTTAGTTTTAGCACCATCTTTGCACTATTCGGCACAAAAGCGTTGCCCTATGTGATACTGGTGCTACTGCCCGGTACTATTATAAATGTGGTGGTAATGACCACCGCCGCCAAGGGTGCGGTGCTACAATCACGCATGGTTTTTCGGCGTGTATTTTTAAGTCAAGGGGTGACACTTGCCCCGTTCTCGGGGGAAAGCACTGCTGTAAAGTATTTTATATTTACAGTCATACTGGCGCTGTCCGCCTTTTATTACACCATGCTTTGTTTGCACTTTCCACCGCTATCGGTGTAAAATTATTCGCTTTCTTCGTTTTCGATCAAACCCTGCTTTTTGCGGGGTTTTGCTTTTTCTGAGGAGAGGGGAGAGGCATCGGCCGCCTTTTCCAGTTGCACGCTCGACACATGGGTGTATATCTCGGTGGTGCCCAAATTCGCATGCCCCAGTACATCTTTTAATATGCGAATATCGACATTGCCATGCTGATACATAAGGGTGGCGGCGGTGTGGCGCAGTTTGTGAGGGGAGTAGCCCATCTCACCCAGCCCCGCCTTTTTGAGATTGCTCTCAACTATCTGCTCGACTCTGCGCCCCGAAAGGCGTTTGCCCTGACTCGATAAAAACAGTGCATATTGATGCTCCTGTGCTGTGGGGTGTTTGCGGGTTTGCAGGTGGTTATGTATGGCGGTCAGACAGGCATCATTTAGGTATATCACACGCTCTTTATTGCCCTTGCCGAGCAGTTTTATCGTATTATCACGTATATCATATGTGTTGATCCCCACAAGTTCCGATAGTCGCATCCCGCAGTTGAGTAGCAAGGTTATTATGCAGTAATCACGGCTTTGATCCTTGCCTTCAACGACCGATAACAGCTTTTGTGACTGCTCTAACGTAAGATATTTTGGCATGGATTTGCGAAGTGTGGGCACCTCTAAATCCTTGAGTGGGTTTTCGGGCAACAATGCGGTTTTGGTGTTAAGATACTTATAAAATGAGCGCAGTGCCGAGGTTTTGCGGGAACGTGTGGCGGCCACATTGCCCAGTTGCTGTTGTGTGCAGTGAAGATATGCATAAACATCCGACAATCCCACCGATAAAAACACCTCCTGCGGGATGTCCGCACAGTCCATCTTGGATAGAACCTCGGGTATGTGTCCCAACTCTTTTTGGCATTTTAAATAGCGCATATATGTGCGCAAATCAATATAATATCCCTCCACCGTGCGAGGTGAACGCCCGCGTATAGTGAGTAGATAATATAAAAATTCCCTGACAAGCGTCGGTACATCGTCATATGTTTGTGGTGATTTCATAGCTTAAACTTCCTTTATGTGATATTATTTTGAAGATTTGCGTTGCACTGTATGGTTTTTTTATGATAAAATGCATTTAGATACCTAATCATATTAGATATAGAAAGTAGGCTTTATATGAAAATAGTTTTTGACGGCATACTGCCCACCGAATTTTCATCTCTGCGTGATCGCAGTGGCATGAAACCCCGCAGTGTGCAGGCCAGCGAAATCGCACTAAAAAACACACTTTATATGGTGGGTATCAGAGACCAAGACAACCTATTGATCGCCTTCGGCCGTGTGGTGGGCGATGGTGCAACTTCATTTGTGGTAAATGATATCATGGTGGATAAAAAACACCACCGCCAAGGTTATGGCAGACAAATCATGCAGTACATAGACAGCTACCTAAACACCGTTGTGAGCGAAAGTTCATTTACATGCCTTGTGGCCGATGTGCCGGCCGATAAGCTGTACTTGCAGTTTGGGTTTGAGTACCACAATGAAACAGAATCGGTGGGAATGTATCGGCCATATAAGAAGGTGTAAAATTATTATTATAATTATATAAGGCTTTTTCTTCTCCCCTCAATTTCGCTAAATTTTCATTTAGCGAAATTATTATAATTAAATTTTACACCATAATTTCTCCCCTGTCAAGTAATAATCTAATTTTCTCCCACCAACCTTGCCACTTATCTCCCACTCATAAACCCCAAAGTAATCACATGAGTGGTTTGTGGTTGATAATCCCCACGATTTGTATTATAATATACCGTACATTGTCGAGTGTGCTCACTCGGCGTACAAAAAACAAACATAGGAGGTCGTTATGCGGCGGACACAAATTAAAGATTTATTTTTAGAGGTCACCAACTATATCGACTCTGCGGTCACTATCTGTGGCTGGGCTAAAACTATCCGTGATTCCAAGGCGCTGGGCTTTATCGAGCTAAATGATGGCACCACGTTTAAAAACCTACAAATTGTACTCGAGGACTCCAAGCTTGCCAACTTTAAGGATATCGTAAAGCAAAATGTCGGCTGTGGGCTTATAGTCACAGGTGATGTGGTACTTACCCCAAATGCCAAACAACCCTTTGAAATTCATGCCACCGCTATAGAAGTGGCCGGCACCTCCACCCCCGATTATCCCCTGCAAAAGAAAAAACATAGTCTTGAATATCTGCGCTCTGTGGCACATCTGCGCCCCCGTACAAATACATTTGGGGCGGCCTTTAGGGTGCGTTCGGTGGCGGCCTATGCAATTCACAAGTTCTTTAACGACCGTGGATTTATCTATGCCCACACCCCCATCATAACCGGCAGTGACTGCGAGGGTGCCGGCGAAATGTTCCGTGTCACCACCCTCGACCCCGTCTCCCCTCCCCTCGGTGATGATGGCAAGGTCGATTATTCCAAGGACTTTTTCTCAAAACAAACCAGCCTGACCGTGTCGGGACAACTGGCAGCCGAGTGTATGGCCATGGCCTACTCGAATGTTTACACCTTCGGCCCCACTTTCCGTGCCGAGAACTCCAACACCGCCCGTCATGCCGCCGAGTTTTGGATGATTGAGCCCGAAATAGCCTTTGCCGACCTACAAGACGACATGCAACTGGCCGAGGATATGATTAAGTTTGTGCTAAAATATGTACTGGAGCACTGCCCCGCCGAGCTTGAATTTTTTAATCAATTCTATGACAAGGGACTCATTGAGCGTCTGGAATTCCTTGTGGATTCCGACTTTGCCCATGTGACCTATACCGAGGCGGTCGAAATCTTGACACAGCATAAAGATAAATTTGAATACCCCGTTTACTGGGGCTGCGATTTACAAACCGAACATGAGCGCTATCTCACCGAACAAATCTATAACAAGCCTGTGTTTGTCACCGACTATCCCAAGGAAATCAAGGCATTTTACATGCGCCTGAATGACGACGACAAAACAGTGGCCGCCATGGATTTGCTCGTACCCGGTGTGGGTGAAATCATCGGTGGTAGCCAGCGTGAGGAGCGTCTTGAGGTGCTATGCGCCCGCATGGACGAGATGGAGCTGTCCCAAGAGGAATACAGCTGGTATCTTGACCTGCGCCGTTACGGTGGTGTACCTCATGCAGGTTTTGGCCTTGGATTTGAACGCCTTATTATGTACATGACAGGCATCTCCAATATACGTGATGTAATCCCCTTCCCTCGCACCACAGGCTCGGCCGATTTTTAATGTGCGGGGTCGCACTGACCTCTCCCCCCTCCCGCGCTGTGGG
>CAYJGR010000105.1:0-3863 GCA_964370005.1 uncultured Oscillospiraceae bacterium
TATCACTCTGTCCGCTGATGATGAAAATGGAACTCAGCACTAAGAATATCGGCGTCGAGGCCAAAAATACCTGAAACAAGGTCATGGGTATCCTCATGCGATAGGCATACTCCGAAACGTACTTCTTATATGTGTTAATTACACCATGAAAGCGCTCGAAAGAAAACACAGTCTGATTAAAGGTCTTGACCACGGGTATACCCCTCACATACTCGGTGGCCTCGTTGTTCATATTTTCAAGGGCCGACTGATATTGTGCCACTCGTGCGGGTTGATCTTTGCCCATGCCCGACATCATCGAAACAGCCGCCAGCACCAGTGATGCAAGACTTATGAGCCCCAATCGCCAGTCAAATACAAACAAGACCACAAGCACGGCAATAGGGGTGGTAAAGGCCCCTACCATATCGGGTAGTTGGTGGGCCAAATAGGTCTCGGTAGCACCGGCACTGTCATTTATGATACGGCGCAGCTTGCCGCTACCCATCGTACCAAAAAAACCAAGAGGCAATCTCATAATATGATTTAGGGCCGCTTTGCGCATATTCTTGGCAATTCTAAAGGCCGAAATGTGGGTACACATGAGTGCTACCGCATAAATAACCATGCCACCGATAGCAAACCCCACGGCCAACCGTGCACTGCTTTGTATACTGTCGGTGAGCGTGATATCGGGATAAACGGCAAATATCTCGCTGACACCTCGCCAGATAAAAATAATAGGCAAAAGGGTGATAACAGCGCTTACCCCCGATAAAATCATACCTATGACAGTTAGATGTTTGTAGCCACCCGCAAAAGCGAAAAGTCTTGCAAGCAGTGGTTTTTGTTTTTGCATTTCCATAGCTCCTTTGATGCGTATTTTAGTTAGTTCATGCTAACTTTATCCACAAAAAACAGTGGGACAAAAGCCCCATTGTTTTACTGCACAATAATTACTTATGCTTATACCCCGTCCAAATACACATAAGCATTGCAAACACTGCAAGATATGACCAAAACTTATGCTGTTTCATCGCCTTGTTCCTCCAATAATTTTTTAGGCATTTTGTTTTTGATTATCGGTCGTGCCGATGTCAAGGTGAGGGCGATGGTCGAGGCGTTGTGTAACCAAGCCGACGTCCCCGCGGTTATCACCCCTAAAATCCCCAAAAGTATGAGAGCCGAATTGAACGACACGATAAACCCGTACTGATCACGTATTTTTTTCATGAGCAGGGTGGCCAGCTTTCTTATCTCGACTATCTTTTCAAGCTCGTCCGAGAGCACCGAAATATCGGCCACCTCCCGTGCGATGTCGGAAGAACTATTCAGGGTGAGCGATACATCGGCCACACTCAGGGCAGGGGTGTCGTTTATGCCGTCGCCCACCATGAGTATGGTGCGACCCTCGGCCTTTAACCCCTCTATTATGCCGGCCTTGCCATCGGGCAATACCGAGGCATAATAGCGGTCGATTCCCAATAGCTCACTTGTGTGCTTTGCATTGCCCTCGCCGTCGCCCGTGAGCATAAATATATCCTTTATGCCATGACTCCTTAACAGTTCTATAGTTCGCTTGGCATCCTCTCTGGGTGGGTCGTTTACGCATATAATGCCTATAAGCTCACCATCCACCGCCAAATATACAGCGCTGTCACTGCCAATTTGCTCACTGATCCAGCTGTCTTTATCGGTGGGATATGGCACACCCTCATCCTCAAACACAAAGTGGTCACTGCCTATGATGGCGTGTTTGCCCTGATATATACTGGCTATGCCGTGCGCCACAATATACTCAACCTTGCCGTGATTTTCGGGGTGGTGTAGATTTTTTTCCTTGGCTTTTTTGACGATAGAGGAAGCCACACTGTGCGGAAAGTGCTCCTCCAAACAGGCTGCAATCTTTAGGACACTGTTCTCGCCATAGCCCTTTTTTATGGGAATAACCTTTGAGACCTCGGGTACGGCATTCGTGAGGGTGCCGGTCTTATCAAACACCACGGTGTCCACCTTAGAAAGGATTTCCAGATACTTGCCACCCTTGACCAGCGCCCCGCTGTTTACACTGTCTTTGAGCGCCGATATGATGGTGATGGGGGTTGTTAGTTTTATGGCGCAGGAGAAATCGACCATCAGCACCGACAACGCCCTTGCAAGGCTCCCCGTAAACACCAGAGTGGCGACAAACAAACCAAAACTGACCGGCACAATATCGTCGGCCAATCGTTCTGCACGGCCGTGTATCTGTGCCTTTTCCCGCTCGCCTGTGTCAATCATACCTATGATTTTTGAGATGCGGGAATCGTTTTTAAGGCTCAGCACAGCTATATCTATCTCGCCTTCCTCAAGCACAGTTCCTGCAAACACCGTGCCATCCACTGTCTTGTGTACCGCTATCGGTTCGCCGGTCATGGTGGCTTCATTAATAGAGGCATCACCACTGATGATTGTGCCATCGAGCGGAATAAGGCTACCCTTTCTTATGCGCACAACATTCCCTACCGCAACCTCGGCCAGCGCCACTTCGACTTCGACATCGTTTTTGACGCACCACACTCTGTCCACGTTTATGGCAAGGCTACCGGCCAAAGCGTTTTTTGCTCGTATATTTGAGTATTCCAGTAGCAAATCCGACAGCCCCAAAAGGAACATGGTGGAGGAGGCGGTGCGATAGTTTTTATACAACAAGGAAGCACCTATGGCAGTGCCGTCCAGCACCTCAACATTTAGCTGTCTTTGGCCCAGCGCCCTCAGTCCTGCGGCGATGTATGGCACCGCCCGAATGGTGGTGTATACCCTATGAACCTTCATGGGCATGAAAAAGTGCCGCGCCAAATGAGATGCACAGTGAATTGCGATTTTCTTTTTTATGTTTTTTTCGAGTATAAGGGCGTGTTGTTCTCGGGTGGGTGCGCCGTCGGGGATATCGCAAATCGACAGGGTCGACAGCTTGCTTAGCACCACAGCCCCCGCATTTTCTCCCACATACTCCACAAATACCGAGCCGTTTATGGGGTTTGCGCAAACCTTCTTGACACCATCGAAAGAGAGGAGCAGGTCGGCTATGCCGTAACACTGCTCCTTGGTCAATATATATTTGCCAAAACGTATTCTCAAACGCCCGGGTTTATCACATACGATGTGAAACTTCATACGTTTCTCCTTATTAGCACCTTATGCGTCAGAGGTCTCGCAGTCACTTTTGGCAACATTCTTGGCCTCGGTGCAGATATCTTCGGCCTCCTCGCGAATGTTCGCGACATTCTCAAGCACCTTATCTTTTAGCATGATGCCCCCTGCAACGCCCTGTACGGCGATCTGACGGGCTTTTTTGGTTCTAAGAATTCCCAACACAGCGACACCTACGGCGGCACCTGCTGCGAAAATCACTTTTCTCTCTTTGGTAATCCAATGTAGCATAATATAATCATTCCTTTCCCGATAAATTGGAGTTACCAAATTATATCAAGTTTAGCCGACTTGTTTCTACTCCAAAACCGCTTTTTTTCTGTATTCCGACGGGGTTATGCCATACAGTTTCTTAAAAGCATCGGTGAATTTGCTGGTGTTTATATAGCCCACGTTGTAGGCAATTTCGCTGATTGTCTGCTTACTGATTCGCAGAAGTGTCTGTGCCTTTTTCATTTTTACCCTTCTGATATACCGCTTTGGTGGTAATCCCAAATGCTTTATATATATTTGGCGCATGGTGGTTTCTGATATATAAAGCACCTTTGCTATTTGTTTTTCGGTGAGTGAGGTTTCAAGCAGTAAATGCCGTGAAATACCCAGTATAACTTTGGTTTCTTTATACATCATAATAATCTCCATTCTGCGCACAGCACAAAAAGTTTTGAAAAACCTCCGCCAGAATGGAGATT
>CAYJGR010000106.1:0-3822 GCA_964370005.1 uncultured Oscillospiraceae bacterium
GCATGTCTCTTATTATTTAGATGCACCTGCTATCGCAGATGTGCGAATAAATAATGCTACGCATTATTTATATAAGCTCTGCAAAACTTACACCCGACAATCTCTCCCGCACCAGCTTGGATATTTCATCGTATACCGCACTGAGCTTGCAACTACTCTGCTGCGATGCAGTTCTACCGGGGCATTCAAAATCAGGACGGGCACATCTGCTCAAATCGTAAGGCCCCTCAACCGCACTTAGCACATCGTACAGGGTGAGATTCTCGGGACTGTGTGCCAGCTCGTAGCCACCCTTTGCCCCCTTGTATGAACGCACTATGCCCTTTGCACCCAAATTTCGCAGTATTTTTAGAGAAAAGCGCAGGGTGACACCTGTGCTGTCGGATATGGTCTTGGCGTCAATTCTCTGCTGAGCCGATGCGGCTAAGTATGTCACAATTCTCACAGCGTAATCGGTCTCGAGTGTTATGTGCATGGTTTTCATCTCCTTACAGCATAATTTGGGGACTGTCAGTGATTATTCAAGAAAATCCTTGAGTTTTTTGCTGCGGGTGGGATGGCGGAGTTTTCGCAGTGCCTTTGCCTCAATTTGGCGTATGCGCTCACGTGTGACACTGAACTCCTTGCCAACCTCCTCAAGGGTACGACTGCGGCCGTCCTCAAGTCCAAAGCGCAATTTGAGCACCTTCTCTTCGCGGGGAGTAAGAGTGCCCAACACCTCGCCCAACTGCTCCTTTAAGAGGGTGTGTGAGGCGACTTCCGAAGGCGCGGGGGCATCCTCGTCGGGGATAAAGTCGCCAAGATGGCTATCCTCCTCCTCGCCTATGGGAGTCTCCAGCGATACCGGCTCCTGTGCCACTCGCATAATCTCACGCACCTTCTCAACAGGCATATCCAGCTCGGCTGCGATCTCCTCAGATGTGGGATCGTGGCCGTTTTTATGCAATAGCTGGCTGCCCACCTTTTTCACCTTGTTTATGGTCTCCACCATGTGTACGGGTATACGAATTGTGCGGGCTTGGTCGGCTATCGCCCTTGTTATGGCCTGTCTTATCCACCATGTGGCATAGGTCGAAAACTTAAATCCCTTTGTGTGGTCAAACTTCTCAACAGCCTTTATAAGCCCGAGATTACCCTCCTGAATGAGATCCAAGAACTGCATCCCACGTCCCACATACCTCTTGGCAATCGATACCACAAGGCGCAAGTTGGCCTCACTTAGGCGTTTGCGGGCATTGGGATCGCCCTCGGCCATGCGGGTGGCAAGGTCTATTTCCTCCTCGGCTGTGAGAAGTGGCACACGACCGATTTCTTTGAGATACACCTTCACAGGATCGTCGATGTTTATACCCTCGGCGTAAAGACTGCTCTCAAGCTCTTCGCCGCTGGCCTCGTTTGTGAGGTTCATATCAATTTCAGATATAAAATCCTCTATGATTTCTATGTTGTTTGCCTCCAGGGTGTCGTAGAGCTTGTCCATCTGCTCCACATCATAATCAAGCTCCTCCAAGGCATCGTTTATCTCCTTTGTAGTGAGCTTCCCCTTTAATTTCCCCTGTTCAATCAGGTCTGTTATAGCGGTCTTTTTTTCGTTGAGTGACAAATTGTCTTCCTCCCTTTTTGTTTGTGTCCGTGTTCTGCTGTTTATGTCATGCTTTGTGCTTGAATAGATTTAACCACTGCTCCTTGTCCATATTGCCCACCTGTTCATCGCTCACTGTGTCGTGTTGTGCAAGTATCGCCTCTACATAATCAGTAGTCAGATCAGGGGATAACACCGAAGCCTCCCCGGGGGTGGTGAGCCCCACAAGTATACTCATCTCCCCCCCGCTGAGTTCCTCGCTGAGTGTCGTGAAGTTAAGCCCCGCCGACTGTTCAATACGTCGGCATATCACCTCGAATATGTGGCGATATTTCTCCCCAAAATGCTCGGGAGAGAGTCTCCCCCCCACCTCTTTGTAACAATCGGGATGGAGTATGAGTAGTGCCAAAATTTTCTCCTGCGCCACCGATGAGGTCAGATTTTTTATCCGATCAAAGTCTGGACGAATCGTGGTAGCCTGCGGTGTTGGGTCAAATGCTCGCAGCTGTCTGTCCTCCTGCTTTTGCCTGCTTTGTATTCTCCGTGAAATCCCCTGTTTCACCTCTAAGAGCAGTGCATCTCGGTTTATCCCCACCTCGGCGGATATCTTGGCGGCATACACCTCCCGCTCTATGGGATTTTTTATGTCACAAAGCAGTCCCACAATCTCACGCAAAAATGCCACTTTACCCTGTGGGGTGTCTGTGTCGTGCTTTTGACGTATGCGTGTTATGCTGTACTCGGTGGCATCCGAACTGTCGGTGAGAAGCATATCAAAACGGCCCGCCCCGAATTTTTTTATATATTCATCTGGGTCTTTTGCGCCGTTTAGAGTGAGCATCTTCACTCTAAGTCCGGTGGATGAGAATATATTTATCGCCCGTGTAGAAGCTTTTTGTCCCGCCTCATCCGAGTCGTAGGCTATCACCACCTCGGAGGCGTACTGCGATATTATACGAGCCTGTGCATCGGTCAGTGAAGTGCCGAGTGTCGCCACGGCGTTGTCAAAGCCCGATTTGTGCAGTGCGATGACGTCCATATACCCCTCACACAAAATCAGCTCCCCCCGCTTACTGGCCTTGGCAAAGTTCAGTGCAAACAGGTTGCGACTTTTTTTGAACACCTGGGTATCGGGGGTGTTAAGGTACTTTGGCCCCCTATCACCCAGTGTGCGGCCACCAAAGCCTATCACCGAGCCCCGTAAATCGATTATGGGGAACATCACCCGCCCACGGAACATATCGTAACAACTGTTATTTTTTCCGTTTACAGACACCGCAGCCGCCACCATATCCTCCCGCCGATAGCCCATGGCGGTGAGGTGGTCTGTGAGCTTACCCCACTGATCGGGTGCCCACCCAAGCCCAAAATGCCGTATGGTGCGGTCGCTAAGTCCCCGATCGTGCAGATAGTCAAGCCCTTTTTGCCCCTCGGATGTATGCAGGCGATCGTGAAAAAATCTTGCCGTCTCTCGGTTTATTTCGAGTATACGGGTCTTTTGGCGGGCGGCGCGGTCGTCCATATCCTGCTCGGGGAGGGCGATGCCGGCACGCTCGGCCAACAGGCGGACGGCCTCCATATAGTCAAGGTTTTCAATATTTCGTACAAATGTTATCACATCCCCACCGATGCCACATCCAAAGCAATAAAACGATTGACTTTCGGGGTAAACCGTGAAAGAGGGGGTTTTTTCGTTGTGGAAAGGGCAAAGGCCTGTAAGGTTTTTGCCTCTGCGCTTTAGTTGTACATACCCGCCCACTGCCGACTCAATATCACTGCGGTAGCGAAGCTCCTCTAAAAAGCTGTCGGGCAACATTTATCCCCCTCCTTTATGTAGTAATTTTGCCCCAATTTTTGGGCAAATTGCATCCAAATCACGCCTTTTACAGCACCTGCCACGATTTAGGTACAAATAACTCTTCGAATAATGTTACGCAAAAACGATCACTCATGCCCGAAATATAGTCGCACACCGCCCGCTCATTGCCCTCGTCCTGTGATATGTTCAGATATTCCTGTGGCAGTTTTTCAGGTTTTTTTAGGTAATAATCGTACATTCTGCACAGCATATCCTGCACCTTGGTTTCCTCGTGCTTAGCCGTAGGGTTTGTGTAAACACACTCAAACATAAAGTCCCGAAACATATCATAACACTCCCGCACTTCGGGCGACATCAAGATATCGTCATCCCCACTGTTTTGTACTATATCATGTATAAATGCGGTTATGCGCTGGGATTT
>CAYJGR010000107.1:0-3759 GCA_964370005.1 uncultured Oscillospiraceae bacterium
TTTTGCCCTTATCTATCCTCCGGCCATCTGTCCTCTAATATGTAGGGGAGGGGCTCTGCTCCTCCCGCAACGTGGCGATAATTTGCAATGTGGCGGGACGGCATGGAAGCCGTCCCCTACAAAAAACCTTGACAATATCGATAATCGATGTTACACTGGGGTTGCAAATATCGATTATCGACATTTGGTGAGGTGAACATATGGCACGAGAGAAATTAAAGACCCTAAGTGAGCAAATGTTTTATATACTTATCTGCCTTAACAGTGAGTGTTGCGGGGTGGACATAATGAAGATGGTGAGTGACATAACAGGCGGGGAGATCTCCATCGGCCCCGGCACCCTCTACAGCCTGCTTGACAGCTTTGTAAAAGAAAAGATGATAGTCGAGACCAAGGTAGAAAACCGCCGCAAAAGTTACATTATAACCCCTCTGGGGGGAGAGATGCTACAGAGGGAATACGAGCGTATCTCCCGCCTACAGAGGGATTACGAGGCCACAGTGATGGGAGGTCACAGTCATGAAAACCACAGCTAAAAGATTTATGTACTACCAATTTCACGACAACAAAGGCATAGAAGAGCGTCTGGAGAGCCTTGCCGAGCAGGGATTGTTTTTGGAGAAAATCGGGGTGCTTATGTGGACATTTCGCAGGGGCGAGCCACAAAAGGTGCGTTATACCGTGACGTATTTTGCCGAGGGTTCTATGTTCAACCCCACCTACACCGAAAATCAAGTAAACTACTACGAGCTTGCCCGCAGTGCGGGGTGGGAGCTTATGGCCGAAAATAATCAGATGCAGATTTTTTGCAGTTTTGATGAAAATCCCACGCCATTTGACACCGACGAGCGAGCAAAGTTTGAGAACATAAAAAAATGCATGAAAAAAAGTTTTGTGCCCTCTGTAATTATTCTAATAGTGGTGTTTTCGCTAAATGTGGCGGTGCAAATCCCGTCTTTGCTACGCTCACCTGTGGAGTTTTTGTCCGACTACACCCGCCTTTTCCCGCTATCTGTTATGATACCGCATATCATATATCAGTGCTTTGTGCTTGTATCATATTTTGTGTGGTGCAGGCGCAGTGAGCGCAGTATAAACGAGGGCGGGGGATGCATAGAGAAACAACACAGGGTGCAGAAATTCTTTGACAAAGCTCTGCTGATTTACACCCTCACCCTGCTTATCGCCTTTATTGCAAGCATGACATTTGACCGCAATTTTCATATAATACTGCTCTCGGTGCTACAAATGCCCCTGCTTATCATCATTTTTATGTCTATAATAAAACTGATGCGCAAAAGCGGGGTGTCGGCCAAGGTCAACAGGGTGGTGTCCTACACCGTGCTGACCGTCGCCACCTTTGGGTATCTGTTTCTTGTTGTTTTTACCGTGGTGGCACTGCTCGATTTTGACTGGGGTAGCGACAGGGAGCACCGTGTGGTAGAGCATCAGCTCACCGAAACCGAGAGCCGTGAATATGTGCTCTACAGCGACCCCATACCACTCACAAACGCCGATCTTTACGGCGAGGACGATTACGAGTTTTATTCGTTTGTGGCTATGACAAGCGAGACGTTTTTTGTGGCAAATGAGACCTACTATCAGTCATCATTGCCGGCAAAAGATTCGCCCCCCGAGTTGTATTACGAGATAGTACGCCCGAAATCGCAGTGGATGTACGACATCGCCGAGGCGGACATGCTAACCCCGCCCCACTGGTCGGACGACACCGTAAAAGAAACCGACCCCGCACCGTTTTATGCCCGGCAGGCCTACAGACTATATTATTATGACGGCGATCCCAAGGATGATTATATATTGTTTTATGAGGATAAAATTGTGCAAATAGAACTGGACAACACCCCAACACCCGAGCAGATGGCCATTATTGGGGAGATTTTGCGGGAGGCGTAAAAGGAGGCGATATAATGCAGGCCATGGGCATCTATATACACATACCGTTTTGCGAGAGCAAGTGCCCCTATTGCGATTTTTACTCGACCGAGCCTACCGTCACGGCGGTGAACGATTACACCACCGCCCTACTGCGAGCGCTTACCAACCTGCCCGATGGACTATGGGGCAGAGCGGTGGACAGCGTATATTTTGGGGGAGGTACACCGCCACTTTTGGGGGCAGATAACCTTTGCGCCATCTTAACAGGACTGCGCAGAGCCTCCCAGCTCTCACCCAACACTGAAATCACGATTGAGGCCAACCCCAACAGCATCACTGGGGAACAACTGGCTATGCTACATGGGGCGGGAGTGAACAGGCTGTCGTTGGGACTGCAATCGGCCGCACCCGACGAACTTTTGGCACTCGGTCGCCGTCACACCCCACAACAGGTCGAGAGGGCGGTAAAACTTGCCCGTGAGGTGGGGTTTAAGAACATATCACTCGACCTTATGTTGGGTATCCCCCACCAAACCGACGACAGCGCACTGAAATCCCTCGAGTTTTGTGCGGGGCTGGGTGTGGAACACTTATCGGCCTATCTGCTAAAGATTGAACCCGAAACCTCATTTGGACGGCAAGGGGTGGAGGGGGTGGCCGATGGCGACGAAATGGCCGAGCGGTACCTGGCAGTTTGTCGCCATGCAGAGCATTTAGGCTACCCGCAGTACGAAATATCCAACTTCTCCAAACCGGAATACGAGAGTCGCCACAACCTCAAATATTGGACAGGTGTGGAGTATCTGGGGCTTGGGGCGGCGGCGCACTCCTTTGTAGGCGGAAAACGGCGATATTTCCCGGGGAATTTGTTCGAGTTCTCACAGGCGGGTAATCCCTTCGAGCTGTGGCAGGACGACGGCGAGGGGGGCGATGCCGAGGAATGTTTGCTACTCGGGTTGCGACTTAGTTGCGGGGTGGATTTGCGGGAGTTTGCAAGGCTTTTCCCCGATACAAACATCGTGGCGAGCATAGAGAAAAACCTGCCGTCACTGCAAAAGGCGGGACTTATGCGCCGAGACGGCACCCACATAGCCCTCACCCCCGAGGGATTTTTGGTCTCGAATGAGATTTTGGCGAAAATTTTATAGAGACGTAAGGGGCAACACTGCGGTTGCCCCTTACGTCTCTTATTTTAATTGCACTTCGAATACCCACAGCTGCGACAACTCACACATCCGCCCTCATGCTCGACCGTTTCGCCACATTCGGGGCACAAGCGGTTATCCTCTGCTTGATTTTTAGTGGTCGTTATAGGGCTGTAAGAATTAAGCTTTTCCTTTTGCTCTTTTAGATGGATCTCGACCGATTTTATCGCCCTTGCGATGGCATCGGGACAGGATGTACATTCCATACCCTGTTGGCGTATGGTTGAGGGACAACGAATACCCCGCAACTGATGCAAGATTTCATCGATATTTACACCACTGCGCAGTGCGATGGAGGCAAGACGTGCCGTGGCCTCGGACTGTGATGGACAGCCCCCCGCCTTACCTGTAGAGGTAAACACCTCACATATGCCGTTTTCATCATAATTTACCGTGGTGTAAAGATTGCCACAACCTATGCGGGTGCGCTGAGTTATACCATAGGTGACAGTGGGACGGGGACGGGGCAGAATTTTGCCGTACTCGACTGTGGGGACGTTCTCGGCCTTGCCGTCATTCACCTTGCCGATATTGAGCACCTGATTGTCACGACTGCCATCACGATAGATGGTAACCCCCTTGCACCCCTCGTCATAGGCCAGAAGGAATACACGGCGCACCTCCTCGGGGGTGGCATCGTGGGGGAAGTTAACCGTTT
>CAYJGR010000108.1:0-3749 GCA_964370005.1 uncultured Oscillospiraceae bacterium
GCATCGCAGGGCTTCACTTTCTTTTATATCGGCGCTGTCGGCAATTTGAGATAGGGTTATTTCCTCTCCGTGATGTTCATGGATATAAGACATCATGAGTTTACATCTGGCCAGTTGTCTTTGTGCCCTACGATCTATGGCTACATGCTTATGCTCGGTGGTTTTGATGATCGATAGCAAAATGTTTGTTAGCAGTTCTCTCACTGCAAATTCATAGGCAAAGTCCTGCCGTGCAAATGTGTCATAAGCCCCCAGCACTAACTTGCAGGTTTCGTCGCTCAACATACAGGTGCTCGGCGAAGTTTCTTGTAATAGTGGCTGAAAGTAGCTCCCATACAAAACACTGCTCACTTCACCGTATATAAAACGGCAGTGCAGTACAAACGATTTAATTATGCAGTCATTGTCCGCCGTGCAGGAATGTAGCCTGCCCGAGTTTATGAAAATGCCTTCGCCGGCTTTAAGAGAAAACTTTTCAAGCTCGACCGTGAGCGTCATTTCCCCCGAAACCACTACAATCAGTTCCACCTCGTCATGCCAGTGGTAGGGCACCGCCTGCGCCTTTAAGTCGTCATTATATACGGCGATAGGCAGCTCCCGCATACCGCTTACATTTATTTCTTTGTTTGTATCATCCAAAACCACATTACAGGATGTATTATTCATACTACCTCTTTATTTGGCGAAATAATTATATAATAATACCGTTTTGTAATAGAAACAGTATATTTTTGATGATATTATTATATCACAAATAAAATCGAGGTGCAACAACTATGAAAATCGAACACATTGCGGTTTATGTAAATAATTTGGAAAAGACAAAACAATACTACGAAAAATATTTTCAGGCCAAAAGCAGTGAGATGTACCACAACAAAAATACCGGTTTTCGCTCCTACTTTTTATCGTTTGAAAACGGCGCAAGGCTTGAATTGATGAACCTGCCGACCCTTGAACAAAAAAGCGACAACAACAAGCGAATGGGATTTATTCACTTGGCTATGAGTGTGGGTAGCAAAGAGCGGGTAAAAGAGCTCACTTATATTATCCAAAACGACGGCTATGAGGTGACAAGCAACCCCCGCACAACCGGCGACGGATATTATGAAAGCTGTGTGACCGACCCCGAGGGAAATTTGATTGAAATAACGGTATAACAATATTAGTAGTATCTCACTTGCCCTTATATTTTAAGGTTAAAACAAATCGGGTAATGAGCTGTCAAAATGGGGTATGAGATGGGTTTTTCTATACCGTCTAAACAGTAGCAGTGCAATAATGGCTGTTACAAGGTCAGCGAAGGCCTGTGCGTAATACATACCGAACACCCCAAGCAGTGTACAAAGTATAAACAGTGTGGGGATGTATAAAAAGCCTTGGCGAGCAAGAGCTATGACCGCACCGTAGCTGCCGTTGCCGGTGGCCTGAAATGTTAGCATAATAAAAAATGAAAGTCCCATCAACACGAGAAATATATTGTTATATCTCACAAAGTACGACCCTATTTCAATGATTTCGGGGGTCTTGGTGAACATGGTCATGATATATGGGGCGATCAGTTGGAGTATAACAGTTATGGGAATTGTAAAGGCCAGCACGATTTTCAGTGAATAATTAAAGCACTCAAAAAACCTCTGTTTATTTTTTGCGCCATAGGCATATGAGGCTATGGGTTGGTAACCCATGAGGTATCCCATAACGATAAACTGCAAAATGGAGCTAACTTTAAGCACAATGCCGTAGGCCGACTGAATATTCTCGGCGATGGTCACATCGGTGGCATAGTCCACAGCGGCTATGTTTGTAAAGGACACCGCCAAAGTGCCGAGCATCTGGGTAAGCCCTATGGGCATACCAGAGCGCAAAACATCACCGTAAATCTCACCCCCGGGGGCAAAGTTTTTGGGCGATATTTTCACCCTTGTTCTGCCGCTAAAAAAGAAAAACGATATATAGGCAAAGGCGATGGCTTGGGCGAGGGTGGTGGCGATAGACGCCCCCTCAATGCCCATATTCAGTCCAAACCCTCCAAGTTCAAACATAAAGATAGGGTCGAGTATGATATTGGATACCGCACCGATACTCAGCGCCCGCATGGAGAGCATGGCTTTTGTTTCGGCACGGGCTATGTTGTTAAAACTTTGGTTTGGGATAGAGAACACCGAGCCTATATACATCCATGTGCCGTATTGTTTTGCCAGTGGCATAACCGAATCGGTTGTACCGAACAGTTTAAATATAGGTTCAATGAACACAAGCCCTAAAATCATAAATAGTATACCTGCGATAAAACTTGTAAAAATTGTAGTGGTGGCGGTTTTGTCGGCCTGTTCGTCGTTATCACCGCCGAAAGCACGTCCTATCGTGGCGGCGGCACCCGCTCCAAACACCTGTCCCACCGCACCGATAAGGGTCATAATAGGAAAAGCTACCGCCACAGCCGACAGCGCGCGGTCATCCCCGAGCATACCGATAAACAGGGTATCCACAAGGTTATATATCGCCATAATCATCATACTGGCCATGGCGGGTATACCTATCTTTGCAATGGCTTTAGGGATGGGCATTTGGCTTAAAATTTCATTTTGGGATGGGTTCATATCTGCTCCTTATTTGCGATTAAACGGTTGTTTTTTTCAAATGAGTACAATTATACCCCCAAAAGCTGTAAAGTCAATGTTTTATGATTGACTTTTTGGGATTTGATGGCTATAATAGCGGATGTAGGAAACAATATATAGGTATAGTGGGCGAAGATGGGAAGAAGAGCAGTTGTGGGATACAGAGAGGCACACACAGGTGAAAGTGCGCCACCAAACACCGCTCGGGCCATCCCGGAGTCTTTTTTGGTGATGAACCAAGACGTGTGGGGCACGTTAAAGCCCTTTTGAGTGGCGGCAATCTTGTCGCAATTCGGGTGGTACCGCGGAAGTGATCGCTTTCGCCCCGTTTTGGGGTGGAGGCGTATTTTTTTGCCCCTGCCATCCCTTATCCCACAAATCACAGTAATAAACTTTAGGAGGACAAACACACATGAAATGGACCGGACTTAACGACCTGCGTGAATCTTATCTTTCATATTTCGAGAGCAAAAATCACACCCGTATGGCCAGCGCATCCCTTGTGCCAAAAGACGACCCCAGTCTACTGCTCATTAACTCGGGTATGGCCCCGCTGAAAAACTTCTTTTTGGGCACGGCAACCCCACCCAACACCAAGGTGACCACCTGCCAAAAATGTATCCGCACCCCCGATATCGAAAATATCGGCAAAACTGCCCGCCACGGTACCTATTTTGAGATGCTTGGTAACTTCTCCTTCGGCGACTATTTCAAAAAAGAGGCCACATTGTGGGCTTGGGAGTACTTTACCGAGGTGCTGAACATACCCAAAGACCTACTGTGGGTGAGCATATATGAGGACGATGACGAGGCCTTTGACATCTGGACAAAGGAGCGTGGGGTTTCCCCCGAGCGTGTGGTGCGCATGGGCAAGGCCGACAACTTCTGGGAGCACGGCATAGGCCCCTGTGGCCCCTGTTCCGAGATATATTTCGACCGTGGCGAGAGCTACGGTTGCGACAGTCCCACCTGTGCTGTAGGCTGTGACTGTGACCGCTACATGGAGGTGTGGAATCTCGTATTCACCCAGTTTGATTCGGATGGTGCCGGCAACTACACCCCCCTTGCAAAGCCCAATATCGACACCGGTATGGGGCTTGAACGTCTGGCCTGTGTCATGCAGGG
>CAYJGR010000109.1:0-3672 GCA_964370005.1 uncultured Oscillospiraceae bacterium
CTGCTCGACGAACCTCTGGGCGCACTCGACCTCAAACTGCGCAAAGAGATGCAAATTGAGCTAAAACGCATACAACAAAGCCTCGAAATCACATTTATATATGTCACCCATGACCAAGAGGAAGCCCTCACCATGTCCGATCGTGTGGTGGTCATGAAGGATGGGCGCATACTGCAAATGGGAACCCCACAGGATATATACAACGAGCCTATAAACGCCTTTGTGGCCGACTTTATCGGCGAGAGTAACATTGTGGACGGAATAATGCATCGTGACTTTTTGGTGGAGTTTGCAGGGCGCGAATTTGACTGCGTGGACAAAAACTTTGCCCCAAATCAACCTGTAGATGTAGTCATACGCCCCGAGGATATAAAGATAGTACCCACCATAGCGGGACAATTTTCGGGCACTGTCGAGTCGGTGACCTTCAAGGGCGTACATTATGAGATGATTGTCAGTGCTTGCGGTTACGGTTGGACAATTCACTCGACCCAAGCCCAAGAAATCGGCTCACTTGTGGGCATGGAGGTACAGCCAAACGACATACACATAATGAATAAGATGGAGGAAGAGTAAGCATGAAAAACAAATCCTCTGTCGTGTCGGTACCCTATCTTTTGTGGATGGTACTGTTCATCGTGTTGCCGCTGGGGCTTGTGCTCTATTTTGCGCTGACCACTCGTGACGGACAGTTTACGCTTGACAATTTGGCAAGAGTTGGGGAGTACACCTCGGTTATAATGCAGTCCATAACATTGGCCATCATTGCCACAACCATAAGTCTCATTATCGCCTACCCACTGGCCTTTATTATGTCCCGCAGTACCGGCAACGCCCAGCGTACCTTCATGATGCTCATTATGCTGCCCATGTGGATGAACTTTCTGCTGCGTACCTACGCATGGATGACCATTTTAGAGCGTGGAGGGCTTATAAATCAACTACTTGGATTCTTCGGCATAGAACCACTTGCCATGATAAACACCCCGGGGGCGGTCGTACTTGGTATGATTTATAACTTCCTACCATTTATGATACTGCCACTGTATACCACCATGGTTAAGATCGAAAACTCGGTAATAGAGGCCGCTCAAGACCTCGGTGCAGGTACATTTGGGGTGCTAAGCGGGGTTATACTCCCCTTGAGCATGCCGGGCATTACCACAGGTATCACCATGGTGTTTGTGCCCTGCATATCGACCTTCGCCATATCTCGCATGTTGGGTGGCGGTTCGTTTATGTTGGTGGGTGATCTTATAGAACTTCAATTTTTGGGTAACACCTACAACCCGAATTTAGGTTCGGCCATCTCGCTTGTGCTCATGGTAATCGTGCTCATATGTATGGCCATGATGAATATGTTTGACGACTCTGAGGACAAGGAGGAGATGCTACTGTGAACCGCAAAAACAAACTGTTATCCCGCAGTTATGTGGGGTTTGTGATGTTCTTTCTCTATGTCCCCATACTTGTGCTCATAGCTTATTCCTTCAACGAGAACAACTCCCGAGGGGTGTGGACGGGCTTTTCGCTAAAGTGGTATAGTGAGCTGTTTCAAAATGAACTTATACTCCAGTCACTTTCCAACACCCTTATAATCGCCCTCATTTCGGCGGTGGGTGCTACCCTTATAGGCACTATAGCGGCCATAGGTATTTATAACATGTCAAGAGCACCCCGCTCACTTATCATGAATATCACCTATATGCCCATAATTAACCCCGAGATTGTAACCGGTGTGTCGCTCATGCTACTTTTTGTTATGATGGGTATCGACTTTGGATATACCACCCTCATACTGGCTCATATTACATTTTGTCTGCCGTACGTCATACTCAACGTCATGCCCAAACTGCGCCAAATGGACAGATATGTTTACGAGGCGGCGCTGGATTTGGGGTGTAGTCCTATGCAGGCCTTTTTCAAGGTGGTTATGCCCGAGATTTCTCCCGGCATAATATCGGGACTACTCATGTCGTTTACATTCTCGCTCGATGACTTTATCATAAGTTATTTTGTCAGCTCTTCGACCTCCCAAACCCTGCCCATCACTATTTATTCCATGACTCGTAAAAAGGTCAGCCCCGAGATCAATGCCCTGTCGGCTATAATATTCGTGGTGGTGCTCATAGTGCTGGTCATCGTGAATATACACGGCGCACGGCAGGAAAAACAACAGCAGAAACGCTTTGAAAGCTTTCGATAATATTTTAACTTTGAAAGGAGACCTACATTGAAAAAACTTTTTATTATGATGCTTGCTTTTATTATGGTGGCCATACCTATGACTATGACCGCCACAGCCGAGGCCACAGGCTTTGACGAGGATTATTACGGACGCTTTAGAGAGGATGATATCTCCATAAATGTGTACAACTGGGGAGAATATATATCGGACGGTTCTGAGGGGTCTATGGATATAAATGCCGAGTTTGAGGCACTAACCGGCATAACCGTCAACTATTCGACCTTTGCCACAAACGAGGAATTGTACGCCAAAATGCAGAGTGGTGGTGCCGATTACGATATCATTATCCCCTCGGACTACATGATTTCACGCATGATAAATGAGGATATGCTCCTGCCTCTAAATAAAGACAACATCCCAGCTATGGCTAATATCGATCCCCAATATCTTGACAAGGATTACGACCCCGGCGATGTTTACTCGGTTCCCTACACCTGGGGTACGGTGGGTATTATTTACAACACCACCATGGTTGATGAAACCGTGGACAGTTGGGATATACTTTGGGATGAGAAGTACAGCCAAAACATATTGATGTTCGGCAACCCCAGAGATGCCTTTGCTATCGCCTCCAAGCGCCTTGGGCATTCGCTTAACACCATCGATGAGTCTGAGTTGCGTCAGGCCGCCGAGGAGCTGAAACTGCAAAAAGAAGTGGTGCAGGCCTATGTAATGGATGAGATTTTTGACAAGATGCAGGGTGGAGAGGCCGCACTTGCCCCCTACTATGCGGGCGATGCCATCACAATGATGGATGCAAACCCCGATCTTGCCTTCGCCACCCCCAAGGAGGGCACAAACATCTTTTATGATGCAATGTGCATCCCAAGCACAAGCACACAGCAAGAAGCCGCTGAAATGTATATAAACTTTATGTGTGAGGCCACCGTGGGTGCAGCCAATATTGAGTACATCGGCTACTCGACCCCCAACGCCGCAGCATTTGAACTGCTTGACGAAGAAATCCGTACAAGCCCCATTTCATATCCCGCCGAGGAGCTGTTGGCAAACACCGAGGCCTTTATAAGCCTTCCCGACGAAACAAACGAGCTTATGGACACCCTGTGGACAGAGATTTTGACCGACAGTAGCTCCTTTCTACAGTGGATTATGCCGGTGGCGCTGATTGTGGCCGTTGTTGGTGTATTCATAGTCGTAACCTTGCGCAAGCGTCGCAAGGCCAAAGAGATGGACTATTAAGGGCAACCCAAGACCTTGGGGACGTACCCTCAAAGACCTCGGGGCTCTGCCCCGAACCCCTGCCATCTTTTGAAAAAGGTGGACGAAAACTTTAATTGCCCACCCGCAAAAAGCGCGGGGAGTATCAGAAGATATATTGCCGGAGGATAGCAGCCGGATAGAGCGTGGTAAAATGTTGTGTTAATGCCGGCGTTTTTGCGTCGCCTCCCCCTTGGGTGAGGGAG
>CAYJGR010000110.1:0-3653 GCA_964370005.1 uncultured Oscillospiraceae bacterium
ATAGACCATATCCAATATCATAGCCGAATCGCTGAAGGCCACAGCCAGAGCTGTGCAAACAACACCCGAAACTGCCGTTGTTATACGGGCGGTTCTATTGATTTGTTGTTCGGTAGCCTCAGGTTTAATGCGTTGATAGAGATCTTTTGTAAGCATAGTGCCCGACGCTAGGATGATGGGCGAAACGGTTGATAGTATAGCTGCCATGATGGAGGCAAGCACAATGCCACCGATAACCGGATGTAGTCCTAACATTAGCGTGGGTATAGCCAATTTGGCATTATCTAAATTGGGATAAAGCACCTTAGATGCCATACCAAGCAGTGCGGTGAATATGCCGAATGGGGCGATGATGATGGCGGTAATAAAGGCCGATTTTCGGGCAGTGGGGATGTCTTTTGCTGCCAAGAGGGGTTGAATACCGGCCTGTGCCGTACATGCGCCTAAGATAGATGCTACAATCCAGGAACTCACTCTTGAAACGCCGATATTGACAGGTGAAAAGTATTCTTGCGGAAGTTCATTGGAGAGATTCCCCCAACCACCTATTTGCGCTCCCACCGCAATTAACGCTACCAATACACCACCGTACATCATGACAAGGTGGAGCATGTTTGTGTAGCCCACGGCCACCATGCCACCCATGATGGTATATACGATGAACCCTATACCCATAGCGATAACAGCTGTGGTAAAATCGATACCCAAAAGACTTACACCGAGTGTACCGGCGGCAATGATTTGAGATGTGCCCACCGCCAGCATGACAAATACTAAAATGACACTGGATACACTGCGACAATTTTGCCCCAAATATTTACCGATGATACCCGGCACTGTTACGGTTTCCAGACTACGGTAAAGCTTTGCAAAAAACAATGCGAGTATGATAATGCCAAAGCCATTTGCTACGGTATACCACGCACCAGAAATGCCGTAAACATATCCATATTCAGATACACCGGTTGTTGAGGTGCCACCTAACCATTCTCCTGTACCGGCTGCTACACACATCAAAACACCTAATCCAGCCCCGGTAAATGAGGAAGAGGATTTGGATTTTTTTGCGGCAAACGCTCCAATTACAATGGTCAAAATGAAGTACAAAATTACTATTATTAGCTGTATGCCCAATTTTTACGCCTCCTAAATGTATACCATTGCCGATAAGAAATGGATAGGCAATATTAAACACTGAACATTAGAGATTATAACACTGTCGGGAGAGAGTTATAATGCTCTTCGCCTCTCTCCCAACAATGTAAAACTTATAAATTATTTGAGTGTTGCTTTTCGGTCAAGGAGCACCTTGCCGTAGCCCTTTTCGCCAACGATTTTATTATTCTCGGCGATTAGCTTGCCACGTACATATGTCTGAATGGGTGCGCCAATGAACTTTTTGCCCTCGTAAGGGGTGAAGTCAGAGATGTGATGAAGCTCGGCTGCCTTGCAGATGGTTTCCTTCTCAAGATCAAGGATTACAAGGTCGGCATCCGAACCGATCTCAATTGTACCCTTTTGAGGGTATAGACCGAATATCTTGGCGGCGTTGGTCGACAGACAAGCTACCAATTGATTGAGTGTAAGGCGTCCGGTTGCAAGTCCGTCGGTCAACATAACTTGTAGCATGGTTTGTACACCTGCCATACCAACAACAGCCGCCCAGAACTCGGTTTTATGTTTTGTGGCACAAGCAGCATGATCAGAGCCCACTGTACTTATTATACCGTCTTGCAGACCCTTCCGCAAGCCCTCGCTGTCCTCCTTGGTTCGGATTGGGGGATTTACCTTGCTAAGGATGGGGTCAGCTTCGGCACAATTAAGTGCCAGATACTGCGGACAGGTCTCGCCATAGACTGTGACACCCTCTGCGCGAGCACGCAGAATCTCTTCGGCAGCTTCCTTGATGGTCATATGTACAATATACAGCGAACATCCGGTGACCTTAGCAAAAGCTACACAGCGACGAATTGTCTCGATTTCGCTGATATTAGGACGGGTATCATTCCATACGAGATCTTTTTTACATTCCTTAATTAGGCGATCCTTTAGCTTGTAGAAAATTTCAATATTCTCGGGATGGAATAGGGCAATAGCCGGTGCATTAAGTCTACCGATCTGCTCAAATCCCAAATAAATGATGCCGTCATCAATGCCAACCTGTGGAGGTACAGCTTCACTACCACGATAGGGGATAAAGAACTTGTAGCTGGTGATACCGCCATCGGTGGATAGAGGAACGATTTCATCAATATGCTGTTCGGTGTAAATGCACTGATGGAAAGTGCCGTCAATATAGGCATTGCGGGCAAATTCTGCGCTACGCTGTTTGACTTGCTCAAACATGCTTTGGTTGCTACCGTCCATGAGCATAACTGTGGTTACGCCACCGGCAGCGGCTGCCTTTGTTGTGGCCACGGTGTCTTCTTCCCAATCCCAATCAGGCCAACCGATATGACAATGAGGATCAATTACACCGGGGATTACGGGCTTTCCGCCTGCGTCAACTTCTTTTGTGGCTTTAGCACCAGAATCTACTATTCCCAGTTGTGCGATTTTGCCATCCTTTACCGCAATATCACCCATAACGGTATTGTCGGCAGTGGTAATCTGTGCGTTTCTGATAATGAGATCAAACATCATTTTTTCCTCCTCTAAAATATTTTTATTTAAAGATCAGCTTGCCTTTTCTACAGTTTCTCTTGGGCCACAAAATTTCTTTTCATACCACACTCTAAAGACTATTGAGATGTAGCCGGATACCAGACCAATAAGCCCGTAGCCCATAATGATTCCTGTAACATAGCCGTACGTTGCATTTGGTACATAATTCATAAATCCAAAGAATGTTCCGCATCCGATAAAAATCGCTGCGATGGAGTTTACCGGCGGAACCTTTTCAAGGTACATACAGACTGTTACAACCACTACGATGGCAACAGGAAATGCATAAGAACCGAGCATAGGAAGGCGAACACCGATCTCAATAATGCCCACACCTGTTAGGATGCCAAGTGCAAAGCACAGGAAAGCTTTGATACCTCCGGCTGCATTACATCCCGAGAAAAAGTAGGTTGCCCAGGCAAGAAATGCTACCCACGAGAAGCCGACCGCCCCCTCAGGCAACATGCCGCTGGCTATAATCACATTGTCAATGATCTGTGCCAGAGCACCTTGAAAACCTACAAACAGGGCAAAACCTAAAAACTTCTTAGCGTCCAAGTGCAAAACCTCCTCTTATTTGTATTTAGCTACGGATAAATCCAGTGCGCACTGTATTAACCTATCGCATCCAAAGCATACATTGTAGATATTATTATTTCAATATGTATGTAATTTTTAGCATTATTTTTGAAAGTTTTTGTTTATAAATTACCAAAATATGAAAAAACATCTCGATTTAAAAAACTACTGAAACAGTACTATATCCACGTTTTGCACTAAACTTATGGCATTGATAGCTTGTTCTGCTTTATGGACTTACCCATTAAGTTAATTGCCGCTGTTTTTCAACATATTAAATTATATAAAACACAACATTTGTGTGGTAGGTAATAAGTGATATACTAATTGCACCCATGCTAAAATATCTGTCCCTATTGTGGTGCGTCTATTGCTGTATGCTAAAATTAATGGGGAAATTTCTCTTGTAT
>CAYJGR010000111.1:0-3561 GCA_964370005.1 uncultured Oscillospiraceae bacterium
TGGTTGAGCAAATCCCCCGCAAACACATAATCGAGCTCCTGCGGGCTTATACCGCCTTTTTTGAGGGCTGTCTCAATGGCCTTGTGCTGCATGGCACTCTCAGCACTTTCCCAACTTTTTTGCCCAAAAAGGCTATCCTGTGATGTATAGTCAAAGTGCTGTCCTACAGGGCCTTCGCCCTCCTTTTTGCCACCAACCGCCGCCCATGCCGCCACGGTGGGGGGATTATCGGTTATAAGTGTATATGTTCCCTTTCGATGAGCCATGTAATTCCCCCCGTAGGGAACGCATTGTATGCGTTCCGTCGTTTCGATTTATATAAAACATAAAATTGCAGGGTATGGTATATACATATATCCACAACATTTCAAAGATTATTAAGCACAAAATAAATCACCCCATACACCACCGAGGCCAATGTGCCGTAGACAATAACAGGTCCTGCGATGACAAACATCTTTGCACCAAGCCCAAGCACATACCCCTCGGATTTAAATTCGAGGGCGGGGGAGCAAACGGCGTTAGCAAAACCTGTGATGGGAACAAGTGTGCCTGCCCCCGCATAGCGGGCGATGTTGTCATATATTTTAAGCCCTGTACAGAGAGCCGAGAACATTATCAGGGTGATGGACACCATGGTGTAGGCCGAACTTTCGGGCATACCTATGGATTTATAGAAACCGAGCAGAAGTTGCCCAAAAGCACAAATAGTCCCTCCCACAATGTAGGCGCATACAAACCGTGAGAGATGTTTGCCTGCAGGTGAGGCCTTCTCTGACATCTTTTTATATTCGTTGGGTGTGGGGCGCATGGGGAAACCTCCTTTTGCATTAAAAAATCTGCACAAATAGTATTGCCGAAAATTATATTAAAATATGACCTCGATTTATGGGCAAAATGTGGGTATGACGGCAGTAATTTTTGTAAATTTGCCTGTAAAACATAGGAAAAATATGATAGATGTGTTATAATAAAAATGTTATGTCAAAGTCCTAATTAGTGGAGGAACGAAATGAACAACAAAAGAGAAAACATTCGCAATTTTTGCATCATTGCACACATAGACCATGGCAAGAGTACATTGGCCGACCGCATTTTGGAGCTTACCAGTGCGGTTACTCAGCGTGAAATGGCCGACCAACTTCTTGACAATATGGATATAGAGCGGGAGAGGGGTATCACCATAAAGGCACGTGCCGTAACCCTCGACTACACCGCAGAGGACGGACAAACTTATGAATTTAACCTCATCGACACCCCCGGACATGTCGATTTTAACTACGAGGTGTCACGCTCACTTGCGGCTTGCGAGGGGGCAATACTTGTGGTGGACGCCTCCCAAGGCATAGAGGCGCAGACCCTGGCCAACACGTATTTGGCGGTGGAACACGATCTTGAAATCGTCACGGTCATAAATAAAATCGACCTGCCGGCCGCCGACCCCGAGCGAGTGGCGCATGAGGTCGAGGATGTCATCGGCATACCCGCCATGGATGCCCCACGCATCTCGGCCAAAAACGGCATAAACATCCCCGAGGTGATGGAACGCATCGTGCAAAACATTCCCGCACCCAAAGGTGACGATGACAAGCCCTTGCAAGCCCTCATTTTTGACTCCTACTATGACGCCTACAGGGGGGTTATGGTATATGTGAGGGTGATGAGTGGCAGTGTAAAGGCCGGCATGACTATAAAAATGATGGCCACAGGCGCCGAGTTCGATGTGGTCGAGGTGGGACAGATGCAGGCCACCACCCTAAAGCCTATAGACGAGCTGTGTGCAGGGCAGGTGGGTTACATCGCCGCCAGCATAAAAAACGTGAGCGAAACACAGGTGGGTGACACCGTGACCGATGCCGAGAACCCCGCCACCGAGCCACTTCCCGGATATCGCCAGGTCAATCCCATGGTGTTCTGTGGCATATATCCCGCCGACGGCGCAAGGTACCCCGACTTGCGGGATGCCCTGGATAAACTGCGCCTTAATGATGCCGCATTGTCGTTCGAGCCCGAGACCTCGGTGGCGTTGGGCTTTGGGTTTAGATGTGGTTTTTTAGGGCTACTGCACATGGAGATAATACAAGAGCGACTGGAAAGAGAATACAACCTCGATCTCATCACCACCGCCCCGAGTGTTATATATAAACTGCATATGGCAAACGGTGAAACAGTGCTCATAGATAACCCCACAAACTACCCCGACCCCTCCCAGATTGCAGGGGCTGAAGAACCTTTTGTCAAGGCAAGTGTGTTCACTCCCGCCCAGTATATAGGCAGTGTTATGGATCTTTGCCAAGAGCGCAGGGGCATATATAAGGATACCCGCTATCTCGACACCGACCGTGTGGAACTGCATTATGATTTACCGCTGTGTGAGATAATATACGACTTTTTTGATGCGCTCAAAAGTCGCACAAAGGGCTACGCCTCATTTGACTACGAACTGGATGACTACCGTGCCTCAAAGCTTGTAAAACTGGACATACTACTTAATGGTGACATTGTCGATGCGCTGTCCTTTATTGTCTATGCCGAGAATGCCTACCCCAGAGCCCGACGACTGGCCGAACGCCTCAAGGAGCATATCCCCCGCCAGATGTTTGAAGTGCCGATACAGGCCGCCATCGGGGGCAAGGTCATAGCCCGTGAGACGGTCAAGGCCATGAGAAAAGACGTGCTGGCCAAGTGTTACGGCGGCGATATAACCCGAAAGAAGAAACTGCTCGAAAAACAAAAAGAGGGCAAAAAGAAGATGCGCCAGCTCGGTTCGGTCGAAGTACCGCCCGAGGCCTTTATGGCGGTGCTCAAACTCGACGAGTGACGAGGTGTCGGTATGAAAAATATTCTCGCGGTAAGCTGTCTGGTGTGCACTGTGATGCTGTTTGCTGTGGGGTGTGCGGGGCAAGGAGAAGAGGCCTCCTCATCCTCCGATGAGATGTCGGCCACTTCTGCTATACCCGAGGATCAGGAGCAGGTCGAACAGTCGTCCTCCAAAGAACCCACAGAACCGTTGGTGGTTTTTGTGGGGGGCTACACCGTGGGAGAACTGGGTTATACCATAGACCTCTCACGTGTCGAGATGCCCACAGAGCTGTTGACCGACCCCAACCACAACCCACCCAAAGTTTATGAGGTCAACCACTATGACAACCAATTTGGCTTGACCTACACCAAGGGAGATGTAAGCCTGCTGGTGGTCGATTTGCACGAAAACCAACTTGCTGTAAATCCTATAGCTCTTAGGGTGTATCAAGCCTTTCGTGTGGCGGATTTCGTGGACGAAAGATATGTTGCACCGATAGGCGCACCGGTGGGCAAGCAACTTTTTACCCTCGAGCAGTTGCGAGAGCTTCAGGTTGGTGGCGATGAGCAGGTGATGATATGTGACATCACCGAGTATTCTTACGTGAGCGAAAGTGGTTCATACGACAACTTCGAGGGCTTTGTCGAGACAGTGTTGTCCCCCGACGGCGTCTACTTTGGTTACGATTACGATTGGCTACTGCCACTTTACGATTATTTTTCGGGGGCTATGTTGGGGGATATATTTGTTCGAGAAGA
>CAYJGR010000112.1:0-3538 GCA_964370005.1 uncultured Oscillospiraceae bacterium
TGTTCCAACCGGGCCACTCTTTAACTCGTTTTCAAAGTTCGTAAACAAACATTATTTTGGTTTATTGTAAATGTCGGACGACTTCCTGCATTTGTACTCAAACCATCACCGGTATCACCCACAAGGCTTGTGACCTCTGCTTCCGTCAAATTGCTAAAAGTGTTTCCTGTCACCACAGCTTTTTCTTTTTCGGACAAGTCATTATATGTGGGTGCTTGGGTGTTTTCTGCCCATATCATTAAATATTGATCATTGAGCATAGTCCACAATTTGCCATTTAATATGAGTTTGTCTCCGTTTATATTGTTTGTTGGAGCTCGATAGTTCATCCCCTCCACCCCGAGCATCACATTGTTTACAGGCTTTGATGTCGGTGCTGTGAACTTGATGGACTTAAGCCATGCGTAGTTAATGTTCGTATCTTCGTGATTAGTGAAAGTAACGTCTTTTGTATCATCATTTTTATCTCTGGCTACAATCTCAACCCCAAAAGCACCGACGTTTTTGAATTCCAGGGGTATATTTGTGCCTATAGTAGCATTTATTACAGTGTTTGTGTTTGCATATATCGTCATCTTCGGATAAAAACCGGGTAAACCGGCGGATTGAGAATATATGCTGTTATACCCAGACGTACCACTGTGGGCCGACTTTGCGTTTATTGTCCCGCCCATCACTGTTATGTTGCCGACAGTCATGTAAATACCGGCACCCCACTTCTCCCGGGGGAGAGCACTACTGACCTCGATTTCGGCGTCCTGATCGGCTGTTGCGTTCACGGTGCCGTATACAGCAAGGTTTCCCTCTTGAACAACAATTGCCGAATTCCACAACATTTGATTGATATGGGATAGGTTGTTGGTATTCAATATAGTGGCAGTTAGCTCACAGCCACCCCACACGGTCAGGTTTTGTTGCACTTGTAGCGCAAAAGAATTACTATGGTTTTCGACCGTAACTTTTGCCCCGCCTTGTAGGGTCATGCTTTCCCAAACATGAACCACCGATTGACCGATGGGGTCAGACGGATTGACATTCTTTATCGTCAAGCTACCGCCACTAAACTTAGCATCGCCCGCGATGTAAACAGTATTCTCTGTGCTACCATCAATGCCTTGAATGGCGTTATCTCCGATTAGCACAAAGTTCAGAGCAGCGGTCGAGCGTATGTTGGCATTGAGGGTCACACCGTTTAGTGTGAGGGTGTCTGTCCCGCTGTTGTTGGAGAAATAGAGGTCGTAATCGTTCTTATCAGTTGTCACTTCAAGGGTGTTTGTTGTAGTATCAACATTATAATAGGTGTCGTTTTGGGGGGCGTAGTTTACGATTGTCCCGCTATTGTTTTTCATCTGTATTGTGACATTTGCGGGGGTTTGGGTGCTGATATTGACGTATTTCGCCCCATAGCTTGCGAGGCTGGCCGCAGTTGCGGTGGCGGCATCCTTACCCGCCTTAATCACCGCACCTGCTATGGCGGTGGGCTGTTGCGAGAAGGCGCTACCATAAGAAGATTTGACGCTCACATCGGCCGTGCCCTGTATCGACATTTTGCCCTTTACGCCGTAGTCTATACCGCCTGTGACCGTCAGGGTATAAAGGCCGTCTGCCGATATGGTGGCGGCCTCTATACCGTTGGAGCCACCCTTTACGGTGATGTGCAGGTTTTGGCCGTTTATGGCAAGACTACCCGCCTCTATGCCGTTGTGCGTGGCTTCGCCCGTGAGCGTACCGCCCTCCCCATATATATTAAGGTTGCCCGCCACATTTATGACATCGCCGGCGTTGTCTGCGTGGCTGTTGTCGGTGTTGGTGTTGTCGAGGTAGTTTGTTCCCCACAACGCCAAGGCAAGGTCGCCGGTCGCACTGATAAGCCCGCCTATCTCGGAGGCGCTTAGGTTTAGGTTATTAAGTGTTAGGGTATATCCATCATAGTATACATTGTAGTTGGAGGCACTGCCGGCGATATAAGTTCCATCTGCATTAAAGCGGTAGTAGGAGCCCACCGCCATATCCACGCCGGCCACCTTGACCGCACCCGCTGTGACAAAGTTGATGTGGACATAGCTGTCTGCGTAGTTGTAGCCCTCCACGGTCTTTACCTCGCCGGGGGGAAGCATACCCGCCCGAATGGCGGGCGCTTGGCCGGAGGGTGGGGTTATTGTGGTGACATCACTCTTTGCAAAGGCTTTTTGAAGAGTACCACCTATGGCCGTCACCACACCGCCTGTGATGGTGTTTGTGCCCGTATTATTTGCCACGGCGTAGCCGTTCCCAGTCGTGCCATCACTGCCACGGACAGTAAGGCTACCGCCCGACACCGAGACGTGGTTGCCTATGCCGTCGCCACCTTTGCCGGCTGTCGCCCTGTCGCCATCGATAGTTACAGTGCCACCCTCGATTGTGGCATCCAGCTCAACGCCACGGCCACCTTGGGCAGAGCCGAGGCCACCCAGCAGGGTGACTGTACCGCCCTCTACAATCAGTCGCTGTACAGCGTAGCCGCCGTTTTTGCCCGTTACTGTGCTTTTGCCACCATAGACCTTGGCAGTACCGCCGTCTTTTACGGTCAATATGCCCACTATGCCGTGGCCACCGTGGCCGTCCTTATTATGCCCGCCGCCCCCGCTTTGGACTTGGCCGGCACTCACATCAATTTCACCGCCGGCGTTCACGGTAACATTGCCATGTATGGTATCGCCACCATCGATATCGGTGGTACGCACCGCCAGGTAGTTGTTTACATTAACCGAGCCATGGCCGGTAAGATTGATACCTTTGCTTGCCTTTATGACTGTGTAGCTGTTTATGTTTAAGTCGCCTGAGACCTCCACGGCAAATGCGTCGTCGGTATTGGAGATGTCAAGGCTGTCGCCTGTGAGGGTGATGTTTTGGCCTTTGATGGTGATGCCGTCTAAGCTACTAATTCTGGGCCCACCGGCACTTTTTATGGTCAAATTGGGCATGGTGGAGTATATAAACGCATCACCTGGGGTATCCTCCACATCAGTAACCCTCGCCGAAAGGGAATCGATAGTGAGGGTGGGGACTCCACTGACGTCTTGTAGAAGGAAGTGGTAGTCGCCTGCACTGCCAACAGCCAGGACACTATCATCATCCGTAAATTTGTAGTGCGTGCCCACTTCAAGCTTGGTATTCATGACATAAACCTCGCCACCGCTGCGTGGGGTGTTTTGGGGTGGTGCGGGTGGTGGTGAGCTGTCGGGGGTATCGGGCGTGGGTGTAATATCCCCCGCCGGCGTGGCGCTCTGTGGCGCAATCCCCCCCGAGGGGGTAGCGCTTGTCAAAGCCAGCGCCCCCAAGGGCAGTGTGGTGGCCAGCACCGCCAAACATAGCAGTAAAGCAAGCAGTTTTTTGGTATTCATAGTATATACCTCTCTCCCAATTTTTCATTTGCCTTAATTAGGCGGTGTTAACACGCCATAGCAACCTCTTCGCTAAGACGAGTATAGCAGATGAAAATGGAAAAATCTCAATTACCTCAAAATTGAGGTAATTGAGCGCAGATTGTACAAAAAAG
>CAYJGR010000113.1:0-3438 GCA_964370005.1 uncultured Oscillospiraceae bacterium
TTTGTGTAGGCCTTGCGCCTGATTCTAAAGGCGGTATGGTTGTTTTCACATTCGAGCAGTTTGCGGGTTTTTTTATCCATCACCACCGGCTCGTAACTCTCGACCGCTCGACCCATCTCTATGCCTGCATTTTGCAGCAGTTTATAAAGCGAGGTGTGCTCCAGTTCCTTTTGGCTAAGCTCGGGGCAGTGACTCATTATTATATATGTCGTTTCAAGCAGCATAGGCATATCACCCGCCAAACGCAATCGTCGCAGGTGATAGACCTCCTGCCCTTGTGCTATGCCTGTCTTTTGGGACTGTTTCTTGTCTATGATTTCCCGCTCAAAACTCAGTACCTTTGAGGAGGTCTCGTAGCCCAACTTGTGCATTTGGCTTGTAAAACTATACATATCATCGAGTGTACGGCGCACTTTTGGCTCGGCAATATAACTGCCAAGGCCTCGGCGGCGCACCAAAAACCCCTGCTCCTCCAAACTGCCCAGCGTACCCCGCACCGTTGAACGGCTGAGGTTATACCACTCACATAACATATGCTCCGAGGGGAGTAAATCCCCTGCTTTTAAATATCCCTGTTTTATATTGTCCAAAATCACCTGTTCGAGCTGTCGATACAGGGGACGCTTGTCCATGCTTGACAGCGGTGGCCAGCATTTTTTATCCATGGTGGGTTCCTCTCATTTCCGGGCGGTGTGGTCTTAATTATCCACTTTTATATATTGTACCACCCCAACTGCAAAAATAGCAACAGTATTTTTGAGTTTATCCACTTTTCCCCCCTTGACTACCACACAAAAAAATCATATGATTAAAGTAGATTTTTAAAAACTGTTTTTAGGGGTGAATTTATGAGAATTTATTTAGCCGAGGACTATGCCTCCATGTCACGAAAGGCGGCAAACATTATATCTGCACAGGTCATTGTAAAACCCGATTGTGTTTTGGGTTTGGCAACAGGTTCGACCCCCATGGGGGCTTACAAACAACTCATTGAGTGGTACAAAAAGGGGGATCTCTCCTTTTCGGCCACCCGCTCGGTAAATTTAGATGAATATGTGGGACTTGCCCCCGACCATGATCAAAGCTACTCCTACTTTATGAAACAAAATCTTTTTAATCATGTAAATATCAAACCTGAGAATACCCACCTGCCAAACGGGCTCGCCGACGACCCCGAGGCCGAATGTTTGCGATATAACCGACTTATATCCGACCTTGGTGGCGTAGATTTGCAACTTTTGGGCATGGGACACAACGGCCATGTCGGCTTCAACGAGCCCGGGGTAGCCTTTGAGCTGGGTACGCATGTGGTGAAGCTCGCCGATTCGACCATAGAAGCCAACGCGCGATTTTTTGATGGCGATAAAGCCAAGGTGCCCACCCACGCCATGACTATGGGCATAAAAAATATCATGCACGCTAAAAAAATTCTCTTGACCATAAGCGGTGAAAGTAAGGCTGATATAATGCTTCAGGCTCTGCGGGGGCCTGTTATGCCCGAGGTGCCGGCCTCTGTTTTGCAGATGCATCCCGATGTCACAGTGGTGGGCGACCGTGCCGCCCTACACAAACTCATAGAGGCAGGTGAACCCATATGCGACTGAGCGGCGGACTTGTTTATGACCCGATAAAGGGATTTGTTTCCCGAGATTTAGCCATAGAAGGCGAGCGGATTTGTGATGTCGGCGATGAGACAAGCATAGACGTTGGCGGATGTTATGTCCTCCCCGGCCTTACCGATTTGCATTTTCATGGGTGCCGTGGCGAGGACTTTTCCGATGCTAACCCCGAGGGCTTGCCGATTATGTCCGAGTATTTGCTCTCACAAGGCATCACCCAGATATGCCCCGCCGGCATGACTTTGACCCCCGAGCAATTGAAAAAGGTTTGCCGACTGGCCGCAGAGCATAAAAACCAGGCTGTGGGTGGGGCGGAACTTGTGGGCATAAAGCTTGAAGGGCCTTTTTTATCTATGGCAAAAAAAGGGGCACAAAACGGAGACTGGTTACAACCGCCCAATGTTGAGCTTTTCCGCGAATTGCAAAGAATATCGGGGGGGCTTGTCAAGCTTGTGGCCATCGCCCCCGAACTTGAAGGAGCACCCGAATTTATACGGGAGCTTGCCGATGAAGTGGTCATCTCGATGGCTCACACCACCTGTGATTATGCCCGGGCGCTGAAAGCTTTTGAGAATGGTGTGCGCCATGTGACCCACCTTTTTAACGCCATGAATCCCTTTGCCCACCGTGACCCGGGGCCTGTGGGGGCGGCGCTGGACAGTGACTGCATGGTCGAGCTAATTTGTGACGGTGTACACATACATCCCGCTATGGTGCGGGCGGTTTTTGCGATGTTTGGGGCAGGTCGAGTGGTATTTGTCAGTGATATGATGCGGGCGGCCGGTATGCAGGACGGGCAGTACACCCTCGGTGGGCAGGCCGTCACTGTAAAGGGTAGCAAGGCCACCCTTGCCGATGGTACTATCGCAGGTTCGGTGACAAACCTTATGGACTGTGTGAGGACTGCGGTATCGTTTGGAATACCGCTCAAAGATGCCGTGACGGCCGCCGCCCACAACCCCGCTAAGGTGCTTGGTATCGATAATGATTACGGCAGTTTGGCCACCGGAAAACTCGCCAACATCACCCTGCTAAACCCCGATTTATCCCTGCGTGGGGTGATTATGCGAGGTAAAGTGGTTCATGGACAGTTGTAAAGTATATTTATTGTATATAAGGGATGGTTTATTATGACAAAATTAAAAATGCCGAGCAATATCCATTACAACTCACCTGTCATTCTCACCTTGACCCTGCTGTCCTTTGCAACCTTGGTGCTTGGTTTCCTCACAAATGACTTCACGACGGGTCTGCTCTTTTCGGTCTATCGTTCGTCGCTTGCCGATCCATTTTCCTATATCCGCGCCTTTGGTCATATTGTGGGGCATTCGGATTTTGCGCATTTTTCGGGCAATATTCTGCTACTTTTGGTTGTGGGGCCACCTATGGAGGAGAAATACGGCAGTCGCACTCTGCTTATAGCCATACTTCTCACAGCTCTCATATCGGGTATGCTGCATTGTCTTTTGTTCCCGAATGTATCACTGCTCGGGGCGAGTGGTATTGTGTTTATGCTTATAATGCTCTCATCACTTTCGGGCATGAAAAGCGGTTCTTTGCCTCTAACTATGATACTTGTGGGACTGCTCTATTTGGGACAAGAGGTCTTCTCAGCACTGTTTGTGCGGGATAATGTGGCCAACTTCATACATATCGTGGGCGGGCTTGCCGGCACCGTATTTGGTTTTTGGGCGGCTGGTAGAAATGTAGCCAAATAAAATGAAAATAATCCGCATTACACAGGCGTTGTTGTTACTGCAACGTCGGAGCGATGAGGGCATCGCTCCCTACAATGTGTGGTGCGGGGTAAATCGTTTTG
>CAYJGR010000114.1:0-3364 GCA_964370005.1 uncultured Oscillospiraceae bacterium
TAACATTTAAGGGGTTTATAGGTAGTGCAGGTCTATCCGGTGGCCATGGTACAGCAGGACTATTGCCTGAAAGGACAGCACAACCACTAGCCATACCTTCAAGAGCTAAACGCCCTAAGGCTCCACATGCTATTTGATCCACAAGAACATCGGCTTGTGTGAGAATGGTAAGAACTTCTGTGTTAGGTGTATTTTCAAGAACACGTAACCGAAAAGGAATGCCTTCATCGGCCAACTCCTGTAAGGTGTTTACAATGAGATCTGTGCGTTTAAAGGCACGTTTTGAAGGCGCATGTACGACTACCGGTACTGTATTTTTAGGCGGAGAAAAGGTACAAAGCTGTGTATCAAAAGGAAGTGCTATACGCATGTGAGGTCTAATTCCAAGGGAGATTATACTAGGGTGCGTGCAAATCGTTGTAGCATATTTTTCTGCCATACGTGTGTTATACATTTTATTGAGCAAGGAATGGATAAAAGGATTGGTACTGCATAATTCTTGCGCTGCTTGTATATTTTTTTGCATCGCTGTTGCCGTAGCACTAGGGGGAGAAAATTGCGGTACAAAACTTTCCTCAGGAAATTGATGTCCATAGGCGCTCCAAAAGGGCACGCTTGTTAAACCATGCCGTAACTCACTCCCTGTTTGATAGCATACTACTGTTTTACCCATGGCATGCAAAAAGTGTAAATCGGTAAGGCGTGGCAGTAGTGAAGATGAGGCTATGAAAACAAAGAGATCATATGGTTCAGCAAAGCGCAAAAAAGCGCTATGCTCTTGTACTTGTAAAAAACCCTCAGGAGAAACATAGGCTGTTGCACTCATTTGTAACTCTGCAACATCAATGACGCTACTTTCTGCTCCATAAAAGGGGTGCTCACCGATGACAGCCGTATCTACATTATGCCCCAATTCTGTAAAACCCTTTTTTAAAATACGGGTGGCATCAGTTATATTAGCGGTACCAACAAAAATTTTCATACGGTTATTTCTCTTTTATTATTTCAAACGTTTTTTCATTAATACGTCCCATTTTTTTTGCGGGATTACCCGCCACAGCTGTATAGGGTTCAATATTTTGTGTCACTATAGAGCCTGCCCCCACGATACTGTGGTGTCCAATAGTAACTCCTTTTAATACAATAGCATTTGCTCCAATGTAACAATATTCTCCTATAGTTACAGGGGATCGGTCAATGGGGAAATTTCCATTACTCACTGTTTGTTTAACAGTATCATGGGTAAAAATTTTTGTCCCCGTGGCGATGGTAGTACCTGTACCTATGCACAATCCTCCAGAACCATCAAGCATGCATCCCTGCCCTACAAAAATATGTTCACCAAACTGAATATCGCCACATAAAAACACATTGTCGTAAAGAGTTACGGTATCAGGATAGCCAAGCGCAGGTGCTTTTTCGTTACGGTCAAAAAAAAGTTCTGTAAGTGGGTCTACACGCCCCCATTGATCTTTTCGCTGTGTACGTAAGAGAAATACAAGTTCACGCAGATTATGTAGTAATGTGCGTAAATGCTCAGGCAGTATGAAGTTTTTAAAAAGCATTGCTTGTTAACCAATTGTAGGGCGCAAGCATGTCTTGTGCGGGGGCATTTTTTAACGCATATTTTGCAGCCTCTTGAAGAGAGTTGCCTGCTAAGCGTGCTCGAGCCATAGCCTCGCCTACTTTAAGGCCAGCACTCATAAGTTCAATTATGGGGCGATTGCCAAGAATGGCTGTAGTAAAGTTTGGCGTATGCCAACTGGCTGTTTGTGTCGTAGGAATACAATGAAGATTGGCTTGCTCTATACTTATGGCATCCATAACGCCATGTCTATTTACGATAACCACATGCGGGTTAAGGTTAGCAATGTGCGTAGCCTCAATAAGACCATTTTTGCCAATAAGCACACGTCTATCTTCGCGTTCATCACAAAGAATATAATCACATTGTTGTAAAAAATCATCTAATACGGCAGAATGAGGCTCTAGGTTTATGGCATCATTGCTATTACCCCAAGTGCAGCAACGTACATCTATGCCTAAGCGTCGTAAGACGCCACAAGTGTACTCCAGAATTTTTCCAGATCCAAGGCAAAGTATTTTAGCATGGTGTATGGTATGTCCATGACTATACAGTATTTTTATAACAGATTCTGCTGCAAAATCAAAAAAATCTATTTTTGCTTCATCAGTCCCCATAACCAAAATATTATGGTCATGACACGCTTGTAAATCTAGTTCTTCCGGACGCCACTCAAAAGTTTCCCACATAAGAGAAATACAAGCTGTGGGTTTTAGGTATTGAATAATTTCTCGAGTTATAGGACGTACATTGCCAGAGTTAGTAACAATATCTACTTTTGCAAAAATCTCATAACACGGTTTTTGCACAAAGGTTATGCGTTCATCAACATTCCATGATTTTGCAATTTCTGTAGTATCTTCAATAGCTTTTGTGCTGTCTCCATAAGGTGTGTCCTGGGCAATGGCATATACATGAGCACCCGCAAGAGCTGCCATGCAGGCTGTATAAGCGTAATTATTGGTGGCTGCTTCGGTACATACGTGCATATTACGCAAATCAAGTTGAAAATTTTGTAAGCAGTTTTGAGCAATTTTTAATGCTCTATGGTGTGTTCTATGTGTATTCATGGTAAAAGTTCACAAAGTTTAATTGTTTGTCGTGTTTTAAGCTTTTTAAGTGCATCTTCAAAAACTTTTTCTATGCCTGTGCCACTACGTCTATATTTTGCTAGTTCTGCTTCTGTGGCAGATGGCAAAAACATCTGTCTAACAATGGTGCGTGTCTCTTCTAAGTCTCTGCTATTTAAATAAATATGAATGGGGTGAAAATTAAGCACTTTAAGTCCAGGTTGATTCATATTTGGCGGAGAAAATTGACGAGAATTTGTAAATAATTTCATAAGAATATTATCTCCACACCACACCGGAATACGAAATATGTCGTAATACTTATGCACGTTTAAGTGATTTTGAAAAGGTAATAATAATGAAGAGTCATAAGTGATACCTTGCGCCGCTAAAGGATCTGCAAGTCCCGTATGCCAATAATAGCAATGGCTTCTATGGCCAACAGCTTGGGGGTACAGATGCTTAACAGTAGACAAACACTCAGCTTCTGTGGTTCCATGCGTAGAGTTTGGTAGGTAATTTGGGTGAAGTGCTTGTTCAAAGGCAGTAGAATGAGGGAAAATATAGGCAGAAGTGGAAAAAAAGGTCGCAGGTAGTGCATATGTGTCTAACATAGCAAACACATGGTCTAAAACAAATTGTGGAACCCAGTCCGTATCAAAGCTTAATGCCCATTGTTGTGTATTTTGCATTGCTACTTTCTTGCGTT
>CAYJGR010000115.1:0-3352 GCA_964370005.1 uncultured Oscillospiraceae bacterium
TTTAGAAAACACACATTTAGCTTAAAGCATTGGCTGTTAAACATATGGTATGCGGTTGCATTTGTTTTATTTTATCTGTATTACAATGGTTTTTTCAATAATAGCACAGATGAAGCCATGCAGGTAAGCAGTACCAACTTTGAGCTGTTTTCGTTTGCCAGAGAACGTATACAATCCGGCAATGAACTTTTTCATGTTTTGTTTTTTTCTGGATTCGCGTTAATTATGTTAGCATATAAACTACGAGATATATCAAGTATTAAGCAGCTAATCACCGAGAGAAAATATGTCATGGAAGAAGCTTTGCTTGTTATGACAATTGTTGCATTTTTGCCGGGCACTTTTTTATATATTGCCGGTGGAAGCGCAGGATATTTTCTTTTAGTTCCGGGCGTTGTTGGTCTTGTGTTTTTTGTTGCAAACGATTTGCCTGGAAAAATTAATGATTTTTGCTCGAGGTTTGCGGCGCGAAGGATAGTAGTAAAGGTTTTGGCGCTAATTCTATTGATCACGTTTGTCTCAAATTCTCATATTGGCAATACACTTAAAACCATTAATAATCAAATCATGCAGTCGACAACCTTTAATGCAGAAGAGGACAACTTAAACAAAGACAAAATAAGATCCGGAAATATTATTGAAGGGGCTATGGGGATTTTAAGTATGCATTTTAGCCCCAATAGGTATATTGATGAGCCAACGGTAAGTAATCTGATTTATCTTGATTCTATTCCGCCGCAAGAGAAAAAAGAGTCAGTGATATTTATTGATGCTTCAAGTAAGCTGTGGGAACTTTATCCTGATGGTGACAAACTGTTGTTTTTAATATCAGGATACACAGGAATTCAGACGTATAACATGCTATTCTATAATGAAAACGATATTCCGACTTATCATAACGATACTGAATCATCAAGATATGGGTATGGATATGGAATAAACAGAATTCCGGTTCACGACGAAAAGCTTTCAGTAGAAATTGCAAAAATCAGTGCGAAAGATGAAGGATATACATACTTGTTTTATTTTTCGGCAGATGAGGTCGAAAAAATAGTTTTGTAAGTTTGTGCATGTTATCAAAAAATTATTACTCACGTATAAGGATGCCTAAATGATCAATTTTAATGTACCACCTTTTGTTGGCAACGAGCTTGCCTACATGCAAAAAGCCATTGCCAACAACAAGATTTGTGGCGATGGTGAGTTTACCCACCTGTGCAACAAGTGGATTGAGCATAAAACAGGATGCAAAAAGGTTCTGCTTACAACCTCATGTACCCATGCATTGGAAATGGCTGCCATCCTTTGCGGGGTACAGTCGGGTGACGAAGTTATCATGCCCTCATACACCTTTGTGTCTACAGCCAATGCATTTGTACTACGTGGTGCGACCATCGTGTTTGTGGATATTCGTCCCGACACCATGAATATTGACGAAACACTGATAGAGGCGGCAATAACAGCCAAAACCAAGGTTATTGTGCCTGTGCATTACGCAGGGGTTGCCTGTGAAATGGATGCCATAATGGATATTGCAAGACGACACAACTTGTTTGTTGTGGAGGATGCCGCACAGGGGGTTATGTCAACCTATAAGGGACAAGCCCTCGGATCTATAGGCGATTTTGGTTGCTACTCTTTTCACGAAACAAAGAATTATTCGATGGGCGAGGGCGGAGCACTCCTCATTAATAATGAAAATTACATTGAGCGAGCAGAAATAATCAGAGAAAAAGGCACAGATAGAAGTAGATTTTTGAGGGGTCAAATAGATAAGTATTCATGGGTTGATGTTGGGTCATCATATTTGCCGAGTGAGCTTAACGCCGCATATCTTTATGCGCAGCTTGAAGTGGCTGATGAAATCAATAATAACCGCCTTGAAACATGGAATACATACAACCAATCCCTTTCAGCATTGGCACAAGAGGGGAAAATTGAGCTACCGCACATACCTAAAAACTGCGTACATAATGCGCATATGTATTACATAAAGGCCGATGATTTGCAGGAACGCACCGAGGTTATAGCCCACCTAAAAGAAAACGGTATAATGTCAGCTTTTCATTATGTTCCCCTGCACAGTGCCCCCGCAGGGCTAAAGTACGGCAGATTTCATGGGCAGGACGTATGGACAACAAAAGAAAGCGAGAGACTTTTGAGGTTGCCGATGTACTTGCGTATTGAGCTTTCAGATGCATTTGTTGTAACGCATGAACTTTCCACTTATTATGAAAGTATAGGTAGCAATCATAATGAATAAAATCATTTTATTTATAGCAACTCAAAAGGGTTTTACGGTACTAAAGCATTTGATAGATAACAATTTTATAAATAATATGGCCTGTGTTGTAACCTTTCAGGAAACCAATGTGGTAAAGCAGTGGCAGGGTGAAATTATAAATATATGCACTGAAAATAGTATAACGCATTACAAGTGGAATGATGTAAAAGATACTCTTGAAAATCTGGTTATAAAGCACAATGCAACTTCTGCTATAGCTGTCTCTTGGAAATATATGATACCACTATCAATAAATAAACTATTAGAAACTAATCTTATAGTCCTGCACGACTCTTTGCTACCTAAGTATAGAGGTTTTGCACCCACTCCTACAGCTATTATTTGCGGAGAAAAAACCATAGGTGTTACTGCATTATTTGCCACCAATACGGTTGACAGTGGGGATATTATTCTACAAAAAGAAATGAAAATAACAGATCAAATGTACATACAGGAGATAATAGCAAGACAGTCCGAGATATATGCACTGATGGTGGCAGAGATCATATGCAAAATGAATTTATCAAATCTATCTTCGGTTAAACAAGATGAAACAATGGCCACATATAGCATTTGGAGAGATATCCAAGATTGCCATATAGACTGGAACCAGTCGGCACATGATGTTTACAACTTCATTCGCGCACTTGGAAACCCTTACCCCGGAGCCTACTCGTATATTGATGAGCAGAAAATTATTATAGAAACATCTGAAGTTTTAGATTGTGATTTAGATTTCAAAATAAGGCAACCAGGTAAGATATGGGCAATTAAAGATAATAAGCCTACTATAATATGCGGGAATGGCCTACTACAGATTACATATGCTACTGACTGTGATAAAAACATGTATAAATTTAGTAGTGTCAGAAAGAGACTGAAATAATTCATACGCATTAAAATAGTCTGATTGTGGAGGGTAAAATAGTAATGCTATCGTTTGTAATACCATGCTATAGATCGCAAGACAGCATAGAAAGTGTTGTGGATGAGATAAAGTATCTTATGCACTCACGCAATATGTCAAACTATGAAATAATCCTAATCAACGACAGCTCCCCCGATAAC
>CAYJGR010000116.1:0-3323 GCA_964370005.1 uncultured Oscillospiraceae bacterium
GATGCGTGACGGCCTACTTTACCGCCTGCTCCTGAGTTTCGTCGCCGCAACCACCACACAGCACAGCGGAACCCGACAGGTCAAGGGCAGCGGGGATACAGTAGGTGTTATCCCCCCTGTGCACTACTGAAGTTAAGCATAGCCCTCTATGCGTGGCTCGCTGATTTATAATCATTTAACCCCAAAACGCATCTGCGTTTTGGGGAAAATCTCAAAGAGATTTTTGCACATATCATGTGCATTAAATAGATTGCATAGTAGTTTGTTTGCGCATTTTGCGCAAAGCGCAAGCAAAGCTTGCGTCCCAAAACTTTGCGTTTTGGGCTTAAACTACTATATCAGCGTTTTTAGGGGGATTGGGGTGACTCCGGGGCAAGCAAAAAGCAAGGTGTGTACAACCTTGCCCTGCTTGCCACCACAATTATCAGCCATTTCTAATAAATCCGCTTGCATTTCTTGATTTGAGGTGCTATAGTATTCACAGATATGCAATCGGTTGCAGAAACGTTTGCATATCGCATAGGCAACCGCAAGCAAATAGTTACGAATTTATATTTTAGGAGGATAATTATGAACATAGCAGTTATTGGTGCCGGCGCGATGGGTTCGCTGTTCGGCGGGTATCTTTCGATGAATAATAAGGTCTGGCTCATTGATACAAATGCAGCGATGGTGGAGAAGGTCAATAAAGATGGGCTGACAATTCAGGAGGCTGACAAGGAAATTTGTGTGCATCCTATTGCCTGTACCGAGGGAAAAGGCTTGCCACAAATGGATTTGGTCATTTTGTTTGTTAAGGCGCTGTATTCCGAGGCGGCGCTACGTGCAAATAAGTGTCTTTTTGGTGAAAACACATATGTTTTGACCCTGCAAAACGGCAGTGGACATGAGGCTATACTTAAGCAATATGTCGATGAGAGTCGCATCCTTATCGGTACAACACAGGACAACTGTGCAGTCAAAGACCTTGGTGTAGTGCGTCATGGTGGTTCGGGCTTTACTTATATCGGCGGTATTGTAAAAGAGAAATCGGAGGCAATAGAGCGTTTTATTGATACATTTTGCAAATCCGGTTTTGATACACAGTATATTGATAATATCCAGTATTTGATTTGGGATAAACTGTTTGTCAATACCTCTGTGAGCGTGCTGACCGGCATTTTGCAGGTCAAAATGGGGTTTATGTATGATAATGAGCACGGAAATTGGCTCAAGGAACGTTTGATTGCCGAGGCTGTCGCCGTTGCCAATGCGGATGGTTTCGACTTCAAATATGATGATGTACTTGCCAAGACCAATAAATTGCTTGAGGGCGGTATGGAGGGCATTACTTCCATCTGCAGCGATTTGGCTCACGGACGACTTACAGAGGTCGAAACCATTTCCGGCAGTGTTGTACGTGCCGCAAAGGCAAATGGTACGCCTGCCCCCACGCATGAATGTATGGTCAGATTGGTACATGCCATGGAGCAAAGAGGCGATTGTAAATATACAAAATAAATTGTTGATAAGGAGCTGTTGTAGCGATGACAATTTATGATATTGCTAAAGAGGCCGGGGTATCGGCCAGTACTGTTTCTCGTGTGATGAGTGGCAAGGTGGATGTAAAACCCGAAACAAAGGAGCGTGTTCGGCGTATTGTGGACAAATATAACTTTGTACCCGATGCAAGCGCACGTAATTTGGTCAACGGTACAACACAACTTGTGGGCATCTTGGTTGAGGATGTTCGAAATGGCCACCATGCCTCCATCACCTATGCTATAGATAGCAAATTGCGAGAAAATGGATATTGTGGTATCATTTTAAATTCCGGCAACGAGACAGAAGAGATTGATTCCTGTTTGGGAACCTTAGCCCAACGTAAGGTTGAGGGTGTACTTTTGGTAGGCTCACTCTATCAGCGTGAAGATGTGATTGAAAGCCTGAAAAAAAACTTCCCCTCAACTCCCGCCATTCTGCTCAATGGCCAAAGTAATGCGGATACGTTTTGGAATGTCGTTATTGATGAGCACAAGGGTGTGCGCGATTGCGTGGAGATGCTCAAGTGTAAAGGGAAAAAACAAATTGCATACATCCAAAAACCATGGACAGCCAGTAGTTTGCGCAAAAAAGAGGGTTTTATCGCCGGTATGCGTGTGGAGGAGGATGCTGCGCAAACGCTCATGATTTTTGATTCGGAACCCACAGCGGAATCGGGATATATGGTCACTATGCAAGCATTTTATACACATAAGGATATTGATGCCATTATCTATTCCGAGGATTTGATGGCTGTGGGCGGTGTGCAAGCTCTGCGTGCTTTGGGGAAATCTATCCCCCATGAGGTCTCTGTCATGGGCATAGATAACAGTTTTTATTGCGACATTGTAGAGCCACGCCTAAGCTCGCTGGATACAAAGTTTGAGGAGCTGGGAACTGTGGCCACAAAATTGCTCATAAAAATCTTAAACGGTAATCAACCCCCAAAGCTTACAAAGATTGATTGTAGCATTGTGGTACGAGAAACCACATAAACGATAAAAAAGGCCTACTGCATTACGTGGTAGGCCTTTTTTTATCATAATTTCAAGATAAATCCACTATATAATCGTATTTTTGACACCGATTGTAGACTTAATATTTGCCATTATGCCCAAATTTATACCAATTATTTGTATGTTAAATAGAAGATTTAGTTTACTATTGACACATTTTTTCATATCTGCTACACTGTGTCTGCAAGCGGTTGCAACACAATCAAGCTTTGAATGGTTTGACGAGAATTTCTATTTGCTAACCCTGTAATACCATGCCAACTATGACAAATTGTTGTGGCAATTTGTTTGGGCAAATCGCATTATCATGAGGTGGACACCACCGTATAGAATAACAGATAAGGAGAACTATAACACTTATGAGCGTTGAAAAAATGGGCAATTTACGAATCGTTGACTTGACAAAACGTCTTGACCCAAAGACCGAAACCCGCCGTTGCGGACTCACTCGTTTTAACACAGGTGGCCCTATTCCCGATTGGCACACCATGTCGAATGCCCTTACCACCACCATGATGACTGGACAGATGTTGCCGACCTGCCACTGACCACATTTATGGGACGTGCACTCTATGTTGAAATTACACACATGAGTCCCTACACGCACATTATGCCCGAGGATTTGGACAAAGTACTTGGCGACCGTGTGAAAGAGGGAGATATCGTTATTCTCGACTCGCAATATAAATTGACTCCTTTTACTGAACTCACAAACACAGACAAGGACAAGCGTCTGCTAATCTGCCGTGAGGCCGCTCACTGCTTCCGTGACAAGAAGGTTAAGTT
>CAYJGR010000117.1:0-3289 GCA_964370005.1 uncultured Oscillospiraceae bacterium
CCACCGGGCTTTACATCGTTGACCATGCGGTAACCCTTAATTACATAGGAGGGGTTATGACATGCTACGAAATCAGCCTTGTTGATATAGTAGGAGCTCTTTATGGGTTTGTCGCCAAAGCGTAGGTGAGATACAGTGATACCACCGGTCTTTTTGGAGTCGTACTGGAAGTAAGCTTGTACATATTTATCGGTGTGGTCACCCAAAATCTTGATGGAGTTCTTGTTAGCACCAACAGTACCGTCGCCACCCAGACCCCAGAACTTACACTCGATGGTGCCGGCTGCTGCGGTGTTGGGGGTGTTCTCGTCCTCAGGTAGAGAGTGGCCTGTAACGTCATCCACGATACCCATGGAGAACTGACGCTTGGGATCGGCCTTGGACAGCTCTTTGTATACGGCGAAGATGCTCGAAGGGGGTGTGTCCTTAGAACCCAGACCGTAACGACCACCGATAATTTTCACATCATTCTTGCCTGCATTTGCAAGCGAGGTGACAACGTCGAGATATAGGGGCTCGCCCAGTGCGCCGGGCTCTTTTGTACGGTCAAGTACTGCAATGCTCTTGCAGCTTGCGGGGATGGTGGCCAGCAGTCGGTCGGCGGCAAAGGGGCGATACAGACGCACCTTGATTAGACCAACCTTTTCGCCGGCGGCGTTCATGTAGTCGATGACTTCTTCAGCCACATCACATACAGAACCCATGGCGATGATTACACGCTCGGCATCGGGTGCACCGTAGTAGTTGAACAGTTTGTAATCGGTGCCGATTTTGGCGTTAACCTTGTCCATGTACTTCTCGACAACTGCGGGAAGTTCATCATAATACTTATTGCAGGCCTCACGATGCTGGAAGAAGATATCGCCATTCTCGTGAGAACCACGGGTGAGGGGGCGTTCGGGGTTCAGACAGTGCTTACGGAATGCCTCGACGGCCTCCATGTTGCACATCTCGCCCAGATCATCATAATCCCATACCTCAATCTTCTGAAGCTCGTGCGAGGTGCGGAAACCGTCAAAGAAGCTGATGAAAGGTACACGCCCCTCAACGGCGGCCAGGTGAGCAACGGGTGCGAGATCCATTACCTCTTGGGTGTTGGTCTCGGCCAGCATTGCAAAGCCGGTTTGACGACATGCGTAAACGTCGGAGTGGTCACCGAAGATGTTCAGTGCATGGCTGGATACGGTACGAGCCGATACATGGAAAACTGCGGGAAGAAGTTCGCCTGCAATTTTGTACATGTTGGGTACCATAAGCAGTAGACCTTGGGATGCGGTGTAGGTGGTGGTCATAGCACCTGTGCCCAAAGAACCGTGCACAGTGCCGGCGGCACCCGCCTCGGACTGCATCTCGATGACGTTTACAGTTGTGCCAAAGATGTTTTTGCGACCTGCTGCCGACCACTGGTCAACATAGTCCGCCATGGGGCTGGACGGGGTGATGGGGTAAATGCCGGCCACTTCGGTGAACGCATAGGAAACGTGCGCCGCGGCATTATTACCATCCATGGTTTTTTTTGTTCTTGCCATTTGTAATTTCTCCTCCCTGATGTGTAAAAATATTGATAAAAACACTTATGCGCGAAACGATATTCGCAGTGCAAAAGGCCAACTAAAATATTATCATTTATTTTGACAATTGTAAAGGAAAAAAGCCGTTAAATTGTGCTTTTTGCAATTAGTTTTAATTTGGGTAATCCACAGGGGTGGCTTTTTGGTTACAATACAAAGAAGTTGTAAAACAGTAGTTTTTTTGTGTACAAAATCCTGTTACCTTGGCTGTGCCGATATCCTATGCAAAAAAAACAAAACAACCCAAAGCGATATACAAAGCCCAATAAATTGACAATCTATCCGCCACCTATTATAATATCCCCATAAAGGTGTACTATGCCGATACGTTATTAAAAACAAACAAAGCATAAAGAGTCTGGAGGCTCACACATGGACAGTGACAGCGTTGGGTTTATTATTCTGATAGTGGGGTTGGTTTTTGGGGTGTTTTTCTCGGCCGGCGCCGAGGCGCTTGAGGAGATTAGCGAGTCGAAAATGCGCCGCCGTGCCACCGAAGGGGACAAAAAAGCGACGACACTGCTGCTATGTAGTAGGCATGAGGGCTTTTTTGCACCGCTCGTTCCAAGTAGTATGTTTATGGCACTGCTGGGTACAGTGGCGGCGACCGATTTGCTCCTCACACACATCAGTGACGTGACAATGCAGCTGATTTTAGATTCATCCGTACGCCCGAGTATATGGACGACCGCCGCTGTGAGATATGGCGTGCTACTACTGTTTGCACTACTTTCTGGCGGTGTAATTTTGATTTTGACGCAGGCTGTGCCCAGGCGCATTGTAAGGCGTGATCCCGAAAAATTTGCCTACAATATGTGTGGGGTGTTGAGCTTTTTTGTGGCTATAGAGCGCCCATTTGTCGCCGTGATGTCAGGTATTACAAAGGGCATTTTAAGCATAATAGGTATGAATGTGCAGGAGGATGACGACCAAGTGACCGAGGAAGAAATACGGGAACTTGTCGAAGAGGGCAACCAAAGCGGTACCATCCATAAAACCGAGCGGGAAATGATAAATAATGTATTTGATTTTGCCGACCGCACTGTGGTGGAGGTTATGACCCACCGCACAGACTTGCTTGCAGTATCGACACAGGCTGACCTGCAAAGCCTGGTAGAGCTTGCCAAGACGTCGGGACACTCACGCATCCCTGTATATCAAGATACGGTGGACAACATTCATGGCATACTATATGTAAAAGATTTGCTCGCCTTGTTGGGCGATAGCAACCCCACACAGGGCTTTGACATAGCGGGTATTATGCGCAAACCTATGTTTGTGCCCGAATCTACCCATTGTCACGATTTATTTGGGCAGTTTAGAGCCAAAAAACTTCATATGGCCGTGGTGGTGGACGAATACGGCGGTACATCGGGGCTTGTGACCATGGAGGATTTGGTTGAGTCGGTACTGGGCAACATACAGGATGAGTACGACAACGAAGAGGATAGCTCCATGCGAATAACCGATGATCTGTTCACACTCGACGGCGCCATGAGCATAGACGATACAGAACGCTTGTTAGATATAGAAATAACCGACGATACCGATTATGAGACCATAGGGGGACTGCTTGTGGAACTGCTTGACCACATACCGGGGCCCGGGGAACATCCCCATGTAGATTTGTCGGGGTTTCGTTTTACCGTGACACAGGCCGATCAGCGCAGAATTATGAGCATAACGGCACAGCGCCTAAAAAACTTATCGATACAAAA
>CAYJGR010000118.1:0-3164 GCA_964370005.1 uncultured Oscillospiraceae bacterium
AGGAGGAGATTATAATGGAACAGCTTAGCAAAAAGTACGGCCTATTTACTGCCATCGCAATGGTGGTGGGTATCGTCATAGGAAGTGGCGTGTTTTTTAAGGCTGAGAAGATACTCATAGAAACAGGTGGCAATCTGCCCATAGGAATTTTGGCCTGGGCGCTCGGTGGACTTATAATGATTATATGTGCCTATAACTTTGCGGTTATGGCCACAAGATATGAGAAGGTCAACGGAATAGTGGACTATGCCGAGGCGACGGTTGGTACTAAGTACGGTTATTTTATTGGATGGTTTTCAGCCGTGATATACACCCCCGCACTTACAGGGGTGCTCGCATGGGTATCTGCACGTTATACCACCGTTTTGATAGGCGGTGATCAGTGGAGCATCGTAGGCCCCGAGACTATGACCATAGCCATGTTTTATTTGGTGGGCAGTTATGCACTCAATGCACTTTCACCGATATTAGCGGGTAAATTTCAGGTTACGACAACCGCGATCAAGCTTGTACCACTCTTTTTGATGGGCATTTTCGGCACGATTGCGGGCCTTAACAACGGTATTTTGGTAGAAAACTTCACCACCGTTACCACCCAAGTGGCCGGCAATCCACTTTTTGCGGCAGTGGTTGCCACTTCGTTCGCCTATGAGGGCTGGATAATTGCTACCAGTATCAATGCAGAGCTTAAAGACGCAAAGAAAAATCTACCCAGGGCGTTGCTTTTTGGTACACTGCTTATCAGTGTGACTTATATATTATACTACGTGGGTCTTGCCGGTGCGGTGGAGAACTCGGTGATTATGGAAAGTGGGGAACAGGGGGCACGTATTGCCTTTTCCACCATCTTTACCAATATAGGCGGTACAGCACTATTTGTATTTATAGTTATATCATGCCTTGGGACATTGAACGGCCTTATGCTTGGGTGTACCAGAGCATTCTTTGCACTGGGTAGCCGTGGGCAGGGCATAAAGCCCGAGATGACAAAACAGGTCGATAAAGTTACTGCTATGCCCACAAACTCGGCCATAATGGGATTACTGCTTGCGGGGGCTTGGCTACTTTTCTTTTATGGCTCGCAACTTGCGCCTACCGCTTGGTTTGGCCCCTTCTCTTTCGATTCCTCCGAGCTACCCATAATTACGCTGTATGGACTTTATATCCCCATTTTTGCAGTTATGATTGTTAAAGAAAAGGGACTTGGACTTTTTAAGGGGAAAATAATGCCGGTGCTGGGCATTTTAAGTTCGCTATTTATGATAGCGGCCGCATATTTTGCACATGGTCAAAAGGTGTTTTACTACCTCATTCTCTTCGCCGTGATACAGGCAGTAGGGCTTATAGTATACGCTGTGGGCAAAAAAACAAATAATCGTATAAAAAGTTAAGGAGAACATAAACATGACAGTATTTCAGGAGCTGAGCCGTAGAGGCTTAATCGCACAGATGACCCATCCCGAACGCATACAGGAGATGCTTGAAAATGAGAAAATGACCTTCTACATCGGGTTTGACGCCACGGCCGACAGCCTGCATGTGGGACATTTTTTGCAGATAGTTGTTATGATGCACCTGCAACGTGCGGGCCATCGCCCCATTGCACTTCTGGGCACAGGTACCACCATGGTGGGTGACCCCTCGGGTAAGGCCGATATGCGCAAAATGATGACCAAAGAGACCATCCGACACAATGCCGAGTGCTTTGAGCGTCAAATCTCGAAGTTCATCGATTTCTCGGACGGCAAGGCAATTTTGGAGCGCAACGACTGGCTACTTGATCTTAACTACATCGAGTTTATGCGTGAAATCGGGGTGCATTTCTCGGTCAATAAAATGCTGTCCGCCGAGTGCTTTAAACAGCGCATGGAAACAGGTTTGTCTTTCTTTGAGTTTAATTACATGCTCATGCAGAGCTACGACTTCTTGGTGCTTTACCGCAAGTACCACTGCCAACTCGAGATGGGTGGTAACGATCAATGGTCAAACATCATCGGCGGTATGGAGCTGGTGCGTAAGGTAGAGGCCGATGAGTCGTTTGGCATGACCTTCACACTGCTGACCACCAAAGAAGGCAAAAAGATGGGCAAAACCGAGAGCGGTGCTGTCTGGCTCGATCCCGAGAAAACCTCCCCCTACGAGTTTTTCCAGTACTGGCGCAATGTGGCCGATGACGATGTGATAAACTGTCTAAAACTGCTGACATTTATCCCCATCGAAGAGATAGAACAGATGGAGAAGTGGGAGGGCGCCCAGCTTAATAAAGCCAAAGAAATGTTGGCCTTTAGCCTGACCGAGATGGTGCATTCGACCGAGGATGCCAATAAAGCACTGACCGCCTCCAAAGCGCTGTTTGGTGCGGGTAGTGATAATTCCGACATGCCCACCACCGCTCTTTTAGAGGGCGATTTTACCGACGGTGTTATAAACATCATGGATTTGATGGTTAAAACAGGGCTTGCCCCCTCCAAGGGTGAGGCGCGTCGTCTCATTACCCAGGGCGGTATATCGGCCAACGATGAGAAGATCACCGATATCGCCCACAACATCACCAAGGAGTCACTATCCGAGAAAGAGCTCATTGTGCGCAAGGGCAAGAAGGTGTTTCATAAGGTTACACTGTAAATCAAGACCTTGGGACTCCGCCCCAAACCCCGCGATTTTTTGAAAAAAATCGAGTAAAACTTTACTCCGCTCACCTGCAAAGAACGCAGGTGGGCGGGATTTTATGCTATTATTCTACTCGTAGGCACTTCTACGGCGTGGGCGTGGCTACGGATTTGGTGTCTTAACGCCTCGCACGCTCGGCTGACACCCGCCTCGCACCCACCTATTAGAAGATAGAGGATAGGGTGCGGAACATTATAGCGGCAATTTCTCCCCAAAAATGTCTTTTACCTTCATTGTTCTCCAGGTGTTGGCGGGCGATGAGCAATTAGTCGTTATAGCTTAGAGATTAGAAGATAGAGAAGAAATATTAGAATAAATCAATTTAGTAGGCGTGGGTGGGGCGGTGGCTCGCCCCTGCGATCTTTGCAGGGGGGCATGTGCTGCACTTTGCACATGCAGTCGTCCGCCGAGTGTGTAAGGCTTAGGACGACCGAGCCGCAGCCCTGCCCCCGCCGTAGAAGTGCCTATGAATAGAAAAGCAACATAAAACTCCG
>CAYJGR010000119.1:0-3115 GCA_964370005.1 uncultured Oscillospiraceae bacterium
TTGAATTGATCCTTGCCTACGCCACACAGGGGGCAGTTAAAGGAGTCGGGCACTTTTGCCCAGACTGTGCCGGGGGCTACGTCCTGATCGGGTGCGCCTGCGGCCTCGTCATATTCATATCCACATAATGCACATACATATTTTGCCATAGTTTTAGTACCCCTTTCAAAAGTTTAACGTTGTTGGGAAAATATCCCTACAGACAATTATACTTATTTTGTCCATTTTGTCAATGATTATACAAAAAAACTTTATTTTCACATTGGAAAGGTTGGGGGCTGTATATCTCGTCCCAAAATCTCATAGACATATACAAAAGAATAGCCCATATAGGGCACTTTTGGTTGCGCACACTGCCCCTTTGTGGTACAATATCGGCATATTGTTATGACATTATATATGTGTCCTGCGAGGGCTACCCTGCTACAAGACAATTTTGGTGGGTGGTAGTGTTTGAGATAAAGCAGGGCAGAATACTTGATATAGAGAGGGTGCGGCACATGAAACAAGTTGCTGTGATTTTTGGAGGGGCCTCGACAGAACACGAGGTGTCGCTTCGTTCGGCCACATCGGTGATACAAAATGCCGACGCCGATAAATATAATCTTATTTTGATAGGCATAACAAAAGAGGGGCGTTGGTTTCACTACACCGGCGAGGTGGAGGATATAGCGAGCGGCAAATGGCAAGAGCACCCCGACCTGCACCCCGCTATCATCAGCCCCGATACAAAAACAGGTGGGCTACTGGTGCTTTTGAAGGACGGTTATAAATGCATACCTGTGGATGTAGTGTTTCCGGTACTGCATGGACGTGGTGGCGAGGACGGCGCACTGCAGGGTCTATTGGAGTTGTCGGGACTGCCATATGTGGGGTGCGGTGTGGCGGCCAGTGCCAACTGTATGGACAAGGTTATTGCAAAAACCTTGTTGTCGGCGGCGAACATTCCCAACGCCAAGTGGTTTTGTGCTACGCCACAGCATATAGAGACAACGGCATTTACAGAGCTGGCCATCACCGCCGAGCAGGAACTGGGCTACCCCATGTTTGTAAAACCCTCCTCCTCGGGTTCGTCGGTGGGGGTAAGCAAGGCAAGCGATCGTGAGGAGCTGTACACCGCCATAAAACATGCTCTGCGCTTTGACTGCAAAGTGCTCATAGAAGAGTGTGTATGCGGGCGGGAGGTCGAATGTGCCGTCATGGGCGGTGGACAGAATGCTTGGGCGTCCGAGGTGGTGGGGGAGATCGCCGCTACCGATGGCTTTTATGACTACGAGGGCAAATACCTCAACGACAGCACAGATTTGCACATCCCCGCACGAATATCATCACAGGATGCGGTGACACTTCGGGAATTGGCTGTCAAAGCCTATCGAGAACTGGGGTGCGAGGGATTATCTCGAGTGGACTTCTTTGTGCAGGAACAGTACGAGGACGAACGGCGATTTGTGCTCAACGAGATAAACACTCTGCCGGGATTTACAAGTATTAGCATGTACCCCAAACTTTTTGTGGCGCATGGTATGAGTTACCCCGAGATAATTGATAATCTCATAAAGCTTGCCATAGAGCGGGCGGGGGCGAAAAATAGGGAGGTAAGCCGTGGATAACAGAGCCATCGGGGTATTTGATTCGGGGCTTGGGGGGCTTACCGCCGTGCGGGAACTGCGTCGCCTTTTGCCCAATGAGAGTATAATCTATTTTGGAGACACGGGGCGGGTACCCTATGGGTCGAGAGGCAAAGAAACCATACTGCGTTATGCGCGACAGGATATGAAATTTTTGACCGAGCATGATGTAAAAATGGTGGTGTGCGCCTGTGGCACGGTCAGCTCGGTGTTGGGGGAGGACTTGGGCAAGGAGTTGGAGGTGCCCTGTACAGGGGTGCTGCTTGCGGCAGCTCAGGCGGCCTGTGCACGTTCCGCGCAAGGGAGGATAGGCATTATAGGCACATCGGCCACCATCCGCAGCGGGGAACTTGCAAAGCAAATACGCACCATACGCCCCGAGGCCAAAGTGTTTGGAAACGCCTGCCCACTGCTTGTACCCATAGCCGAGGCGGGACTGGCAAAGCCCGATAATGTCATAGCACAAGAGGCTATCGCCATGTATTTAGAACCGCTATTGGGGCAGGATATCGACACACTGGTGCTTGGATGTACCCATTTTCCATTGTTTTACGATCTAATTGACGAGTACTTTGAACAAAAGGTGAGTTTGGTGGATGCGGGGTTGGAAGTGGCCCGCCATGTTGAAAGATTTTTGGTGGCCGAGGGTATGCTATGTGAGGAGAGCCACAGCCCCTACCACGAGTTTTATGTCAGCGATGCTGTCGAGGGATTTATACAGACCGCCGAGCTGTTTTTGCGGGATACCATATCGGAGCAGGTACATCGTGTGGATGTAGACACGCTTTAACGATCATAAATATTTAGGCGGTGTTGGCACGAAGTTGAATATTGATATTCCCGGCAGATTTTTTGTCAGGCAAGTCGAATTTTTGAAGTAATAGTGCATCTATTGCAAGGAAATTTGGCGTAGCATGGCGGAAAATATGCCGAAATAGCAATGTTAGGACTTTGTGTTAACACGCCAGAGGAGGACATATGAAAAAGGACGTGCTTATAAGCATAACGGGAACACAATTGCAGGACGGTGAAAAGGATGTTATAGAGCTTGTGACGACCGGCAGTTTTTATCGCCGTGGCGGGAGTTATTATATCGCCTATGATGAATCCGAGGCCACCGGTTTTGAGGGGTCACGCACCACGGTAAAGCTCGAGGAGCAGGACTCCCGTGTCACTATGAAACGGTCGGGAAATATCAGCTCACAACTTATTGTAGAGCGTGGTATACGCCACCAATGTAATTACGACACAGGGTATGGTAACATAATAATAGGCGTGCTGGGTGACCATATACGCACCACCCTCACCGATGAGGGGGGCAAACTGGAGTTTGGCTATTCGCTGGATGTAAACGCCAGCCTTGCAAGCGAGCACTCGGTGGCCATCGAGGTGCGCAGTGACAACAACAGTTGACTAAGGAGCAAATAAACACATGAGCAATGTCATAAAGGATACCGAAATAACCATAAGAAATCTTGTGCAGGAGG
>CAYJGR010000120.1:0-3100 GCA_964370005.1 uncultured Oscillospiraceae bacterium
CGGAGTTTTATGTTGCTTTTCTATTCATAGGCACTTCTACGGCGGGGGCAGGGCTACGGCTCGGTCGTCCTTAGCCTTGCACACTCGGCGGACGACTGCATGTGCAAAGTGCGCACATGCCCCCCTGCAAAAACCGCAGGGGCGAGCCTCCGCCCCACCTCCACCTATTTTAGGGGATAGAAACCGGAGAATAGAGCATAGAGAAGGTCAAGGGCAAACCGTTTGTGGTGTCCTTGACCTTAACTAATCGCTAACGACTAAATGCCCTTTTCTATCCTCTATCCTCTGCACTTAATCTATTCTCTAATAAATGCACATCCATCTGTGGATAAGGGATAGATATGCCCAGACGGTCAAATTCGGATTTTACACCCTCCATGAGGTCATAATGCAGAGTCCAAAAATCCTCCCCGGACACCCACACACGACAAACCAAATTTATAGCACTGTCACCGTGGGAGGACATGCGCACAAGGGGTGGGGGATCTTTTTTTGCGAGGGGATTCTTCTCTACCACTGACAAAATAGCCTGCCTTGCCTGCTCAAAATTACAATCATAACCGATAGAAAATGTGAGATTAAGTCGCTTATCTGTGGCTGAGGAATGGTTTATCACGACCGCGTTGACCACCTGGCCATTGGGGATATATATGCGTTTATTATCGATGGTGGTCATGGTGGTATGGATAAATTTTATTTCTTCCACCGTGCCGCCTTGGTCATCGATATCGCAGTAATCGCCCACTGTAAAGGGTTTTGAGATGAGCAAAATCACCCCGCCAAGCAGGTTAGCCAGCGAATCTTTTACTGCCAACGATACCGCCAAACCAATAGCACCCAAAGCCGCCACAAGTGAGGTGGTGGGCACTCCGAGTGACTCCATAACGATTATCAGGAGTATCATCCAAAGCCCGATTTTTGTAAGCGAAAGTAAAAAAGGGCGCACAGTATCATCAATGGACTTAGAACGTTCCATAGCCAGCCTTGTAATGCGCATAATAAGTTTTATGACAAACATGCCTATTACAAGCAAAAGAAATGCGCCCAAAAGATATAGCCAGTTGTTTTTAAAATAATCGGAAATTGTCTGAAAAATAATCGGCATAATACACGTCCTTGCCTGCCCGACAGGGCAAATTTAATATGCCTACATTATATCCAAAAAACAATACTTTCACAAGGGGGTACGCACCGAGGGGCGAGGTTGCAGCGTTTTTATAGCGTCAAGATGACAGCGGGCGATGAGCTTATGCCCCATGTGGGTGGGGTGAGGATTGCGCAAAAGTCCTACAGGGTACAGTGCAACCACCTGCCCCATTTTGCCTTTGCAGTAAGATAAAAATAAGCTATGCACATCGGCCACCGCCATAGAGGGATGAGCCGATTCGAGGATGAGCCCATTCATACGTTCAAGATATTGCTCAACACGTGCATGAAGACCATTGTCACAGGCGGGGCCATTGGCACAACAATAGGGGTTATACAGTGTCATGGTGATAAGGGTGGCATTGGGGTTTGTGTCTCGAATATTGTTTATGATTTGCGGATAGCTATGTAGAAATTGCCCCACACCCTGTTGGGCTACAGGATGAAAAATTGAGTTGAACCCCGGTACAGGTGTGGCCTTTAATAGGTCGTTGCCACCGATGCATAGGGTGATGAGGTCGGCCTCACGAATCATGTTGCGCAGTCTGTTGTCAAACTGTAGTTGTTGCAACATCTGCGCCGAATTAAGCCCATTGCGCCCATAATTTTGGAGCGTTACGGGGTGCCCGCTGTCCTGCGAGAGTTGGTTTGCCAAAAAACGCGGGAAGGGTGTAGTGGAGGAAAAAAAGGTCAGGCTACCTGTGGCGATGGAATCACCCAAGGCCAGATAACGGATAGGGTCTTGGCTCATGACATCAGGCTCCTTTTCTACGTGATACTGTAGTATATGTAAAAAATTGCCTTTTGTTCAAACAAATCATATTTAGGCATAAAAATAACCGCATAGCAAACAATAATCCCGCACATCTAAACAAATTGGAGGGATCAGCATGAAATTTAAATCACCCATGGATGATAAGTCATTCCCACAAGATAAAATAAGACGCATCACTCAAAAAGCAAAACAAATCACCACAGGCAGTGTAAGCCCCAGCGACCCCGATGGCAGCTACACAGGTGTACCAAAAAATCCCTACGAAAAACCGGTGCAGGATGCGGATGATCTATAAATGAGAGGGCATAAAAGGGCAAGACATCATAGGTGTTCTTGCCCTTTTGGTCGTTACAAACATCGAAATAACAAAATAAAAAGAAAATTTTGCGATTAAGAAGGATTTTTTTATTTTTTTTTGTATACTATATTGATGCACTGTTATGGGATAGGTGCGCCAAAGAGTGAGGGGGGAGAGTATGAGCATAAGCAGGCAACTCATGGAACAGGAAAATTTGTTGCTATCGGCGGGGGCGACCCGATCTATGCAAAGCCGTGGCCGCGAGCGCCCCGAGGAGAACTGCCCCCTGCGTACACCGTTTCAGCGTGATCGTGACAGGGTGCTTCACTGCAATTCACTGCGCCGCCTTACCCATAAAACCCAGGTGTTTTTGTCCCCCGAGGGGGATCATTACCGCACCCGCTTGACTCACACCCTTGAGGTCAGCCAGATAGCACGCACTATTTCGCGGGCACTGCGCTTGAACGAAGATCTGACCGAGGCCATAGCTTTGGGGCATGACTTGGGGCATACTCCGTTTGGCCATGCCGGTGAAAAGGCGCTAAATGAAGTGTTCCCCGGTGGGTTTTCTCACAGTGCGCAAAGTGTGAGGGTGGTGGAGCGTCTGGAGCGGGATGGACTGGGGCTTAACCTTTGTTATGAGGTGCGGGACGGCATAGCTTGCCACTCAAGCAGCAAATCCCCCGCCTGTACCCTTGAGGGCAGGGTGGTCAAATATGCCGACAAAATCGCCTATATGAATCACGATGTGGATGATGCCATACGGGCGGGTATTTTGGCCGAGAGTGAACTGCCTTGGCGTATTCACCACAGACTGGGGCGAGGCAAATCCCAGCGCATAACCGCATTTATACATGATATAGTACAAAACAGTGGGGATG
>CAYJGR010000121.1:0-3034 GCA_964370005.1 uncultured Oscillospiraceae bacterium
AGGGTGCTGTCACGGTTGAGGACGGCGGTCGAGAATTGCAGTGCGATTTCGGCCAGACACTGGGTGCCGGTCGATACCACCTGACGTGCCACACTGTCGGCATCTATCACCGCACAATCGGGCTGACTACTAAGTATCCCACTGACGGTGCTCTTGCCCGCACCCGTCTGCCCTGTAAGCCCCAGTACCATGTTTGCACCCTCTTTCAAAAAAATATATCCACATAATAATTATAACCAAATAAAAAAATATATAAGCTGTGCTAATATAGATTGCCGTACCCGCACACATAAAAGTAAGTATAATCAAGGCGTTTTATCTCCCATACCTACCAAAAGGCGAGGGGATGGCGGAGGTTTTCACCACCATGGGGGTGCACCTCATACGCATGTATGGGGTGGGTGCCCGCCGAGCGTGCGAGGCGTAAGGGCACCAAAACCGGAGCCATGCCCTCGCTGTCGCAGTACATATCTTTAGGGGTAGGTGGAAAAATTCCTTTCGCCTGCGCCCTTTGCAGGTGAATACCCAAAAGTTTTACTCGATTTTTTTCAAAAAATCGCAGGGGTTCGGGGACGGCGTCCCCGAGGTCTTATGATAAGCTCTTTTACCTCCTACGTCTAAACCTTCATCTCCCTAAACCCTGCCGCCCTGATAAGCCTATTATAAACTGCCAATCCCACACCTGTGGCCTTGGGGCTGTGGGCGTATATCTCGGTGGCATTTTGCTCATCCAAATGGCGCAGTCCCTCAAATAACAGGCGGGCTTGCTCGTCAAAATCCTCCCCGCCACCGTAACAGAAATATGGCACCGATAACGGCAAATCCTCCTCAAAGCACAGGGCAAACACCCCATGCAGCCCCACAAACTGCTCCAAAAATCTACGATAACCCTCTGTGTCACCATCTATAAGGGTCACCTTGGCATTTGGGGCGTAGTGGCGGTATTTCATGCCGGGCGATGCAACCCGCTCGCCCTCCTCGAGGTGTGATAACACCCCGCTGTGCACCTCCACAAGACCCTTGCCCACCACCTGTGTGAGCTGTTGTGGTGTGATCCACCCCGGCCTAAGTACCGTCACGCCCCGATCACCCACCGCCACCACGGTGGACTCAAGTCCCACTCGACAGTCCGCATCCATCAATATTGCATCCACCCTGCCATCCATATCCTGTGCACATCGGCGGGCATTTGTGGGACTGGGGCTGCCCGAAAGGTTAGCCGAGGGCGCCGCAAGTGGTACACCGGCCGCCGCAATGACCTCACGGGCGGTTTTGTGGTCGGGTATGCGCACTGCCACGGTGTCAAGCCCCCCCGAGGTCACCTCGGGCACAAGTGGCGACTTTGGCAGTACCATGGTCAGCGGCCCCGGCCAAAATGCCTCAGCCAACTTGTGGGCTATGGGTGGAATATCCTGCACAAGTGGGGCAAGCTGTGCCATGCTTTGTATATGCAGTATGAGCGGATTGTCCGAGGGGCGACTCTTGGCCGTGAATATTCCCCTCACGGCCTGTGTATCAAGCCCATTTGCCGCCAATCCGTAGACCGTCTCGGTCGGTATAACCACCAATTTGCCCTCTTTTAGCATTTGCGCGGCCGTGGCTATGGCCTCGGTGCGTGTTATGGGATCGGTGGCATCAAGATGTTGTGTCCTAATCATCGTTTTTATCCTCTGTGCTGTTACATACCGCCCTCGGACTGTATTCGCAGTTTCTCGGTTTGGTCATAGGTACAAAGTGCCTCAACCATCTCGGTCAAATCACCGTTCATGACGGCCTCCAACTTGTAGAGGGTCAGCCCTATGCGGTGGTCGGTCACCCGCCCTTGTGGGAAGTTATAGGTTCGTATACGCTCCGAGCGGTCACCTGTGCCCACCTGTGAACGTCTTTCACTTGCGATCTGGTCGGTCTGCTCCTGAAGTGCCCGCTCATATAGCCGTGCCCTGAGCACTTTCAAGGCTTTATCTCGGTTCTTATGCTGACTGCGCTCGTCTTGGCACTCGACCACCGTGCCGGTTGGCAGGTGGGTTATGCGTATGGCCGACTCGGTCTTGTTTACATGCTGACCGCCCGCACCGCTGGCACGATAGGTATCTATCTGCAAATCTGAGGTGGATATTTCCAGTTCTACTTCCTCGGCCTCGGGCAATACCGCCACCGTCACGGTCGAGGTGTGTATACGCCCTTGGGTTTCGGTCTCGGGCACACGCTGTACACGATGCACCCCACTTTCATATTTGAGTTTGGAGTAAGCGCCCTCACCCTCTATGGAGAAACTGACCTCTTTATATCCGCCAAGCTCGGTTTCACTCACGCCGAGCACCTCACTTTTCCAGTTCATACTCTCGGCATACATGCCATACATTCTGTAGAGCGAACCGGCAAACAGCGCCGCCTCGTCGCCGCCTGCACCGCCTCGTATCTCGACTATAACCCCACGGTCATCGTTGGGATCACGTGGCAGTAGTAGCACTTTTAGATTATCGGAATATTCTTCGAGTTTCTGCTGATTTTCGGAAAACTCCTGCTCTACCATGGTGCGAAAGTCGGGTTCAAGCCCCCCCGCATCAAGTAGCTCCTTGGCCTCTTCCATGCCGTTTTTTGCCCCAACATACCTGCGGTACTCCTCAACAATAGGGGTCAACGACTTATGCTCACGCATCAAATCCCGGTATTTTTGTTGGTCTGAAATTACCTCGGGGTCGGATAGCATATTATTTATATCCTCATAGCGAGTTTCGGTGGCTGATAATTTTTCAAACATCGGTTTTGTCCTCCTCGGTGCGGGTGATATGTTTTATATTTTTCTCAATTTTTATCCTTGCGCTCATCATTTCATGCCCACACCCACGACAGCGCAGACGAAAATCCATCCCCGAGCGCAGCACCAAAAATTCATTGCTACCACAAGGGTGATTTTTTTTCATTTGTAGGATATCCCCCACACGCACATCCATGTCATGTCCTCCCCGATGATGCCCTGTAATATTGTAAAGCATATCATTTTAAAATCTTAGCATATTATACCAAAAAATAG
>CAYJGR010000122.1:0-2978 GCA_964370005.1 uncultured Oscillospiraceae bacterium
TATTGGGCGACCACGTCCACCAGGCCGGTTCTATGGTCAGCCAGCAGCAGTGTCGTTTTGACTTCACCCACTTCTCGGCCATGACTCCCGAGGAGACCCAAAAGGTTGAAAGCCTTGTCAACGATATGATTTTACAGGCCTCGGTGGCCGATGTGCGTGAAATGCCCATCGAGGAGGCCAAGGAGCTTGGCGCTCTGGCGCTGTTTGGCGAGAAGTACGGCGATATGGTGCGTGTGTGCCGTATGGGGGATAACTCCACCGAGTTCTGTGGTGGTACTCATGTGGACAACACGGCAAAAATCGGCCTATTTAAGATACTGTCCGAGGCCTCGGTGGCGGCAGGTGTGCGTCGTATAGAGGCCACCACAGGCTACGGCGTGCTTCGCTTTATCCGTGAAGAGGGCGAGCTACTGCGCACCACCGCACAGACACTCAAAGTGGGCAACACGGCCGAAATTCCTCAACGTGCCACCGCTATGATGGCCGAGATGAAGGAAAAAGATCGTGAAATAGATAGCCTGGGCGAAAAGCTGGCCAACACCCAAATACAAGGACTGTTTGAGAACGCCGAGGAGATAGAAGGATTTAAGCTTATAGCCGTGTCGTTTGTCGGTTCAAAACCTGACGCCCTTCGCAGTATAGGCGACAAGGGTCGTGAGCGCAACCCAAAAGCCATCATGGTTATCACCTCGGTCAACGACGACAAGGGCAGTGTATGTGTGGCACTCGGTGCCGAGGCACAAAAGGCCGGCCTACATGCCGGCAAGCTTATCAAGGAACTTCTCGCTACGATAGGTGGCAGTGGTGGCGGTCGCCCCGACAGCGCCATGGGTGGCACCACCGAGGTTTTGCGCATAGATGAGATGCTATCGGGTGCCCCCGCAATAATCCGCAATATGTTGACCGAAAAGAAATAAAGGATAAAAGGAGATGCACCCCATGAGCGACTGCTTATTTTGTAAGATTGCAGCGGGAGAAATCCCCTGCAACAAGGTGTATGAGGACGAAAAGGTGTTGGCATTTTATGACATTTCCCCCCAAGCACCCACCCACTTTTTAGTCATCCCCAAACAGCATATAAAAAGTGCCGACGACATCACGACCGACAACAGCCATCTAACCGCCCACATATTCGAGACCATCGCCAAAATAGCAAAAGACCTCGACCTGTCGCAAGGCTACCGCATTGTAAACAACTGCGGTGAGCATGGCGGACAGACCGTAGGTCATCTGCATTTTCATGTATTGGGTGGTCAAGCACTTGGGTGGCCACCGTTTAGAGATTAAGGTTATTCGTGTGCCCTCTTACGCAATTTTAAGCTCGACACCCCTTACTACAAGGGTGTTATCGATGGTGGAAACCCCCGCCTCGTTGCCGTTTTCATCCACACCCGCCAGCACGGCATCTGTGAAGGTCAGCTCTATGCTTTCACCTGCCGCTGCACTGTCAAGCAGTGTGAAATCAAGCCTCAACAGTATATCGGCGGTATCTTTTTTATAGTTATGTAAGCGATATGCACCGTCACTTGCCGTCATATCCACATATAGTGCGTTTATACTACCCTTTTGATTTGACACCTCTGTATTACACTGCCATGTGGGGATCTCTACGCTTTGCGGGCTGTTTTCAGTGTCACCCACGGTCATCGTACCGACACTCAGCCCATCAAATTGAAGTTTCGTTTTATCAAAATCCAAAGAAAAACTGGCAGCGGGGTACTCCCCATCCTCGGGGAAGTTATCAATTTTTATATCCACATAAAATTCTTGATCGCTCATGGCTACTAAATCTTCGCTCACCTGTAGGTACATGGTCGGATTTTGAGCGTTTTGCGCAAAAGATGTTATCAGCAAAAGCACCGTGGCGGCCATCACCAAAACAGCCCCCACCGCTACACATATCTTTTTATTATTCGTGATCATCTGTAATGTTTTTTGCATGATACTTCACCATTTTCTACATTTTTAGATGCAGGAGCCACTCACCGGGTGGCTCCTGCGTTTTTATTATCAAATATCTTACTTTGTCACAATATCCAGTTCTCTTGCATTCACAATGAGCTCGATTATGGCCAGTACATCGGCAGTATTTATCGCCGAGTCGGCGTTTACGTTGTGCACCAAAATTTGCTTATCACTGTCTATAGCTGTCTTTCTAAGCCACAGCGATAGGGTGTTGAGCGAATCCTGTGCGTTTATAACCCCATCATCGTTTGTATCGGCAAATGTTATGCTGTCAAAGGCCTCCTGTGTGATGGCATAGCTCGAAATATCACCGAGCTCTGCCACGCTCACCGAGGTGTCCAGCAGTGCCACATAGGTGTCCACACCCTTTTTGGTGCTTATCTCCTGCGAATAGGACAACTCGACTGCATCAAACATCACCTTTGAGTCTTCGGGTAGGTTTACAAATTCAACCGCCACCGCCTGTTTATCGGAGGGGATAAGATCGCTATCATCACCTATGTATAGTACCCTCGGGGTAGCTGTCATAACCTCTCCCGACCCCGTCACTTCAACCTGATTTTTGGCCGCTGTGATATCCGGATTTTCTGTCGGCAAATCACTGGAACTTCTAAGTGCAATGCTATCTGTCGAGATGTCAATTTTACTTCCGTTTGCCATAGTCTGCTTTAGACGCAGGCTAATGCTCATGAGTTCGGCGGGGAAGCTGGGGGTATTTAAGCTCACCTCGCCCAAATCGTCGCTCATATAGGCAAAACGGAGCTTACCCTCGTCCAAATTGTAGTTAAGCGCACCCCCTGTAATCTGACTGCCCATGGTGACCCCTACAACCTCAAGGCTATCGGGTATGCTGTACACACCGTCGATCACTCGGATGGTCGAGTCGCTCCAAGACCCCACCTTGACCACAGCACTGAACTGTGTACCCACGGTGCCGTCAATCTTCTCGGGCATCACAAGGCTTACACCCTCGGTCGTTTGCACCTCGCCAAAGGCATCCCCCATGTCATAAA
>CAYJGR010000123.1:0-2921 GCA_964370005.1 uncultured Oscillospiraceae bacterium
TGCATGAGGCCAAACAAATTGATATATCTAAGGCCATATGTGTCAAGCCCATATAGCTTGGTGTACAGTTTGGCGTATTCCTCGTTTGCCATTTTTGTGAAGGCATATGGAGATAATAAATTGCCCACTTGGTATTCTTTTTTGGGCTGGGTGGGGTCATCGCCATAGACAGCGGAACTTGAGGCATATACAAACTTTTTTACACCGTTTTGCCTTGATGCTTCAAGCATATTTAGTGTGCCGGTCACGTTGTTTAGCTCGTAAAACAGGGGCATCTCAATCGAGCGTGGTACACTACCCCATGCCGCTTGATGTAGCACAAAATCCACATCAACAGTGGCTTGTAGGCAGGTTTCTAATTCTTTGATGTCACCCTTTATAAACTCATAGTTGGGATTATCCAAAAACATATCTACATTGCTTTGGTCGCCTGTGGACAAGTCGTCCAAGCATCTAACCCTATATCCCATGTCGAGCAGTGCCTCGCATAGGTTCGAGCCGATGAACCCTGCACCACCGGTCACTAAAAACAAAGAGTTGGTAGGAAATTTTAATTGCTTAAACCCCATTATTGCCTCCACTTAAGAATACTGCGATATATAAAGATGTTTTTCAAATTATCACTATGCCATTTCATTCAATTCCCGTCTTATGCACTCGAGTGTGAGCAGTTTTGCCTTGACCTCCTCGATGTCATCTCAAACTCGCCGACCTCACGACCCAGGATGAACCGGGCATCGTCAAGGACGGTCTGTATGGCAGTATCTATGTCGGATTTTAGGGTGGTGTATTGGGTTTTTAGGTCGATGAATTGCATTATACTACTCCTTTTTGGTTAGGGAATTAGATACCAATACCCACACCGAAATACTTAAATGTCTTTTGCATCTCTGCTTTGTTCTTGGAATATATGTTTCGTAAATCAAAGAAAAAGTTATCGTTCATGTTATTTTTTATAGTAGTCAAATCAAGTGTTCTAAACTGCGCCCACTCGGTGACTAACACGATTGCATCGGCATCTTTTGATACCTCGTACTCATCATTCATGTACTTTATACTGCGTTCTATGTCTTTGAGTTGCACCTTTGCCTCCAAAATTCCCTGTGGGCAATAGGCCTGAATTTTAGCTCCTTTTGCTACAAGCGCATTTATTATATCAATTGCCGGAGCTTCTCTGGTGTCATCGGTTTCGGGTTTAAAAGATAATCCCAAGACACCGATATTCTTACCGCTCAAACTGCCGTCAGAAGACATACTGTTGATTATTCTCTCAACCATTTTGTGCTTTTGTTTTTCATTTGCACTGATAGCCGCCTTAACAACGTACAGCTCCTCACCATAATCCTTTGCAATATCAACTATTGCTCTGGTGTCCTTTGGGAAACAACTGCCACCATATCCAGGGCCTGCATGTAAAAATTTAGGCGAAATACGCCCATCCATACCCATCGTTCTGGCAACCGTTTGAATATCCGCCCCCACCTTATCTGACAACAAAGCGAGTTCATTTATAAAAGATATCTTTACCGCCAAAAAAGCGTTAGAGGCATACTTTATCATTTCGGCGGTCTCAATCGTTGTGTTGACTATAGGGGGTTGATTAGTATTAAACGTGCCATACAAATCATTAAGTACCTTTTTAGCTCTTTCGCTTTCGGTGCCAATGACAATTCTATCAGGGTTGGAAAAATCCCCTATTGCCCGCCCCTCACGCAAAAATTCCGGGTTTGATGCCATATCAAAATCTATGCTTTTTCCCGTTTTATCTAAAACATCGCTGATTAAATTTTTCACCTTTTTCCCTGTCCCAACCGGCACGGTGGATTTCGTCACGATAACCTTGTACTCTGTCATATTTTCGGCGATGCTACCTGCTACGTTTAAGACATGTGTTAAATCGGCACTGCCGTCCTCGTTTGAGGGAGTACCAACAGCGATGAATATAACATCACTATTATCCACAAGCTCTTTTATATCGGTAGTAAAATACAGCCTGTTTGATTTAATGTTTTTGTTGAGCAAGTCCTCCATCCCGGGTTCGTATATCGGAGACTCACCACGCTTTAGCATATCGATTTTTTCGGATGACTTGTCCATGCATGTGACTTTCATCCCCAAATTAGCCATGACAATCCCTTGCACCAACCCGACATAACCAATTCCTACAATACCTACTTTCATTTTTGTGCTCCTTTTTTGATTTGGATACATTTATATATTTTCTATTATATCAATAAGATTATCTGCCAGCACGCTAAAATCAAATAATTTCGCTGTGCGATTCGCATTTGCTTTGATGATATCCTTTTCATTGTCATCAAGCGCAAACAATTTATTAAGCAAAGTGGCTATTTCTTGTGGCGTGTCACACTGGTTAGATAGTCCGCAGTAATACTTGCGCACCAATTCATATGGATCGGTTTCGGTGGAGGCTATGGGCTTTCCGGCTGCCAGATACTCAAACATCTTATTACGACTTGTGCCAAATCGGTTTATCTCAGAATAAGCATAGTGGGACAAATTAACATCTGCCCTGCTCAAAACAAACGGCACATACTTCTTCTCCACATGCCCCTTAAAGCAAACATTTGTGATGTTCTCGTTCACCACCCGCTGTTTGAGGGCTTCGAGTTCATCACCACCGCCCCAAATTAAAAATTTAATCTTGGGGTCGGTTATCAGCTTTGCCGCATCAAGCAGTATACCGAGGTTATTAACCCTCCGTATAGAGCCGGTGTAGACCACATTGAAGATGTCGGGGTTTTCCAAATCGTCGTCCTGTATCTGAAAGTTATCTCGGTTATAGTCAAAGGCCGCCAAGTCAACACCGTTATTTATGTGGTGGACTTTTGACATGTCGATGTCCTTGTCCCAGCCTTGTTCTCTTATGTAGTCGGCACCGCCGGGCAGGGTGAAAATAA
>CAYJGR010000124.1:0-2793 GCA_964370005.1 uncultured Oscillospiraceae bacterium
TATGGTGTTTTTGGCAGTGAAATCATTAGAAACAACTTGTACAAATTCAGCAAAATCGTTTAGGCAGTTGCGAATATCATTATAAACATTATAGTATCTTTCGCTAAATGATTTTTTTATCTTTCCAAGTTTACATTCTGTAAAATTCATACAATAATGAAAACAGCCACTGCAAATTTCGCTCTCTAATTCCAGAGATACCCTATGTGCCCCAATATGCTCTTGCGCCATATGAATTTCTCCCAATAAATCAGCAGTTTGCTTTCTATCTTTAACACTAATTGCGGATTGATAAATAAACACATTTACTCTTAATGGCTGCAATGAAACGATTGCATTAGAAATCACTTTTTGCTCATTAGCGATATTTTGCATTTCTTGTTGATATTTTATCTGACGCTGATTTTCTTCGATAGTTTTTGACAATTCATTTTTACTGTTTTCCAGTGTCAATTCTAAAGCTTTTTGATTGGCTTGCAATGTCTTTTCTAAAGCGCTATCGCTTGCCTGAAGTGCCTTAGCTGATATTTCTTTATTACTCCTTAGTGTAAATATCAAAGCTATGAGTGTGCAAAGCCCACCCAAATAAGCACCCCAAAACCCAAACCATGAGACATTATCAATGCCAAATGGGTTTAGGTTTATATCGGGACAAATTGCATTTATGGCGTTACCAACATGTAGCCCCAATATAACAGCAAATGGCGCAAATAAAACAATAGCCACCGCTATAATAATTGTAGGTTTTTTTGTGCCCCTGTTTTGTTTAACCTCTTCTGCCATTTCTTATCCCCTTGTCACTCTTTGACTTCTTTATTTTCTGATTTAGTTTAATACTTCAATATAGCATCAGAGATTTAAATGCTTGCCATTAAAAAACAAAAAGCAAGCCCATGATAAAAAATATCACTGCTTGCATTACATAAATAATTTTCACTCTTTAGTTGTCCAAGCAGCCTATTTAGTTTCGCCTTAATAGTTAGGTGATTTTCAAATGGGTGCTACCTTTTGCAATGTTTTCACGACAATACTGTCCCGCAAATGGTTTTTGTCGTGATCGTCACGCATATACTTTCACGGTAATTATATCATAAATGCAAACAATGTTACCCGCATGAATAACTTAAATCATTTATGATATAATTCGTGCATCTGCGTTAGTAGGCACATATAAATAATTATAATAACCGCTTTTTGGTTATTATATCATCAAACTTATTCATTGTAAACCACCCCCACCCCCATTGCATCCCCCGCCAAAATTCGATATAATAAGAGTAAGAATATCTTTTTACCACACATCACCCCGGCAGCCTCTCGCCGGGGTTTTATTGGAGGATGTCAAATGTCGCAGGTTAATAGTAGTACCATCGGGTTTGAAAAGCAAATTTGGGATGCCGCTTGTGTTTTGCGGGGCAACTTGGACGCCTCGGAGTACAAATCGGTCGTGCTGGGTTTGATATTTCTAAAATACATATCCGACCGCTTCGAGGCCAAGTTTAATGAGCTTGTGGCCGAGGGGGACGGCTTTGAGGAGGATATCGACGAGTACACCTCGGAGGGTATATTTTTCGTGCCCGAAAGCGCACGATGGAGCGTTATTGCCAGAGCGGCGCACACCCCCGAAATCGGCACGGTTATTGATGATGCCATGCGCTCTATCGAAAAGGAAAACAAACGCCTTAAAGACATCCTGCCCAAAAACTTTGCCCGCCCCGAACTCGACAAACGCCGTCTTGGCGAGGTGGTCGATCTCTTTACCAATATTCAGATGAGCGTACACGGCAGTAGCAAGGACATTTTGGGGCGCACATATGAATATTGCCTGTCCAAATTTGCCGAGGCCGAGGGCAAACTTGCCGGCGAGTTTTACACCCCCGCCTGCGTTGTGCAGACTTTAGTCGAGGTATTACAGCCCTACAATGGGCGTGTGTATGACCCCTGCTGTGGCAGTGGCGGTATGTTTGTGCAGTCGGCCAAGTTTATTGAGAACCACGGCGGGAATATCGGCAATATCTCGGTGTATGGGCAGGACAGCAACCCCACCACCTGGAAAATGGCTCAAATGAACCTTGCCATCCGTGGGATTGAGGCGGATCTTGGCAGGTTTAATGCCGATACTTTCTTTAATGATTGCCACCCTCAGCTCAAAGCTGATTTTATTATGGCAAACCCGCCTTTTAATCTTTCGGGGTGGGGGGCGGACAAGCTTATGGATGATGTGCGGTGGCAGTATGGCACACCGCCGGCAGGTAACGCCAACTTTGCCTGGCTACAGCATATGATACACCACCTCTCACCCACAGGCAAAATAGGCATGGTGCTGGCCAACGGCTCGCTCTCCTCACAGACAGGCGGCGAGGGCGACATCCGCAAAAATATCATTGAGGCCGACCTTGTGGAGTGCATTATCGCCATGCCCACACAGCTTTTTTACACCACCGGCATACCCGTGTCGCTGTGGTTTTTATCAAAGAATAAAAAGCAAAAAGGCCAAACCCTCTTTATTGATGCCCGCAAAATGGGTACTATGATAACCCGCAAACTGCGTGAAATGACCGACGAGGATATAGCCAAAATTGCCGACACCTACAACGCCTTTAATGTGGGTGAGCTATGCGAGGAAAAGGGCTTTTGTGCCGCCGTGCCCACCGCCGACATTGCAAAGCAGGACTACATACTGACCCCCGGGCGGTATGTGGGCATACCCGAGCAGGAAGAGGACGAGGGCAGTTTTGAGGAGAAAATGGCCACCCTCACCGCCGAGCTGTCCGAGCTGTTTGCCAAAAGCCA
>CAYJGR010000125.1:0-2655 GCA_964370005.1 uncultured Oscillospiraceae bacterium
GGGGCGGGGCGGAGGCTCGGTCGTCCTTAGCCTCGCACACTCGGCGGACGACTGCATATGCAAAAACCGCACATGCCCCCCTGTAAAGGGCGCAGGGGCGAGCCTCCGCCCCACCCCCACCTATTGTCAACCTTGACTCGCATAAAAGTTGACAATAGGCTTTTTTTATATTACTATATACTCAGCGCTGAAAATCGGAGGTGGGACATGGGTACAAAACAGGAGATACTGGCGATGTTGGAGCTATCACAAAGGCCTTGCTCGGGTCAAGCTATGGCAAAGGAGTTGGGGGTATCACGCACGGCGGTCTGGAAGGCGGTCCGGGCTCTGCGTGCCGATGGGTATGAGATCACCTCCACCCAAAACAGCGGGTACATTCTCGACGGTGAGCCTGATTTGCTCTCGGCTAGCAGGATTGCAGGGGGGCTTGTGGACACACGCCTGCCGTTTTCGCTGACCCTGCTCGGTGAGACCTCCTCCACCAACACCCACCTGCGGGAGATGGCCAGATCAGGCGCACCCGAGGGCAGTGTGGTGGTGGCCGAAAGCCAAACGGCGGGGCGTGGGAGATTTCAGCGCAGTTTTCTCTCGCCATCGGGTGGGATATACATGAGCCTGCTTTTGCGTCCCAACCTGCCCCCGCAGGACTGCACCAACATCACCGTGGCAGCGGCGGTTTGTACCGCTCGGGCTATATCAAAGGTATGTGGTATAGAGGTCGATTTTAAGTGGGTGAACGACTTGATGATAGGGGATAAAAAGGTGTGTGGGATTCTCACCGAGGCCATGGTGCAGATGGAAACGGGGCTTGTCGATTATGTGATTGTCGGCATTGGCCTAAATGTACAGCGAGTGGAAGTGGGGGCGGATACACCGCTTGCAAAGACCATCACCTCACTATCAGAGCACACAGCCACCGCGCCCCTGCGCAATCGCCTGATATCGGCCATATTGCGTGAATTTGACCACTATTACAGCGATACGAAACAGAATTTTATTGAGCTGATGGGGCAATATAGGGAACGTTTTTGGCTAAGTGGCAAATGGGTGACGGTATCGGCCGACCCCGAGCCCATGCCCTACTTGGTGCATGGGGTGGACGATAATGCCAACCTCTTGCTATGCTCAGACAGAAATGAACGACGCACCCTCCAAAGCGGTGAAGTCAGCGTAAAACCGATTGCATGACACACTTAAAAATATAAAGGAGACGACCCAATGCAGTTAAAAAATTATACCCGAACTGCCCTATGTGCCGCACTCACGGCAGTTTGTTCCCAGATAATAATCCCCCTACCCTTTACCCCTATACCCTTTTCACTCGGGGTGATGGCAGTTATGCTCTGTGGTGGGATTTTACCGCCTACACAGGCGCTGTTTTCACAGCTTGTATATCTACTGATGGGGGTTGTGGGTATACCTGTTTTTAGCGGATTTTCGGCGGGGCCCGCCAAACTTTTTGGCCCCACAGGTGGGTTTTTAATTGCTTACCCTGTGATGGCGGTTGTAATTGCACTGGTTATACATACAAAGAAATCCCCCGGGTTTTTATTTTGTGTGCTTTCGATGTCGGCGGGACTGCTCATATGCTATGTCATGGGGAGCGGTTGGCTTATGCTGTCTACAGGCGTCACAGTGGGGCAAGCACTTAGCAGTGCAGTGGTGCCTTTTGTGCTACCTGACCTTGTAAAGGCGGGGTTGGCCGCTGTGTTGGCGGTACGACTGCGGGTATCTTTGGGGAAATTATCTGCTGTGGGGAGTTAGATGCTCTTGCAATTTTGATTTTAATAATTTATTCATATTTAGAGAAAAATTGAAAAAAATAGAGTATTATGCAGGAAATGTGAGTATTACACAAGTCAAAAGCTTATAATGACGGTATAAAAACGTTTTTTCAAAAAAAATCGTGAAAAATGCTTGACTTTTTTATTAAAAATCTGTATATTCGTTATGACTTTTATTTGTCGAAATTACTGTAGCTTAGATGACTCACGTACCACCTTAGCTAATCCGTGCTATTAAAAGAACCCGTGGGCACGGTCAAAATCCTTTTGCGGGGGTGTGGTATCAAAAGTTGTCGGGGTCTTGGGAATATCCAAGACCAAATCCGCAAAGGGGGTATTACAATGAATCAAAACACTGTGGTTAGTTTGCGTGGAGTCTGTGTAGATTATGGCGGGGAGCGAGTGCTCCATGGCATTGATCTTGACATAAGCGATAAAGAATTCGTTACTTTTCTCGGGCCGTCCGGGTGTGGTAAAACCACTACACTTAGGATTATCGGCGGTTTTGTCGAACCGGGGGAGGGTGACGTTTTTTTTGATGGAAAAAAAATTAACGATCTACCACCACATAAACGTCAAGTCAATACCGTATTCCAACGCTATGCACTTTTTCCCCACCTCAATGTTTATGAAAATGTTGAGTTTGGGCTAAAAATCAAAAAGACATCACAACCGGAACGTCGCACCTTGGTGCGTGAGATGCTGGAACTAGTGGGACTGCGGGGCTATGAACACCGCAAAATAAGCCAGCTCTCGGGCGGACAACAACAGCGTGTGGCCATAGCCCGTGCTCTGGTCAACCGTCCCCGTGTGCTGCTGCTCGACGAACCTCTGGGCGCACTCGACCTCAAACTGCGCAAAGAGATGCAAA
>CAYJGR010000126.1:0-2631 GCA_964370005.1 uncultured Oscillospiraceae bacterium
CACTTGCAAGGTCGCTGGCGGCGTTCATGATGTACTCAACGCCCAAGGCGGGCAGGCCTTGGAGAACGCTATCTCTATCCGAGTCAAAACGACCGTTATCGTAGTGGGCGTGGGAATCAAATATCCCACCGAGTGTCTGTGACATAAGGAATTACCTTCTTTCGGATATTAGCGGTTGGGGTGCTAAAAAATTTTTGACAGTCCCACATGTATGGGGGAGAAGCGGTCAGATAAAAGCATCGCCGTATCAAAACAGGAGGAAACCTCGGGTTTCTGGGTGGTCAAGGGGAGAGACAGAACCACGGTAGTACCCTCCATATCCTCGGATTGCAGTGCGATGGCACCCCCCATGGCATTTGTGAGGTAGTGAACAAATGTAAGTCCCAATCCGGCGTTTGAGCCTGGTGCCTCATCGGGGCAGTGGGAAAAGAATATATCGAACACCCGCCCTTGAAGTTCTGCGGGGATGCCGATGCCATGGTCGGTGACGGTTATGACGGCCTTACCGTTTTTGACCTTGCCGTTTACCGAAATTGAGTTGCTCTCACGGGTGAACTGGCAAGAATTTGACATGAGATGTGAAAAGGCCATGGTAACGAGGGTGGGGTCACCTAAAACATAGGCGGGGGAGGTGGGCAGTTCCCATTCCAGAGGTATGTCGAGCTTACGTATACAGACCCCCACCGACTCACAGGCCGAGCGAATGACCTCCCAAATATCAAATACTTGTGAGCGCATGGGGAGTCCGGCGCTGAATTTGTATATATCTGTAAAGCTACCGAGGTCACGTAGCATCCTGTAGCAATCTTTTGAGATATCGTCCAAATAGCGGTCGAGGCTGTCATCGGCACGGGAGGCCAACGTTTGGCGCACCACCGACAAAAGCCCGAAGATATTGGACAGTGGTTGACGGTATATATGGGAGAAGGTAGCTACAGACTGATGAAGTTCCGACTGTTCTTTTGGGGGGGAGAGCGGTGTAAAGACGCCCATAACCAAGCGGTCATCCTCCTCACCTGAAAAAGGTGTAAGAGTTAGCCGCCAACCAATGGAGGTAAGTAAAGGGTCGGACAGGTCACAAGGAAGACCTGCCTGCACATTTTTGCACACATATTCCCAATCGGTCGAGGGGAAGAGATTGCGCAGACCCGAGGGATTGGCACAGGGAGGGAACAATTTGCGGGTAGGATCATTCACATGCAAGATATCCAACTGTGCATCTGTCATAATGGCGGGGTTGGTTATATTTTCTATTAAAGTTTCGAGTTCTTTACGCACGACAACACGCTCCTTATCACACAAAGGCGTCAAGCGACTGATTTCTAAAGTCTTAGTGTGTACAAATACTGTATATCTATTATAACTACTTAAAATAATTAAAGCAATTATTTAGCAAAAAAATTTGACAAGTTTCGACGTGAAGATGTGAGCAGTATTTTGAGACAATGAGAGGTAAAAGAGGTGGGGAGTGGTGGTGTGGGGTAAATTTCAAGGTTTTAGAGGTAGCATTTTACAGAAATTATCCCACCTATGTTCCAATAATTTGTTACAAACATAGATTTGTCAAAAAAATATCATATCTTTCGCGGCAAATCTTGTAGTTTGCGCCATTTTAGTATAGAATATTAGTGGTCAAACAAGAAAAAAAAGGAGCGTATGAAATTATGGCAATTAAAATCGGCATCAATGGCTACGGCCGCATCGGCAAACTGGTATTTCGTGCAGCAATGTCCCAGCCCGAAACTTATGAGATCGTGGGTATCAACGATCCCTTTATCGATCCCGAGTACATGGCTTACATGACAAAGTACGACACCGTACACGGCAGATTTAACGGCACTGTTGAGGCAAAGGACGGTAAGCTCGTGGTAAACGGCAAGGCTGTTACTATCTTCAACGAGATGGATCCCGCAAACATCGCATGGGGCAGTGTAGGTGCTGAGTATGTTGTAGAGTCCACCGGCATCTTCACCACCACAGAGGCCTGCCAAGCTCACATCAAGGGCGGCGCAAAGCGTGTTGTAATTTCTGCTCCCGCCAAGGATGACACCCCCACATTTGTTATGGGTGTTAACCACAAGGAGTACAAGAAGGATATGACCGTTGTATCCAACGCCTCCTGCACCACAAACTGCCTTGCACCTCTTGCTAAGGTTATCAACGATAATTTCGGCATTGCAGAGGGCCTTATGACCACCGTACATGCCACCACTAATACCCAGAAGACAAACGATGCTCCCTCCAAGAAAGACTGGAGAGGTGGCCGTGCAGCTTCTGGCAACATCATCCCCTCCTCGACAGGTGCTGCCAAGGCTTGTGCTCTGGTTATCCCCGAGGTTAAAGGCAAGCTGACCGGTATGGCTTTCCGTGTACCCACCCTTGACGTTTCGGTTGTTGACCTGACCGTCCGTCTTGAGAAGTCCACCACCTACGAGGAGATCTGCAAGAAGATCAAGGAAGCTTCTGACGGCGAGCTCAAGGGCATTCTGGGCTACACAGATGAGGACGTGGTATCGGCTGACTTCTACACCGAGATCCGCACCTCTGTGTTCGACGCAAAGGCCGGCATCATGCTCAACCCCAACTTCGTAAAGCTTGTTAGCTGGTACGACAACGAGTGGGGCTACTCCA
>CAYJGR010000127.1:0-2598 GCA_964370005.1 uncultured Oscillospiraceae bacterium
GATATCGGTATTGTTGCAGTATAATTCCTTTAATGCCAGATTTTTGCTCACATCAAGGTCCTTAATGCCGGTATCTGCTCATATCAACACCTGCAATGCCACATTTTTGCTTACATCCAAGGTTGTAAGCGAATTATTATAACAGTTCAGCTCTGTTATTTTTGTAAAGTATTCAACACCTTGTAGTGTTATCATTCTCTGATCGCTTGCCTCCATGTGTGTTACCGCTTCGGCTTCGGCTTGGGAAAGTTGGCCGTTTGCGTCTGTGTCAAAACGATCCACTACAAATTGACGAAAAGTAGCATCCGGAAAATTTGTTTCATCAATGGCAACCGGGTACGTTACCGAGCCTGCCAACGCCACGCCGCAGCACAGCAGTAGCCCTATTACAACCAAGCATAAAAAAGTACTTTTGATCATTTTCATCAATTTTACAAATCCTTTCAAACCCTTTTGGGCGTGCACATTCACACATAATGGTAGTATAAAACATTGCACTGCACTTGTCAACGCATTGCACAACACAAAACCGCAACGCACTTTACCCTGCGTTGCGGTTTTGTTTGCCATGCTTGTTCTGTTATGCTTTCTTTTTTTGTTTCCAAACAAACCATGCCAGCACACCAAGGCTGAAAAGGCCTGCCACTGTGCCAAACATCCACCCTGCAATGGGCGCGCTGTCGCCGGTGGCGGGAGGAATTGGCGTGTTGGTTACAACGGGCATGGGTGTGTTGCTTGTGCCGGGGATGGGTGTGTTGCTTGTGCCCGGGATGGGCGTGTTGCTTGTGCCCGGGATGGGCGTGTTGCTTGTGCCGGGGATGGGTGTGTTGCTTGTGCCCGGGATGGGCGTGGGCGTTACCAAAGGCTCTTGGCTCAGGTTAACGGTAACCGTCATGGGCACGATAAGCCCATCCCCTACGGGGATATTGTAAGTATAGGTCAAACTTTGAGGAAAGCTGCTGCCAAAGGAAACCACATTGCCTGCAAGCGTGCCATGCGACACATTTGCCACGCCGCCCATTGCCGCTGTGGGGATAAATGTACTCAAATCAAGGCTGTTTTGCAGCGTTCCGCTTGCATCAAACGAAGCCTCCACCGAGGCAGAAAAAGCGTTGCCGACAGCGGTCAATCTAAAATCGCTGCTTTGTTTAACGGTGGACAAATCCATATACGGCAATGCATTGTTATCCACATTCAAGCTAAGCAAGTTTACAAAATAGCCAATGCCTTGCAAGTTGGTTATGCCCAGGTTTTGAAGCTCCAAAAAGGTGGTGGCAGTTGCTTCGCTTTGCATAAGTTCCGTGCCGAAAAGGGTTTGTAAAGCAGCGCGGAAAGCCGCATCGGGGAAATGCAATGCATCAATGGGTGCAACCAAAGGTTCACCAAGCGTTAGGGTTACCGGCATCATAGCCGTGCCCAAAGCACCGCGGTCAATGGCAAAATCATAGGTAACGGTTGCAGGCCAAGGGGCTGACAAAGTAACCATGCCGCTTGCCAATGTGCCATGCGAAAGATTTTGAACACCGTGCAATTGATCAGCCGGGATGAGTTGATTCAAATCCACTTGCAACGTGCCGTTTGGCTGAAGCAACGGTATAACCTGAAAGGCTTGACTGCCCTGCTGTAAAAAAGCAAACGGATCTGTCAACTTTGTACCGGCAATGTTTAGGTAGGCAAGTTGATTGTTTTCGCACTCCAAGGACATTAGCTGTGCGTTGTTACTCAAGTTTAAGGAGGTGAGTGTGTTATTTGTGCACCGCAACATTGCCAATGCTTTGTTATTGCTTACATCCAGGGTGGTGATGCCGGTATCGGAGCAATCCAAATGGGTTAAGGCCACGTTGTTTTTCACATCCAGGGCGGTGATGCCGGTATTGCAGCAGGCCAACTTCTGCAAGGCAGGATTTTTGCTCACATCCAAGGTTGTAAGCGGAGTGTAAGAACAATCCAGCTCGATTAGCTTTGTAAAGTATTCAATCCCTTGTAGGGATGCAATGGACATCCCTGTTACATCTATGACTGTTGCCGCATCTATTTCCGTTTGACTCAGTTGTCCATCACTGTTTGCATCAATGTGAGTATTTACATAGTGCCGAAAAACCGCATCGGGGAAATGTATTTCATCAATGAGAAAAAGCACCGTGTCTTTCAAAACCACGGTAACAGGCATAACCACAGTGCCACCGGCAATTGCAAAATCGTATGTAATGGTAGAAGGAAAAGGGTTTGCCAAGGTAACGATACCGCCAAACAATGTCCCTTGTGAAAGGTTTTGCACATTGGGCAATTCCGCACCGGGGATGAGCGGATTCAAATCCACTTGCCATGAGCCGTCTGCCTGTTGCACGGGTGTAATGTAAATGGTTTGAGTGCCCGGTTGCAACCTTGCATCCAACATTGTGCCGTTTATGTTTAGGTAGGCAAAATGATTGTTCATGCAGTCCAACACCCGTAGCTTATTGTTGTTACTTAAGTTCAAGGAGCTAATGTTTGCATTGTTGCAATACAAATCTGTCAATTGTGTATTTTTGCTTATATCAAGGGTGGTGATGTCGGTATAATCGCAGTGCAATTGTTCTAATTGTGCGTTTAGGCTTA
>CAYJGR010000128.1:0-2523 GCA_964370005.1 uncultured Oscillospiraceae bacterium
CACGCACTCGCAGAGGGGCAGCAAATGTCGTGTCCCTCTCCTTGCATTCCTCGATAGTATACTTGGGCTTGTCATCCAGACGGTAGTCGATAAACTCCAACACCAAGTTGTCCTGATAGTCCGAGATAGAGGCGATGTCACGAAACACCTCTTTCATCCCCTCGGTTAAAAACCAGTTATAGGAGTTTTTCTGCACTTCAATCAGGTTTGGCATGTCCAGAACTTCATCTATATGTGAAAAACTCTGGCGCACATTTTTCCCCAACCTAACCTGCTTGACATTCACCATAGGCTCACCCACTCCATTCAAAAAAATTTTTGCTGTTCTTTGTCGTCCATTTTTTTCCATATTTTTTGTGAGTTTTGCAACAAATTATCGTCAAAAAGACAGGAAATCTCAACAATTTTTTTCGCAAAACGCACAAATATCCATATTGATACAATTTAGTATTATAACCCCATATTTGTCACTTGTCAACATGTTTTTTCACATCTTGTCCAAAACATGTCAAACGAATATTCAGGTGTATTTTTAGCAATTATTGGATATTTTCACCATTTTATGCTTTAAGGGCAATGGAAAATGGAGAATTGAAAATGGAGAATTTCGGTCAAGGGCAAATTCCCTTAAATACAAATTAGTTGCAAGGCAACTCAATAATTCTCCACTATCAATTCTCCATTCAGGTTTTCTCTACCCCCTAAATGCACATATCTCCTCAAGTGGGCACTCGTCACACTTGGGACGGCGGGCTATGCATATCTCCCGACCGAACAGCACCAGACGGTGACAAAAATCATTGGCTTTATCCATGGGTAGCACCTCACGCAACTGCATCTCGACCTTGTAGGGGTCTTTGCCGGTACTCAGCCCCAATAGGTTGGTTATGCGTATACAGTGGGTATCGCAAACCACGGCGGGTTGCCCGTAGATGTCGCCCAATACAAGGTTGGCCGTCTTTCGCCCCACGCCCGGGAGTTTTATCAGTTCCTCCATGGTGTCGGGCACCTGTGAGCCGTACTGCTCCACCAACATTTTGCCTATGCCTATCAAATCCTTGGCCTTTGTCTTATAAAGACCGCAGGATTTTATTATGCGTTCGACCTCGGACAGCTCGGCCTGCGCAAAAGCCTCGGGGGTGGGGAAGGTCTCGAACAGTTCCCCCGTGACCATATTCACCCGTGCGTCGGTACATTGTGCTGAAAGCCTCACAGCTATAAGTAGCTCATGAGGTTTTTCATATTCAAGGGAACATTTGGCGGGGTAACGCTCCTCCAATATGTTCACAACCGACTGTGCCTTTTCTCTCATGCTTTTTATAGATGCAGTCATGTATGCTCTCCCTTATAATATAAATAATAAAAGCCATGCCGATGCACTTTTATTTAGATGCCGCCCTACGGGCATGGCTAATTTATATTAGCTACGCTAATATAAATCCGTTTATAATTATGCCAAGGAATGCGGCGGTAAGGGTTAGAAAAATGGGGTGCGCTTTTTTGTTGAACTGTTTTTGGGCAAATAATATAGCTATAATTATGATGCTTGAGGGGCGTAGTGCGCTCACAAACTGCGATACCTCGGCCGTCATCGATATCTCACCGAACAACACACTGATAAGCACCGTGAGCACGGCCGAGGCGATAAGCCCAAGCACTGCGGGACGAATACCCGATAGCACCCCCTGCACATAGAAATTGCCCACGAACTTATCGTAGAAAAAGCGTGATATCAGCACAATTATTATAAACGAGGGCAAAATGATACCGAGTGTGGCAAAAGCCGCCCCCAAAATGCCGACCGTCTCCATGCCTACAAATGTTGCGATATTTACAGCAAAAGGCCCCGGGGTAGACTCCCCCACAGCGATAAAATCTATAAGTTGCGGTAGTGTTAACCAACCATTCTCGGTCACACGCTGGGTTATCATAGGTATCATGGCATAACCCCCACCGATGGTAAACACACCTATTAAAAAGAAGGTATAAAACATGATAAGGCACTGCAGCAAAATATTCACTTGTTATCCTCCTCTTTCTCATCCTTGTGTTTTGCACGTCGTCGTCCCACAATGGCGCAAATCAGTCCCGCAAGCCCCGAAACAAACAGCACTATTATGGTATCAATACCGAGTGCTGTCGAGAGTATAAAGGCCAACACCGATACCGTGAGCGAATAGGCCGAAAGGCGCATACCTTTTGATAGTTTAGATATCGCCCCTATCATAAGCACCACCACGGCACAGCGGATGCCCTCGAATGCATAGGCCACCCACTCGTTTTCGAGAAACTGGGTGTAAAATAGACTTATAATGCATATGACGACAAAGGAGGGTAGCACCACCCCGAGAGTCGCCAATACCGCCCCGAGCATCTTGCCCACCCGATAGCCCACAAATGTGGCACTGTTTACGGCGATAACACCGGGGGTAGATTCGGCTATGGCCAGCATGTTTGTCATATCTTGATCGGTGATCCAGCCGTGCTCCTCGACCGCCTCGCGGTGAATAAGCGGTATCATGG